>JBEBAG010000394.1:0-2792 GCA_041159065.1 Verrucomicrobiota bacterium | reverse complement strand
GCATCAAAAGGTCATCATCGTCGGGGAGGACGGTGGTGGTGTAGAGGGGGCTTTTCTCGGGCTTTCCCGGGACGAGGGCGGGGCCGTTGTCACCGCTGGTGGTGGCTTGTTCGAAGGTGTCGAGGCGGACGCCGCCTTTGGAATTGCCTTTTCCTTCGCGGTGGCAGGACACGCAGTTGAGTTCGAGGATGGGCTGGATGTCCTTGACGAAGTCCACGGCGGCGTGCGCATCGATGGCCAAACCCGAGGCCGCGAGGGCGGCGGCTGGGAAGGAGCGGGATAAGAATTTCATAGGAAGGAGGGAGGTGAACTGAGGAGTGGATGAGAAGTCAAGGGGGGAGGCGGGAGGGTTTAGCAGGAGGCGAGCGGAGAGTCGTTCGATGCGGTACTTGGATGGAATTCGCACGCGGGGGATTCCCAGGGGGGGCGGGAGGGAATTGAGCGGATTTTGGGGCTTGAGGTCTCTGGGAGTTGGAGGAGTTTTTGGAGGTCGCATGGAGTATCAGGTCGTCTACGAATGTCAGCGGTGTACGGCGTGTTGCCGCTGGCCCGGCATGGTGCGTATCGGGGAGCGGGAGATCGCCGCGATGGCGGCGTGGGTGGGGATGGAGGAGCGGGATTTCATCGAGGCGTATACGGAACTGAGGCCTGGAAGGGATGGTTTGGCTCTCAAGAATCGGGCAAACGGGGAGTGTGTGTTTTTGGAGGGGCGGGACTGCCGCGTGCAGGGGGCCAAGCCTGAACAGTGCAAGGGGTTTCCGAACGCCTGGAATTTTCCGGGGTGGCGTGCGGTTTGCGAGGCGGTGCCGCGGTTGGTGGGCGCGGGAGGGAGTGGAGGGAGGGAAGGGGAGCGGGGGTTCACGCTTTTGGAGCTGTGCATGGCGCTGATGGTGGCGCTGCTGATGCTGGCGATTGCGGTGCCCAGTGTGAGCGGGGTGCTTGCGGAGCGTCGGTTGCGGGACCGGATGGTGGAGTTTGAAGCGGTGGTGAGAACGGCCGCAAAGCGGGCCCGGGAGTCTGGAGCGGAGGTGCGTTTGCAGTGGCTCAAGGGGGGGCTTGGGTTCCAGTCGGACCAGGTTGCCGGCCCTCCGGGGGGGCGGATTGGGGCGGAGGAGAAGCCGGTGTTGGTGTTTGAGTTTGAGAAGGACGAGCGCTTTGAGCTCAAGCGGGTGGCGGCGCGGGACAAGTCGCCTGCACCGGAGTGGAGTTTCTGGCCCGCGGGGCTGCGGGAGCCGGTCGAGGTGGCTTATTCGGGGAATAAGGGGTGGTGGGTGTTGCGATTTGGCGCGGTGTCGCCGGATCCGGATTTGGTGCTGATGCGCACGCCATGAGGGGAAGCCTGAGACGCTCGAAGAGGGGAGGCGGGGTGGGGGCGAGAGGGGAGATTTCGCCCCCGCGCGGGACGGGAGGGGGGTTTATTTTGATGGAGGTGATGGTGGCGACGGCGATTTTCGCGCTGGCCATCCTCGCCCTTGCGCACTCGGTGGAGGTGGGGCTGCAGGCGGGAATTTTCCAGAAACAGGATTCCCGGGCGCGGCGTGCGCTTCTGAACACGATGCGGGAATTGGAGGCGATGGCGCAGCCTTATGCGGACAATCCGGGTGGGGTGGAAATGAAGGGGGAGTTCGAGGGGATGCGGATGGTGCAACGGGTGGTGCCGCTGAAATTGGTGGACCAGCGCAAGCAGAGCGTGGAGGGGATGCTGGAGGTGACCTTGGAGGTGAGCTGGATGGCGGGAAGTCGTCCGGCAAGCCGAGAGCTCAAATTTTATGCGTACCCAACGGGCTTGTAACGCTCAGGGCCGCGGGCCGGTGAGGGGGCGGGGGGGCTTTACGCTTCTGGAGGTGATGGTGGGCGTGGCGGTCCTGGGATTGATGATTTTCTCGATGTACCGCCTGGTGGGAACGGTGTTGCTGTCGCTGGAGGATTCGCGGGTCGCGCAACTGGAGACGACGGTGAACGAGGGGGTGGTGCGTTACCTTCAGGAGTCGATCAAAGCGATTCCGCCCCGGCAGCCGGACGCCATCCGGGGGATTCCCCATTTGGTGGGGCAGGCTTCTGCGGATGAGGTGACTTGGGTGGCGCGCGCGGGGGTGTCGCTGCTGACCTCGGCGGCGCCGGATGATGATTACGCGGTGACCTTGACGCTGCAGCCCTCGGCAGCGACTTCGCGGCAGCAGGATTTGGGGGTTCGGCGGCGATTGGTGAGTGAGCCGGAGAGCCAGTATGAGTGGATTCCGTTGGTGCCGGACGTGGCGGCGTTCGAGCTTCGGTACTTTCATCCTGGGATACCCTACCCGGTGGAACGGTGGGAGGACGCCAACCAGAGGCCGGCGTTGATCCGGATGAAGCTCTGGAGACGCGCCTCGGAATGGCCGTTTGAGGTGGTTCTGGCGGTGCCGGCATCCAAGATTCAATAAGGAACTACGGAACGATGCAGCGACTGACACAAAGCAGAGGCAGGCGGAGGGGATCGGCTTTGCTGGCCGTGTTCTGGGGGGTGATTGTGCTTTCGATGGCGATTGGCGGGTGGTTTTACTGGCTGCAGGAGCGGATGCGGACGCAGGGGGAGGAGGCGCGCGCGATGGAGGCGTTGGCGATGGCGCACTCGGGGGTAGCGATGGCGATGAACCCGGGGGTGGACCGGTACAGTTCCCTTTTGCAGGGGGACTTGGGAGCCGGGAAGGGGTTTCGGGTGGAGATCGAGGGAGAGGGCGGGCGCTTGAATCTGCCGTGGATTCTCTCGGGGGAGGATGGGCGGCGGCAGCGGATGTTTCGTCTGTGGTTGGAAA
>JBEBAG010000393.1:0-11173 GCA_041159065.1 Verrucomicrobiota bacterium | reverse complement strand
CCAAACCGATCCAAAGCCTCGCCAGCAGCTTTCCCCTCCCCCCTCTTTTCCTCGGAGTCCTGGCCGTTCTCGCGTTCATTAACGGATGGGGCAACGCCCTCGCCCTCGGCCTCGCCGCACTCACCCAACTCGGCTCCCTTCTCGTACTCCGAACCCCCCTGGGCGCACACCTCCTCGGACTCTGCATCCTCGGCCCCGATGGACGCCCCGCCTCCCGCCCCCGCCTCCTCCTGCGCTGGACCATCGTCTGGGGCGGCCTCCTCGCTCCCCTCCTCGCACTCCTCCTCCCCTTTCCCCCGCTCCGAATCCCGCTCCTCTGCGCGGCAAGCCTCGCCTATCTCGTTTGCTTCTTCGTCTTTCTCTTCCGCCCAGGGCGCGGCTTCCACGAGGTCCTCTCCCAAACCCGCCTCGCTCGTCGCTGAGCCGCAGCCCAAAAGTCCGCTTTTTCCGTAACCTTCCGCTCTGAACCCGTTGGTACAGGCGGGCAAGCGAGGCACTCCGCCCGCTTCCACCCGAAACCCAAGACGCACCAAGACCATGTTCAGAACGAAGTTTTTAGGCGCACTGCTCGCCGTCGCCTCCGTCCTCGCTGCCCCCTCCCCGGCCCGCGCCGATATCGTACTCGAATACCACCAGTCCGGAATGATGCAGGGCAAGGAAACCCTCTCCGTTCAAAACACCAAGAGCCGCATGGACTTCGCCGGAGGCATGCTCTCAGGTCTCTCTCTCCTCAGCTCCGAGAAAAACGGCGCCACCTTCCTCCACCATCCGAGCAAAACCTTCTTCCGCCTCCCGGAAACCGAAGCCAAAAACGCCCGGGAAACCCATCCGAAACTCGTCGCAGCGCTGCAATCCAAGCCCACCCCCACCGGCGAAAAAGAAACCATCGGCAACTACCAAGCCGAAGTCTTCGAAACCCAGTCCGAACTCTTCCAAGCCAAGTTCTGGGTCGTCCAAGATTTCCCCAACTACCGAACCATCAACGCCGCACTCTCCGGCGTGCAAGGTCTTGGGAGCGAAACCTCCCCCGCGTTCAACTTCGAGGAACTCCCCGGAATGGTGGTGAAGATGCAAACCCGCATCATGGGCCTCAGCTCCATGTCCCGCCTGATCTCCTCCCGCGAAGAGGCTCTTGACCCAAACCTCTTCGAAATCCCCAAGGACTACCAACCGGCCGCTTCCATGGACGCCCTCTTCACCGCCGCATTTCAAAACCCCGAGTCCCTCCAGCAAATCGCGAAGGCCGGCAAGGCCATGGCCAAAGACCCCGCCTTCCGCAAACTGATCGCCGAACAAGTCCAGTCGAGTGCTGACAAAACCATCTCCCCGGAAGAGGTGGAAAAAGCCCTCGACGCGCTCCTCTCCGACCCGAATTTCCTCCAATTCGACGCGGAATCCCTCAAGTCCCTGGCGCCCAAAACTCAAACCCCGGCGAACTCCCCCGAAAAACCCTGACCTGCCGCAAGGCCTCCGAGCCGCCCGCTCCCGCCTCTCCCAGCCCGCACGCCCCCCCCGTGCGGGCTTCGGTTTTTCAAAGCACCCCCACCGGAACCGTCCAGACTCCCCCGCCTCACCCCCGGCTCAGCGCCACTCGTCCGAACGGAACGGGCCCGCAGGCAGGCCCTCTCGATTGTAAAGATTGCATCTTGGCGCATTCGCCCACCCGTAACGCACCGCCACCGGTTCCGGCACCTCAGGGTGCCAAACCAGCACCGTATCCCCCTGGATCTCCGCGTTGGCGCGGAACCATTTCCGATCCTCGCCTGCAATCGCAAACCCCACCAGTCGGTCCGTCCCCAACGGCTCCACACCATCCGCATGCCACGGGGCTTGGCCAATCACCAAGCCGCGACCCGTCTCCTGAAACAGCACACGCAGCGCCTTCGCCTCCGCCTTGATCCCGGAGTAAACCGGCCCGGAGCAGGAAATCGCCTCCCCGTAGGCGACCTTGCGCGCCACCAAAGCCAGCCGCTGCCCCACCACCTCCTTATTGCTTGGATGCACACTCTTGGGATCGCCCACATCCACGGCCACCGCCATACCCGTCCTCGGCACCGAAAGCGCCATTCGCTGCGCCTCCCGAAGCCACGGCCAAGAATGCTTCTCCTCGGGAGAATCCGGATGAAAATCCCAGCCAGCCAGCTGCACATACAGAAACGGCAACTCCCGCCCCCAATGCTTCCGCCAGTCCAAAATGAGGGCCGGAAAAAGCTTCCGATACTCGAGCCCCTGCGAGCCATTGGACTCCCCCTGATAACAAATCACCCCGCGCATCCCGTAGGGAGCCAGCGGGAAAATCATGCCGTTGAACAGCCCGGCGGGGATCGAGGTCCGACCGCTCTGCGACGGCGTCCCAAACGGGTCCGGATTCACCGGCTCCCCGGGCAGGTCGCTCGGCCAGGGCCGTTTTTCCCCCCGGTAAACCGACGCAAGCCATTCATCCACCGCTTTCTTCCGACTCGGCTCCACCTGCTCTTTCCACTCCTTGAGCTTCCGCTCGTACCCCTCCACCAGCTCCGTGTTCGCCCGCACCTCGTGACTTCGAGCCAACGCACGATCGTAGGCCACCACGTGCTCTCGAAACGCGGGGTCACCCTTCAAGGCCCCCAAACTCATCCAAGTCTGCGCCGGAGCGCCCCCCCAGGAAGCGTGGAGCACCGCCACAGGACACCCGAGGCGCTCGCGCAGTTCCTTCGCAAAAAAGTACCCCACCGCGGAAAACCACCGGGCGGTCTCGGGCGTGGTCAGTTGCCACGTCCCCGCCCCATCCCGGCGCGGCTCTGCAGCCACGTGTTTCTTCACCGTGAAAAACCGCAGGAGCGGATCGATCGCCTTGGATAACTCCTCCGCCGCATTGTGCGCCGCCACCAGACCCAGGCTCATGTTCGCTTGCCCCGTGGCCAGCCACACCTCCCCCACCAACACATCGGGAATGCTTACCTCGTTTTTCCCCCGCACCGTCAGCGTGCGCCCCTCCGAACTCGCCGCCATCGCATCCAAGCGCACCTCCCAGCGCCCGTCCGCACCGGCCACCGCCGTCTTCCTCTGGCCGGCAAATTCCACCGTCACCTCTTCCCCGGGATCCGCATCCCCCCAAACCGGGACCGCAAATTCCCGTTGCAACACCATGTGCTTGGAAAATGGCGGCGAAAGCCTCACCGCCGCCCCGGCGCTCGCAGGAACGCCCACGGCGAAGGCCACCAAAAACCACGCCAGACTCCCCATCCCGACCCCGCGTCGAAAACGCACGTCAACCGCTACAGCACTCCGGATTCGATCGGCGAGGAGGGGGAAAACGCGCTTCATGGGATCCAATAAATTCTTCCCTCCACGAAAAGCAGCCTCCGCGCCACCCCCCTCCCCCGCATCCCCGGAATGCCCCCTCGCCCACCAGGGAAAACATCCCTGGTGCCCACCCGCACCCGGAATGCTACCCTCCCCCCGCGATGTCCGTTCAACTTCAACCGGCCCCGGTTTCCCAGTGCACCGGTTTCTCCATTGTCATTCCCTCCTGGAACAACCTCGAGTTCCTCCGGCTCTGCCTCGATTCGCTCCGCAACCATTCACAGCTCTCCCATCAAATCCTCGTCCACCTCAACGACGGCCGCGACGGCAGCCTCGAATACGTCCGCTCCCTCGGACTCGCACACACCGTCAGCACCCAAAACATCGGCATTTGCTACGCCGTCAACCTCGCCGCCGCCCTCGCCCAAAACGACTGGATCGTCTACCTCAACGACGACATGTACTGCTGCCCCGGATGGGATGTCGCGCTCGCCCGCAAAATCCAATCCCTCGGCCATGATGCCTGCATGCTCTCAGGCACCATGATCGAACCCCTCGACACCGGAAACGCCTGCGTGCGCGTCCGCGATTTCGGACGCGACGCCGCCACGTTCCGGGAATCCGAACTCCTGCGCGCGGCCCCGGATCTTGTCAAACCTGACTGGCTGGGAGCCACTTGGCCGCCCACCGTCCTGAGCCGGCGCTGGTGGAACGCCATCGGCGGATTCAGCGCCGACTTCAGCCCCGGCATCAGCAGCGACAATGATCTCAGCATGAAAATGTGGCAGGCCGGCTGCCGCTGCTTCCTCGGAGTCGGCGACAGCCTCGTCTACCACTTCATCTCCCGCAGCACCGGGAAGATCAAAAAAAACAACGGCCGCAGGCAGTTCTATAAAAAATGGGGCATCCCCCAGTCGCTCTTCGATCACGCCTTCCTGCGCCGCGGCGCGCCCGCGCACGAAACCACCCTGCCCGAGCCCACGAAAAACGGCGCCTACTACGCGAACCTCCTGCGCCACTTCCTCAAGTACGGCCGCTGATCCGCCCTCCCCCCCGGGGGGACCCCGTCCTCGACTCAGCGGCGAAGGGAATCTCTTTGATTCGCTTCGTATTCAAATAGTTGTGAATACCGCGTAAAGGTCGAAAACGCCGTCGCCACCGCAATGTAAAAACCGGGGAACCCGTCCAAAAAACCCCGCCGCACAAAGTACGCACGCACAAACCGCCAAACCGACCGGCTGAGCGTCCGCGCCAGCGACCACCGTTTGCCCGCCGCAAGTTGGCGCTTGAGGAAATACTCCGCAAACACCGGCATCTTCAGCGTGTGCGCATTCATGGTGGGAAAGGAGTAGTGGTGCAAATCGACCCGCACCTTCCGATACGCCCCCTCCAACTCAATCTTGTCGTGCTCCGGCGAACCGGACCACCTCCCCCGCCCACGCTGGAACAAACGCAAACTCCAGTCCGGATACCAGTCCCCGTGCGTGATCCAACGTCCCAAGAACCACACCTTGCGCCGAAAGGCCGCGCCGGCATACCCCGCCGGCGGGTTCCGCACCCACTCCTGAATCGCCGCGGCCATCGCCTCCGAAACCTCCTCGTCCGCATCCAACGCCAACACCCAGGGCTGCGTCACCTGCGCCAGCGCGAAAATCTTCTGGTCCCGATACCCCTCCCACGCGTGCTCAATCACCCGCGCCCCAAGACGCTCCGCCACCGCCACGGTGTCGTCCGTGCAGTCGTTGACCACCACCACCATCTCCGCCACCCACCCCCGCACACTCCCCAGACTGCGTGGCAAATTGTGCGCCTCGTTGCGCGCAATCATCGAAACGCTGATGGGCAGCAACCCGCTAACGCTTTGAGGAAACTCGCTCATACCGGTCCAAAATCTTTCCCCAAACCGCTTCCACACTCACTCCCCGAATACACGGCGTCTCGCTCCCGCACTCCCTTGCGTGGCCGCTGCAAACACACGCCCCCCCCTTCAACCCCTCGCACTCCCGCGCCATCGGAAGCCACTGCCCCATGTCGCTCGGCCCAAAAATCCCCACCGTCGAAATCCCCAGCCCCGCCGCAAGATGCAGCGGCCCCGTGTCCCCCGATACAAACACCCCCGCCCGGCTCAACACCGCAATAAACGCCGCCAAGCCCGGCGCCGCAGGCAGCACCACCGCCCCGGGCACCCGCCGCTTCAACGCGTCCAGCAGCGCCCGCTCCCGCACGCTCACCCCCGAGGAAAAATACATCGGCACCCCCCGCTCCAATGCCCGGGTCGCCACCTCCGCCCAGCAATCCACCGGCCACTCCTTTTTCGGTTGGCTGGTCGAAAGATGCGCCACAACCCCCCCACGCTCGGCCAGCACCGACTCCGCATAATCCGCCCACTCCGGCGCAGGATGCACCTCCCCCTCCAACGAACTCGGCCCGGGAATCCCCCACGCCCCCAAGGTGTGCAAATCCCGATACACCTCGTGCACCCCGTCCGCCCGCTTCCCCACCGTCTGCGTGTAACAACGCCGCCGCCCCAGAAACCCCCGCGGAGCCAGACTCCCCAACCGGACCGGCGCCCCGATCAAACGACTCAAAATGGCGCCCCGATCATTGCCTTCGAAATCCACCGACCGGTCAAACCCCACCCCTCGCCATTCCCGGATTCGCGCCCAAATCCCCCCCGGCCCCCACCAGGAGAGCCGCTTGGGAACCCCCCAGACCCGGCGGATCCACGGGATGTTCTCGAGCACCGGCACCGCCTCCTCACGAACCAGCACGTGCAGCTCCCCCCCGGGCCAAGCCTCATGCAGGGCGCGAAGCGCCGGCACGAGGACCGCCACATCCCCGAGCAACTTCAATTTGATCGCAAGTACTTTCAAAACAAGGGCGCCCCCAGAAAGCCCCACCCTCCCGCGAATCCCTCCCCCCCCGCAAGGGATTTCCTCCCGCCCCCAAACGGATCCCCCGCTAGCCCTGCGGTTTCCAATAACACGCCCCCTCAATCTGCTCCACCCCCTGCGGCGTCTCCTTCACGTCCGGATAAACCCAGTGCTCATTGTAAATCCCATAAGAATCCCAACGCCCCCCCTTTATCCCAAAAACTAACTGAACAGCACCCCCCATATGGATTCCAACTTTCCCTCGCACCTTCGCATGCGCCGCAAGGGGCAACCCCCACGCACCCGCCCCCACCAAAAGCACGTCGTAATCCAGAGAATCCATCTCTCCCTTCAAAAAATCTAAGGCCGTTTTCCAATCCGGATGCCGCGGAGGCACCAGATGGGAGTAAAGTGGACAGGAAAGCGTCACCAATTCAAATTCGGGCGGAATATCGGGAAGCGATGGCCACAAAAGCATCCGCTTCGCATACTGCGCACGGACTGTTTCCGAGAACGGTGAAACCACCAACACGCGCTTCCCCCGAAGCGCCTTGATCCAGGATTCCGGAGCAAAATCAGTGATGTAACCCACGCTATAACAGGAACCCGAAGCGTATTTCTCCCGAACCGCCGCTTCCTTCCGACTCCCCTGCCACAAGTAAAGGTAATCCATCACCGGAAGCACCTCCCGCTTGTAAAGGTCCGCAAATTCGTAAAACACCTCCTCGCGCACCGGATACACCCCCGAAAGAAGATACAACTGCTCCGCATACTTCTTCCAAGAAAGCGACTTCACAAAGGAAAGCTTCAAAAAGCGATCGGTATAATAAATCGCACGCGTTTCAGTCCCCCCAAGCTTCCCGCACGCAAACGGGATTTGTTGGATAATCGCATCCCCAATCAGTTGATGGGCTGCATCAAAATCAATCGGATAACTTCCCCGCATCGAACAACCCTAGCCCGGCAAAAACGAACAGAAAAGCATCTTTGCGCAGTCTCCCTCCCCTGCCCCTCCCGCTCCCTCGCTCTTGGAGCCCCCCCTACCCTGAAAAGGCCCGCACCTCTCCCACCCCGCCGGTTTCTGCTGTCCCCCGTCCTCCCCCCCTTCCTATCCTCCGCCCGTGCCTCACCCCGACACCTTCTGGACGCGCTCCCAGCATGCCCGCAAAATCCTCGTCCTGGATCTCGGCTTCCTCGGCGACACCGTCCATTTGCTCCCGGCACTCTGGGCCATTCGCCAGGCATGGCCCGCCGCCGAACTCCATGTCATGGTCGCCGAGCACGTCACCCCGCTTCTCGCCGTCGCGCCGTGGGTCGACCGCGTCTGGGGCTACCCCCGCTTCCCAAAGGGCCCCAAACCCTGGCAGGACGGCCCCCGACTAAAAAAACTCCGCGCCGCCCGCTTCGACGCCGTGCTCAACCTCAACGGCTCCGACCGCTCCAGCATCCTCACGTGGCTCTCAGGCGCCCCCCTGCGCCTCGGCCGCTGCTCCGAGCTCTCCCTCAAAAAACGCCTCTTCTTCACCCACCCCCTTCCCCTTCCCCGCGGCGGCAAACCCGTCTCCGAACAGCACTGCGAGTTTTTGCGGGCCGCCGGCATCCCCTGCGGCGAACCCGAATACCGCATCGAAATTCCAGCCCCCCTTCGCGAGTCGGTGGCAGCTCGGCTCGGATTTCCCGAGATGCCGGACCGCCCCCTGCTCCACGTGAGCCCCTTCACGACGCAGGATGCCAAGGAGCTGCCCCCCGAAACCCTCGCTGACGCGCTCAACCGGATCCATCTCGCCGCCCCCCAAACCCCCATCGTCCTCTCCTGCGCCGACAACGAACGAGAGCGGGCCAAGCTCGCGCACCTCCTCCATCACCTCACGTTCCAGCCGCACCGCGTCTTTGCCGGCGACCTCGGCCTGCTCGATCTGGTTGCCCTGCTCCATGTCAGCCGCCTCCACCTCGGCGGGGACTCCGGGGGACTCCATGTGGCCGTCATGGCCGGCGCCCCCACGGTGTCTTGGTTCCGCCAGTATGAGGGCGCCGCCGAATGGGCCCCGCATGGCCCCTCCCACACCACCCTGTACGGAGAGGCCAGCCCCGCCGGGATCCAAGGGATCGAGGCCACATCACTCGCCCGGGCCGCACTGGCACTCTTGCACTGAAAACGGTGCCAACGAAGTGCGCTCAGAAAACGCCACCTCCCAGCCGACCAACGCCTCCCTTAATCGGCCCGCAAATCCTCCGCCACCAGTATCGCACACCGCAACCTCCGAACGCACTCACGCGCTCGGTTCCTTCGCATGCGGCTCCCCCATGCCGAGGGACGGAAAACCCACGGCAGTTTTCCCCTCCGTGCCCGGTCAAAATCGGCTTTCGCCACGCAGTACTCCGCCAGCCTCCGCTCCATCTCCGGCCACCCGAGCGCTTGCAACGCTTCCCGCGAAACCAATCCGGTATCCAACGCTTCCGCCACCGACTGGGCCAGGAAAAGATCCGGACGCAACTGCACACCCGTCGGCGCTTTCCGATCTGCGGAACCCGGGTCGATCGGATGTTTCAAAAAAGTGGAAACCACCTCGGGAGTGACTCCCCAAATCATCTGAAGCGCATTCCGCAGGGCCCACACGCCATCCCCCGAAGCCCCGACATCCGTCGGAAAGGGCCTCTGCTGCAACGCCTCCGTCCGGAAGAGGCAGCTCGCGCAGCTCCCCGTAAAAGCGGCGCTCAGATCCGCCGCCATGAACGCGAGCGCCTCCAATCGAGTCAGCGCGAGGGGGGAATCCAGCCCCAACGTCTCCACGACCTCGTCCACCGGCCAGCGCGGCGCGGGGAGGGCCCGCCCCTCGGGATCCTCAAACACAGGCTTCGAAATCAATACGTCACAGCCGAGGCGCTGCATGCCGAGAAGAAGCGATTCCACCCCCTCCCGGCTCAGCGTGTCCCCACAAGTCGCAATGGCCGTGTACTTGGCCCGGATCTGCGAAATACCGAAATTCCACGAGGCATACAGTCCCGGGGGATGCCTCAAGAACCGCAGATTGGGATGCGGCAGGTGCGCCTGCAGGAACTCCACCGTGCCGTCGGTCGAATCGCTGTCCACGACCACCACCTCCTCCGCAAGATCGATCCAGTGCGACAAACCCGCCACATGCCGCTCCAAGTAGGGCCGGCAGTTGCGCGTCGGAATGACCACGCCGATCACGCGAAGCCTCCTTCTCCAATCTGGCCCGTTGCGGTTCCCACAAGTGCCACCAACCTAAAGAGCACAACGGAAGTTTGCCAACCCCATTGGAACTGGATGGATCGCGCCAAACCCTCGCAGAGCTTAAGCGCCGGCCCCGCCCGTCACGCGTCGCGATCCCACGCAGCAAACGGCGCACCTAAAAAAAAGAGCGAAATTCCCCCAGCCATCCCTCAGACTTCGCCCCTTCAAAATTCGGCTCCGAAAATCCTGAACATGAGCGCTCTTTCCCCGATCACCTTCGTCTTTTTCCACTACGGAACCGTCCCCTTCTACCTAAAGTGCGCGATCGAGAGCGCCCGTTTTTTCAACCCGGACGCCCACATCATTCTGGTGTGCGACTCCCAACCCCAGTTCCCTCCGGAATGGAAGGTGGAGCTTTACGGGCTCGATACCTTCGCGACTCCCGCCCTTGCCGCCTTCCAAAAAGTGTACGTGCACGTCTCCACCTTCCGCGAACGCTACGAGCGATTCGTGCTGGAGCGGTGGTTTCTCCTCGATGAGCTCCGCCGAAGACTCGGATGCGGAAACACCGTCGCACTCGATAGCGACCTCATGGTTTTCCAGCCCTTCGCCCCGCTCTTTGCCCAATTCGGCGACAAGAGCTTTGCCATGCAACGCTACTCGCCCCACCTCACCTTTATCCGTTCCACGATGCAGGGGTTTCTGGAGCACATCATGCGACGCTATACCGATTCCGCTTACCTTGATCAGGCGCGGGTCCGGTTCCACGAAGCGCGTGCCCGCAAGCAATTGCGCAACCTGGGCGAAATGGAGTTCGTAGCCGAATACCTCCAAGACGAACGCAACGACGTCAACGCCTACGGCACCACGCTCCTCCAAGGGCACTCTGATACCAATATCAACGAGCCCGATGGCTGCGTAAGCCGCAAAATCCGCCGCCGTAATCGCAAGTGCGTCTTCTGGGAATACACGGACGGCGTCTACGTCCCCTCCCTCCGCGACGCTCAAACCCACGCGAAAATCGACGTGGTTAACCTCCACTTTCAGGGCCCGGCGAAGAAACTCATCCGCCGCTTCAACCCCGTCGGGTCCGAACCCCTCCTCCCCTTTCCCCTGCGGACCAAGTATCTTGAATGGGTATTCAATGGCCCCGCCTCCCTGATTCCCTAGATCCTCAGGGATGATTGCGAACCGGACGCCCCACTCCCGCCATGAAAAGTCCCGTCGTTCTCTTTATCTTTAACCGGCCGGAACATACCCGCCGCGTACTGCTTCAGATCCGGGAGGCTCAACCCGAACACCTCGTGGTGATGGCCGACGGCCCGCGTCCGGGAAACACCGCCGACGCAGCGACCTGCGCCGCCACACGCGCCATGGTCGATCGGTTCGTTGATTGGAACCCGCAGACCTCCCTCCACTATGCCCAAACCAATCTTGGCTGCCGGGAGAGAGTCCGGTCCGGCATCGAGTGGACCTTCCAGCATTTTGATCGGGCTATTTTTTTGGAGGACGACTGTATTCCGTGCCTCTCCTTCTTTCGTTTCTGTGAAGAGCTGCTCTCCCGCTACGAAAACACCCCCGAAATCGGCACCATCAGCGGAAACCAATTCGTTTCGGCAGACACGCCTCCAAAAGAGAGTTACCGCTTTTCAAAATACAACCACACTTGGGGGTGGGCGACTTGGCGCAGGGCTTGGGCACACTACGATTTTGACATGCAACGTTGGCCTGAACTGAAGGCAAACCGGTGGCTCGCGTCTCTTTTTACCGACCCACTCGAGGCTAAATACTGGGAAAACATTTTCGACGAGACATACGC
>JBEBAG010000392.1:0-2732 GCA_041159065.1 Verrucomicrobiota bacterium | reverse complement strand
TTCGGATCGATGTCGAAAACAAGCAGCTTGTCATAGCTCTTTTCAGTGGGGGTGACCTCCGGATAGGAGGGCCACGCTGCAATCCAAAGGCGTCCCTTCGTGTCAAAATTCATCTGCACCGGATTCACCAACTCCGGGAACTCCTTCTCCGAGGCGATGAACTCGATCTTGCAGCCCTCCGGCACGCTCAGAAATTTAAGCGCCTCCTCGCCACTCAGGTAGGAAAGTGCCTGCCGGTTGGGCGGGGGCACCTCCACCGGGGGCAAATTGTCATCCTTCACCGTCAAGGGCTTGCCTTGGGCCGCAGCCCAGACCGCCTGATCGCGGTTGGCGGTCTTCACATCTCGCTGCGCCATCTCCTGCCCCATGATCCGCGCATTATCCACGCCCTCGTATTTAATCCGCGAACGCTGTCCGTAGATATTGAACTGATCCACCGAACGGTACCGGTGATGCCATTCGTTGTTCTTCTCGAGAACCGCCGCCCGAATTGCCGCCACCACGGGATCCTCCGCACTGGGGGCCGCCTTCCCAAACAAAGCCTGGAACTGCACCTCCGCGAGCGCCCGATCCCCTTCTTCGCTCAAGTGAATCCCATTGATCGTCAGCGGCTTCTTTGCCTTCTCGTACAGCCCCTTCGAGGCCGTGTACAAATCCACAAAGGACACGCCATTCTCCTTCGCCACCTCGGCCATCGCCTTCGTGTACAATTCCAGATTCGCGTTGTTCTCCTCGCCACTCGGATAATCCGCACTCCGAAGGTTCTCGTGCGCAATCGGCGAAAACAGCACCACCCTCGGCCGCCCAGCCCCATAGTCCGCCGCCAGGCATTCCTTGAGGTACGCGTCCAGACTCTTCCTAAACCCCTCTAAACCTGCGGCCCCCTTGAAAGACTCGTTGAACCCCCAGTAAGCCAGAATCACCGAGGCGTGAAAGTCCGTGCCCGCCGTGTACACCACCTCCTCCTTCCCTTCTTTCCCATCCTTCACCCCCTTGGCCCGGGTCTCCCCCTTTTTCATCCCCAGAAAATAGGCCGTCGTCGGAACCTCGTCCGAGCGCGGGTGCACATCCACCTCGTCTCCGGCAAACCCGAGATTCCGCACGGTCAACTCGAGATCCGGATGAGCCCGGTGAAGGAAGGCCTCAAGCCACCCATGGTGCTGCTGCCGGTCCGCCAGACCGCTGCCCACAATCGCCACATGCTCCCCCTTCTTTAGAACCAAGGCATCGGCAGCCAAAAGGTGCGGGGCGATGGGAGCATATAAGGCGAGCGCAATCGGCAGAAACAGGGGCTTCATGAGGCGACAATGGGAGGAGTTGAAGTGACTTGAGGTTTCCAATTCGGGCGAAAAAAACGCCCGCGGGATGCTACCCCAATCCGCCTCCCCTGCCCCTCGCATGTTTGGGTGATGCCACACCCCCCATTGCCACTCTTGGGGAACTCCCCCGCCTTCCCACCGTGCGTCGACTCCCCAACGCCGCCATTCTTAGATCCAAAACAACCTCGGCAGAACGATCGGCTCGCCCTTCGTGCTCCAGTTAACGGCGACCGCCTGGAATTCCCACTAAGCTCGGCGCGCCCACCGGATCGAAACTTGAATCCGCTATGCGCAAAACATCCCTGCTCGCATCTTTCTCCCTCCTGCTTTTCACCGCCTGGAGCCAGGCCGCCTCGGTTGAAAAATTCGTCATCGAAGGCAAGGCCGTCACTCTGAAGGTTCCAGACCAGGCCGCTCCCGGAAAACCATGGCTCTGGGTGGGGGAGTTCGGAGGTCACTTGAAATCCCTCGAGGACGGTCTGGTGGAAAAGGGATGGCACGTGGCCTACGTGAACCTGAGCAACCAGTTCGGATCCCCAGCCGCCATGGACATCTGGGAGAAACTCTACGCCGAGCTTCACCAGAAACGAGCGCTCTCGGCAAAACCCGCCCTGCTCGGCATTTCCCGCGGCGGCCTCTACGTCACCGCGTGGACCCGGCTCCATCCCGACCGCGTCAGCGTCCTCTACCTCGACAACGGCGTCGCCGACGTTCGGTCGTGGCCGGGCGGTTTCCCGTTGAAGGCCAAAGGGAAGGGCAGCCCCAAGGACTGGGAACTCTACAAGGGGGTCTTCCAATTCCGGTCGAGCGAAGAGGCTTCTGAGAAATCCATCCGCCCCACCGATGGCCTCCAACCCGCGGTGAAGGCCGGCGTTTTCCTCGTGTCGGTCCATGGGACCGCCGACACCGTCGTGCCTTTCGAAGACAACGCCGCCCCCATCGTGGAACTCTGGGAGAAGTCCGGCGGCCGCTTCAAAGTCTTCCCCAAGCCGGGCGGAGACCACCATCCCCACGGGCTCCCCGACCCTGAGCCCCTCATCTCCCTTCTCCGGAGCGAGGCGAAATAACCCGAATCCCCAAAAACACTTCCCATCGCCACGTTCTTCCGCCCCCATTCCCAACCGCGTTTATGAACCGCCGTACTCTCCTCCTCCCCCTGCTCACCGGGCTCGCTGCCCTCCTCCTCTTCCCCGGAACCGGCGCCGCCCAGTCCGACGAATCCCGCCCCCTCTTCAACGGGAAAGATCTCACAGGATGGGATGGCAACCCTGACCTCTGGTCCGTTCAAGACGGCGCGATCGTGGGACAAAGCACCCCGGAAAAACCTGCCAAAACCAATTCCTTCCTGATCTGGCGCGGAGGCGAGCTGCGGGACTTCGAACTGCGCGCCTCATTCAAAATCGAAAACGGAAA
>JBEBAG010000391.1:0-3751 GCA_041159065.1 Verrucomicrobiota bacterium | reverse complement strand
GGTTGAACCGCCTCCGCTGATCAATTTGCTCACGGGATAGAACTTCTGCGGTTGGTTTGGCTGCCAGTGTTTGGGGCCTGATTTCTTGCGGTAGTGTGGAGAGAAGGCCTTCGTGGTGTCCCGAGGGTGGCCGTGCTTGATTCGCCAAGGTGGTTGCATGCAGTTTGAAGGGATGCCTTCAAACCCTCTGTCTCAGTCCCAGTGCAGCGTTTCGTGGTTGGATTCCGATGGAGGCTTTGCGCTTCGTCACATTGGTCCTAGCGCGGCGCAGCGGAGGCGTATGCTCGAGGCTCTCGGAGTGGAGTCGCTGGACGCCCTGATTGGAGAGGCCATTCCTGAGGAAATTCGTTACGAGCGGAGTTTGGCCATTCCTGAGGCGGCTCCCGAGCACGAGGCGCTTGCGGAACTTCGGGGATTGGCTTCCGAAAATCGAGTTTACCGAAATTTCATCGGCCAAGGGTATGCTGGATGCCATACGCCTCCGGTGATCCTGCGGAACATCCTCGAAAATCCCGCATGGTACACGGCGTACACTCCGTATCAGGCGGAGATCGCGCAGGGGCGTCTGGAAGCGCTGCTGAATTTCCAAACGATGGTGTGTGATCTGAGCGGGCTGCAAATCGCGAATGCGTCCCTACTGGATGAGGGCACCGCGGCGGCGGAGGCCATGAGCATGGCGCTGGCTGCGTGTAAACGCGCGGATGCTCGAACGCTGTGGGTGGACTGGCAGTGCCATCCGCAAACCTTGGAGGTGGTGAGGACACGGGCTGAGGCTCTGGGGCTGAATGTGGTGTGCGGGGATCCGCTGACTTGGGTTTTTGACGGGACGGTATTCGCCATCCTGCTTCAGGTGCCTGGCACCTCGGGAACGATTGAGGATTTTTCGGGCGTGGTGCGTCGGGCGACCGAGGCAGGGGTGGTGTCGATTGTGGCGGCCGACCTCTTGTCCTTGACGCTCCTGCGGCCTCCCGGCGAGTGGGGGGCGGACATCGTGGTGGGTTCGGCCCAGCGCTTTGGCGTTCCGATGGGTTTTGGCGGACCGCACGCGGGATTCATGGCGACGCGGGATTCTTTGAAGCGGCTCATGCCGGGGCGTCTGGTTGGGGTTTCCCGGGATGCGGAGGGGAGGCCTGCGTATCGTCTGTCCCTTCAGACGCGGGAGCAGCATATCCGTCGGGACAAAGCGACGAGCAATATCTGCACTGCGCAGGTGTTGCTGGCGGTGATGGCCTCGATGTACGCGGTCTATCATGGGCCGGAAGGTTTGAAGGCGATTGCGCGCCGGGTCCACCGGCTGGCTTTGGTGTTGGCCTCGGGGTTGCGTAAGGCAGGGTGTACGCTTCGCCCCGGAGCCTTTTTTGATACGGTCTGCGTGCGTTTGGACGCGGGGCAGAGTGAGGCTTGGATTCGCGGCGCCGAGGAGCGGGGAATCAATCTGCGTCGGGTGCCGGAGGGGGTGGCGATTTCCGTGGATGAGACCACCACGCTGCGGGACGTGGCGGAGGTGCTTCAAAGTTGGCCCGGAGCCGGGATGCCATCGATTGACGCGTTGATCGACGGGGAGGCGATTTTGGCGGAGTCTGGGGGTATTGAAAATCGGACATCGCCGTTTTTGATGCATCCGGTGTTTCATTCCCACCGGACCGAGACGGAGATGCTGCGCTACATCCGGAGTTTGGAGGCGAAGGATCTGTCGCTGGTGCACTCGATGATTCCGCTGGGGTCGTGCACGATGAAGTTGAACGCGACGAGCGAGATGCTCCCGGTGAGTTGGCCGGAGTTTGCTAACCTGCATCCCTTTTGTCCTGCGCGGCAGTCGGAGGGGTATCGGCGGATGTGCACGCAGCTAGAGGGATGGCTTGCCGAGATCACGGGATTTGCTGGGGTTTCCTTGGAGCCTAACGCGGGTTCGCAGGGGGAATATGCGGGGCTTTTGGCGATCCGAGCCTATCACCGCTCTCGAGGCGATTCTCACCGGGATGTGTGTTTGATTCCTTTGAGTGCCCATGGAACCAACCCGGCGAGTGCCGTGATGGCGGGGATGCGGGTGGTGGCCGTGGAGTGCGAAAGCAACGGGGACATCGACCTGGAGGATTTGCGGAAAAAAGTGGCGGTACATGGTCCCAATCTCGCCGCGTTGATGGTGACCTACCCGAGCACGCACGGGGTTTTCGAGGAGGGGATTCGCGAGATTTGTGAGCTTATTCACCAGCAAGGGGGGCAGGTGTATATGGATGGCGCCAATATGAATGCGCAGGTTGGATTGTGTCGGCCGGGGGATTTCGGGGCGGATGTGTGCCATTTGAATCTGCACAAGACGTTTTGCATTCCGCACGGCGGGGGCGGTCCTGGAGTGGGCCCCATTGGCGTCGCGGCGCATCTGGTTCCATTCCTGCCGAGTCGGTGCGAGGGTGCGCCCGTGGGGGCTGTTTCTGCCGCTCCGTATGGAAGCGCAGGCATCTTGGCGATTCCCTGGATGTACATCCGCATGATGGGGGCCAAGGGGCTTGCGGAGGCAACGAAGGTGGCGATTCTCAACGCCAACTATATCAGCGCCCGGCTGGACCCCTATTTTCCAGTCCTCTTCAAAGGAAAGAAGGGAAGGGTCGCCCACGAGTGCATTCTGGATCTGAGGGGGTTCAAGCAGACAACAGCCGAGGACGTTGCGAAGCGGCTGATGGACTTTGGATTCCATTCGCCAACGCTGAGTTGGCCTGTGGCCGGGACGCTCATGGTGGAGCCCACCGAGAGCGAGTCCCTGGCGGAGTTGGACCGGTTTTGCGATGCGATGATTGCCATTCATGGCGAGATTCAGGAGGTTGAATCCGGCCGGATGGATGCCCGCAATAATCCGCTCAAGAATGCGCCGCACACCTGCACGGCGATCTCGGCGCCGGATTGGAACCGGCCGTACACGCGGGAAGCGGCGGCGTTTCCCTTGGAATGGGTGCGCTCCGCCAAGTTTTGGCCTGCCGTATCCCGGATTGATAATGTGTGGGGAGACAGGAACTTATTTTGCTCCTGTGTTCCCTTGAGCGGGGAGTGAGCCGGTCCTGTGGGAGGTGGCGCGGTGAAAGGGAGCCGGTGGGGTCGCGAGGAAGAAGGGAGAATTCTGCCCGCGATTGAAGTGGGTGGATTGCTGCCTGCGCTGCGGGTGATCCGGGTGCTTCGGGAGAAAGCGGATCAAGCCGGAGGCAAATAGGAGCGGCTTTTTCCGCTTCCCTCGCCTCCCGCTCTCCTGCAGCGGAACGGAGGAGGAGGGGGAGCCGGGTCAGAGCGCGGCGCCGGAGAGAATCCAGCGGACGGCGGCAGGCAGGTCGTCGGCGATGTGATGGGCGCCGCAGGAGGGGACGGAGGCGCCGTAGCCGGTGCGCACGAGAATGCCACCGGTCCCCGCGTTGAGGCCGCAGGCGACGTCGATTGCTTTGTCGCCGATCATCCAGGAGGCGCGCAGGTCGAGGTTCCAGTCGCGCGCGGCTTCGAGAATCATGCCCGGGGCGGGTTTGCGGCGGGCGGAGGGGGTGTCGGGATGATCCGGGCACATGTAGGCGGCATCCAGCGCGCCGGATCCGAGCAGGGCGAGGAGTCTGGAATGGACGGCGTCGTATTCGTCCTGGGAAATCGTGCCGCGGCCGATGCCGCTTTGGTTGGTGACGAGGATGGTGCGGAAGCCGGCGGAGCGGAGGCTTTGAAGGGCCTCGGGAACGCCTGGGAAGAGGCGGACCTTTTCGGGGTCGCGGCAGTAGTGGAC
>JBEBAG010000390.1:0-3517 GCA_041159065.1 Verrucomicrobiota bacterium | reverse complement strand
CCACCGGGTGCTCGATGCGATGGAGGCCAAACCCCGCGAGGAAAGCGTGGCCAATCATCTCCGGTTGCTGGAGGCGTTCGAAACCCGGGACCCCGAAATTGCCGCCCAAGCGGCTCAGCAGCACGTCGAGATCTGGCGTCAGAAGCTCCCCGCTCTCCTCCCGCCAATCCCGCCGCATCCGAATTCGACCGCCAAAACCAAAGGCAAGCCTTCCCGCAGTGCGATTCTGGGCGCGGCCCTCCTCGCCTCGGCCCTCACGCTGGGAACCGCTTGCGTGGCAGCCACGCCTTCGCCCCCGACGGCCCCATCCCCGGCCAGCGCGGATGCCTTCACGCGCCAAATCCTCCCCATTTTTGAAAAACACTGCTTCGAGTGCCACTCCCATGCCCACAAGATCAAGGGCGGGCTCAGTCTGGATTTTCGCAGCGGCTGGCAGAAAGGAGGCGACTCGGGCCCGGCCATCGTCCCCGGCAACGTCGCCGATTCGCTGCTGCTGCGCGCGGTCAACCACGAGGACAAGGACCTCGCCATGCCGCCCAAGAAGAAAATCTCCCCCGAGGAAATCGCTCTTCTCACCGAGTGGGTGCGCTCGGGTGCCGTGGATCCCCGCGGAGACGCTCCCAAAAAGGCCACGGATCTCGAGGAAGGCCGCAAACATTGGGCCTTCCAACCGGTGTCCGATCCTGAACCACCCCGGTCCGCATTCCCGGAAATCTCCAACGGAGCGATCGACAGCTTTCTCTTTGAGAAAATCAGTGGGCACGGATTGCGCCCCTCGGCGCCAGCGGATCGCACGACCCTCCTGCGGCGTGCCACATACGATCTCACCGGACTTCCCCCCACCGCCCGGGAACTCGAATTGTTTGTGGCGGACCCACGTCCCGACTCTGCCGCATTTGCCACGGTCATCGAGCGGCTTCTGGATTCCACTGCCTACGGCGAAAAATGGGCACGCCTTTGGCTCGATGTCGTTCGCTTTGCCGACACCACCGGCTGTTCTTCGGACTGGCCTATCGACGATGCCTGGAGGTACCGGGACTGGGTTGCGCGCGCTTTTCAGACGGATCTTCCATTCCCCCAGTTTGTTTCCATGCAAATTGCCGGGGACATCCTTGCCAGGGACCTTCTCCGCGGCGGCCAGCCCGGGGATCCCGCCATGGTTCAGGACCACCTGATTGCCACCGGATTCCTCGCCCTTTCAAAGCGCTTCGGATCGAACCCGAACGCGTTTGAACACCTCACCATCGCCGACACGCTCGACAACTCTTGGAGAGCTTTGCAGGGACTGAGCATGGGGTGCGCCCGCTGCCACGACCACAAATTCGAGCCGCTCTTCCACAAGGATTACTACGCCCTGTATGGGATCTTCGCGAGTTCGCACTACCCCTACCCAGGGTCGGAGCTCAGCAAATTGGCCTCCGTCCTGGTGCCGTTGGACCTCTCCCGCGAAACCTCCGCACTGGACCACTGGAATCGCGAGGTGGTCGCCGCTGCGGCTGCCTTTCCAAAAACGCAACCTCGCACCGTGCTCGCCAGCTCCGGATCCGCCTGGGGGTTCGAAGAAATGGAACGCTCCGAAGCCATTGAAACGCGCATGCCCGGCAGCCCTTGGGTGGTCACGGGGGAGGTGCGCGTGGTCGACACCGGCAATTCGCCCTTTGTTCACCTGGTCCCGCACGGCTCTCAGGCCGCGGATTTCCCCGCGACCGTTTCCCACTCTCAACTGCTCCGCAGGGTCCGCTGGAACGGCCCGGCCACGGCGCCGCTCCTGATCGCTGTCGACTTCCAACTCTCCGCTCTTTGGAAAACTCCCGAGCACGAGTTCACACTCGCTTGGCGACCGGCTGGCGATCCGTCGCGGGAGGTCGTTCTCGCCCGAACCTCGCGGGAGCAGTCGAACACCTTGGTGGCATCCGACGGCCAGACCCTTTCGCTCCGCACCGGCACCTGGCATCATCTCGCCTTCCAATGCGACTCTCCCGCCGCTCCCCTGAGCATCCAGCTTTGGGATGAGCTAGCGAACCCCGTTTCCAATCCCATCGCCTCCCGAGTCGACACGCGCCCCCTGTTTGAAGAGGGCGACATTGTCCTGCGATTCGATGCGCGCCAGACCAATGGAAAACCGCAGCCCTGCATCCGAGTCGACAATGTCCTGGCCTCCCGAGGGGTGCCTCCAGCGGTCTCCGTTTTGACCAAAAAAACGGCTGACCCCCAGCCGACTCCTGAGGAACAAATGGCCGTGGCTCGCGACCGGATATTCCGCCAACTCGCTCAAGCCAAACCCGAAACCGCGTTTGCCATGTGGGAAGGCACCCCCCGGGACGTCGCGCTGCACAAACGCGGCGAACCCGAAAACCCGGGCCCGATCGTCCCCCGCCGGAACCTCACACTTTTCGGAGGTGAACCCATCCGTTCGCCGCAACAGGAGAGCGGACGACGCGACCTTGCCCGCTGGCTCTCGGACGATTCGAATCCGCTCACCCAACGGGTCTACATCAACCGCCTCTGGGCGGCCCACTTCGGCCGGGGAATTGTCGCGGGCCCGAATGATTTCGGGCACACAGGCAATCCGCCCACGCATCCCGAGCTGCTCGATTATCTGGTCCAGCAATTCCGCAAATCCGGCTACTCCACGAAGGCGATGCACCGGGAGATCCTGCTTTCCCATGCCTACCGACAAGCCGCCATGCCCTCCGGCGCAGCGGCCCAGACCGATCCCGAAAACTGCTGGATTTCTCACTTCAGCGCCCGCCGTCTCACCGCGGAGGAACTCCGCGATTCCGTGCTCAGCGTTTCCGGTCTGCTGGACCCCGCAGGCCCCGGCCATCGGCACGCCTTTCCCGCCAGAGAAGCCCGCAACTGGAGCCAGCACCATCCCTTCAGCATCGACTACGAAAAAAACGCCGCTCCTTATCTCCATCGCAAACGCGGCCTCTACCTCCTGACGACGCGCCTGGTTCCCGACGCATTCCTGTCCACGTTCGACGGACCGGACGCCAATCAGAGCACGGCCTTGCGTCAGCAATCCACGGTCGCCCTTCAGTCTCTGGCCTTGATGAATGACCCGTTAATCATCGAGGCCGCCAACCGACTCGCAGCGGAGGCACAGCCCCATCCGGAGGCGGCCATTGAACAGATTCACCTCAAAATTTACGGGACCCCGCCGCCGGCGCGCACCCTCGCCCTGTTGAGAGCCCGCCTCGATTTGCTCACTCCAACCGCGGCCCGAAACGATGCACTGGCCGTCGTGGCCCAGTCTCTCCTGACCAGCAACACCTTCCTTTACCTGCGCTAGCCTCAACTGTTTCACCCCCCCTCTACCGATGAACCCCTCTTTTCCCCTTCCCGCGCCTGGCATCTGCAGCCGCCGGGATGCACTCCGCAAGGTCCTTTCCGGCAGCTTAGGGCTGGGACTGCTCTCAATGATGGCCCCCAACTCAGAGGCGTCCCCGGTTCCCTCGGGCCAAGCCCCTTTCCACACGCATCCCGCCAAGGCCAAACGCGTCATTTTCATCTT
>JBEBAG010000389.1:0-6086 GCA_041159065.1 Verrucomicrobiota bacterium | reverse complement strand
TTGGGGTTGTAGCGGTTTTCCTGGGTCGGAATACCCTTGGTATTGAAGACGAAGACCTGGGAGCGTTTGGGGGTGAGGAAGTGGTAGGTCAGCTTGTCGACCAAGACGTGGTCCCCGGTGTTGGAATAGCCGCGGGCGATGATGTCACCGGCTTTGAGGGTGCGGCCCGGAGTGCAGCGGGAATCGGCATTGAGCGCGGAAACGGGCACGCGGGTGGTGTAGGTGCGCTGGTTGGTGCGGACGGCGGAGTAGCTAAAGAGTTCGAGGGGGATGTTGAAATAGTGGCGTTTCTCCACGCCTTGGATGCTTTCGTCTCCCCGGGAGACCAGATCGAAGTAGGTGCGTCCGAGCGTGATGTACTGGAAGGCTTGAACGATCGCATTGGGGGCGGGATCTGCCGTGATTTTGGGCTGGATACCGTTGAGGGTGGGCTGCATGGATCCGGTGGGGATCGTGAAGGGCTGCACGAAGTAGGTTCGGATCCCGAGTGCCACGGTGATGGCGACGATGAAAACCTCGACGTTTTCCTTCCAGGAACCGTCGCGCAGCGGAGGGTGCAGTTTCGCGCAGACCTGATCGAGCTCCGTCATCTTGAGCTGGATGGTCTCGCGGTCCGAAGCGGACAGAGCGGAGCGGAGCGCGTCGATGGATTGGCGGACTTCGTTCAGGACGGGAGCGGGGGCGATGTCCTTGCGGTAGGCGACGAGTTTAGCGGCCTCGCGGAGGTAGAGTTTGGCCTGGCTGACGTGCTTCGGAGTGAAGGGGAACATGGTGTTCGCGGTGTAGCCGAGGGCTTTGGGTTTTGCAATGAATCCGCCGGGGGGGCGGCTGGGATCTGGGAGGAGCGTAAGTTGTGCCGCAGAAAGGAGTATCCCCTGACAGGGGGATTTTTTCGGAGGGCGCCGGGGATTCGCGGTCAGGGACTTGGAGGATGGCCTGCTTGTGCTAGACTCCGGAGGCATGAGCACTTGTAAGCATGGGCGTGTGAGATTCAGCAGACTGGCGGGGGTGCGGGGAGGGGGGGAGGCGCCTGGGCGAGGCGGAGTTGGGTTGAGGCTGGCTGGGATGGGGATGGGAGCGTTCGGGGGGGTTTGGGTGGGGGGGGGAGTGCTGATGGGAACGGCGCAGGCTCAGGGAGGGGGGGGGCAGGAGACGGCCTATGCGGCGCTGAAGACCGCGTGTGCTTCGCTGGGGAAAGACGCGCGGAATCGGGTGGTGGAAGTGCGCGGGGTGGATGGCAAGCCGCAGCCTGCGATCTGGAGGGTCACGGTGGAGGATTCCGCGTCGCGCGGGGGCATTACGGAGGTGGAGGTGCAGCGGGGCAGGGTGGTGGGGCAGCGGCGGCCCTCGGGCCGTACGACGGGATCGCGGTTGAATTTGAGCGCGATCCAGTTGGATTCGGACGGGGTTTTTACGGTGGCGAACAACGAGGCGGTCCGGGCGGGGGTGAGTTTTGACCGGTTGAATTATGAACTCAGCGCGATGAGCCAGTCCGGGCTCTCGACTTGGACGGTAGAGCTCTATGATGGTCCGACGCAGCGGGTTGGAACGTTGAAGATCGCGGCGGACAACGCCTTGGTTTTGGAGCGCAGCCCGGAGTTGGCAAAGTCTGACGAGGAGAAAAGGGCGGCACGCTGGTCCAAGCCCGGGGAGCCGATCCGTTCGGTGCCGGATGCCTTCCACCGGTTCGGTTTATTTTCGACCCGCACGGGATACAAACTGAAGAACTGGGCGAACGGCTATGGTTGGACGGACGAGAAAAATCCGCCGGCTCCCGCGAATCCCTGACGAGGCCTGAGGGGGGTGGTTGGGGTTCGAGGCGTTTGCATTTCGAGGGGTGGTGGTCGGCGGGCCGGCAGCGGCGTTTTTTTGGGGCGTGCGGGGGCGGTTTTTGCGTAGCGGGGTAACTTCGCCGAGGCATCTGCCATCCTCTGGGTAAAGCCATGTCTGGAACCGATACGATCACGGAGCTTTCGGCAGGGTGTGTCCGGCGAGCGCAGTCGGGGGATCTGAGTGCCTACGAGGAAATTGTGAAGGCCTATCAAAGGCCGGTCCGGGGATGGGTTGCGGCGCACTGTCCCCCTGGTGGGGATGCGGACGAGGTGGCCCAGAAGACGTTTATTGCGGCGTATTCGCGGCTTGGGGAGTTTCAGGAAGGGACGAATTTGGCGGCGTGGATCTTCACGATTGCGCGCTACCAGCTGCGGACGGAGGTGACGCGGTTGCGTCGTTTGGCGGATTATCACAGTCGGTTTGCTCCGGACTTGGTGGAGCGTGAGCTGGAGCGGCGTGTGGAGGAGCCGGAGGGGGAGGTGTGCGATCGGATGCGGTACTTGGGGGATTGTCTTGGGGCGCTGGGGGAATCGGCGAGGCGTTTTGTGGAGTGGCGCTATCGCGAGGAGATCTCGCTGGAGGAGATGGCGGGGCGCACGGGGCGCTCGGTGGCGGCGGTGAAGAAGCAGTTGTGGTTGGTGCGCCAGAAGTTGAAGGAGTGCGTGGATTTGAAGTTGAGCGTGCAGGGGGAGGGGAGGCTGGCATGAGGGAGCGCGCGCGATTTGAGGAGTTGCTGGCTCTGTATTTGGATGAGGAGCTTGAGGGGGCGGAGCTGGCGGAACTTCGGGGGATGCTGGAGGCGCGGCCCGAGCTTCGGAAGGAATGGGCGCAGTGGTTTCAGTTCCACCGGATGCTGGGAGTGCTGCACGGTGGGGGCCGTGGGGACGCGTTTGTGCGGTCGACGCTGGAGCGTCTCCCGATTTCGGATGCGGAATTTTCCCCGCGGGTGGTGGAGCGTCTGAGGCGGGGGGAAGGTGCGGGGCGGAAGGAGCGAGGGGTTTGGGGGTGGGTGAAGCGGGTGGCGGCGCCGTTGGTAGCGGGGGTGTTGTTGGGGGGGCTTGGGGCGAGTGTGGTGTGGGCGTACAATGGTCCGCGCATTACGGGGCGGGTGCTCTCGGAGGGGGAGTTGGGGTTCCAGGGGTTTGAGGAGCTTCGCGGTGAGGTGCCTCGGGGCTTCCGGGCCGAGGTCGGGAAATGGAGCGGGGATCCCGCGCAGGTTTTGCCGGTGGATTTAGGGGGGGGCAAGCCAGGGGCGGTACTCCGGTTTTTGCGGACGGCCTCGGACCAGCCCGGCCAGCCTTCGAATTCGTGCGACGTGTTTCAGATCGTCGATTTGCGCAAGGCGCAGGCGGAGCGGATGGGGGGGGATTCCGTGGTGGAATTTTCGGCGCGTTTTGCGGATCGGCGCGAGCCGGGGGGGGTGCGAGTGGAGATGGGGTGTCAGATCTATTTCTTTCTTGAGGAACCAGATGCGATCGTTTCGATCTGGCCTTCGCAGGTTCAGGACGTGGAATCCTTCGTGGGGATTCACAAGGAGATTCCGCGCTGCGCCGACGCGTTTCGTTGGAAGCGGATTTCGGCTCGGGCGCTGCTTCCGCCGGAGGCTCAGTATGCTGTGATTCAGTTGAGCGCGATGCGTTCGGACGGCTTACCGCTGGAGGAAAAGGAGCTCGGGCAGCAGTATGCGGATTCGCCGACGTTCACGGTGACGAGTTACGGTCCGCGGACGGGCCCGGTCCCTGTGGGGAACGGCCGGAAGCGTTGAGCGACTGGATCGGGGGGGGCGAAGCGAGGCTTTCTCAGGCGCCGCGCGCGGCCTTGTCGCGGATATTGCTCAACAGGGCGTGGGCGCAGGATTCGGCGAAGATGGGGTCGTTGATGCCGCCCTCGAATTCGGTGACGTGGATCCGTGGGTTCAGGGATCCGCGCAGGGACTGGAGGAGGGCGCGATCCGCATCGGCATCGTGGAATGGCGTGCCTGGTCCTGCGATCTGGCTGAGGCCGTGCAGGGGAAGGAGGACGCTCACGGGGGCGGTGGACAGGTTGACTTTTTCCGCGATGCGTCGGCCGATTTCGGCGTTCTCCTCGACGTTGGTTCGCAGGAGGGTGACCTGCGGGGAGTGCGGGTGCAGGTTGCGGGAGCGGAACCGATCGGGGACTGGCTGGCGCGGGTCGATGCGGGCCATATCGGCTCCTCCGGGGACGATGACGGAGGGGGTGCCCGAGCGGGCTGCGGCTTCGAGGCGTTTGGGACCTGAGCCGGGGGTGCCTGCGACGACCTCATCGGCCCAGTCGGTGGCGGTCATGTCGAGGAGGCCTGCGGCGACGCCACTTTCGAGGATGGAGTCCATGGTGATGCTCCCGGAGCTGTTGGCATGGAACACCACGACCTCGAAGCCGGATTTTTCGAGGAGTGTCTTGGCGTGGAGCACTGCCTGACTGGTGCCGCTGAAGAGGCTGGCGAGGATGAGCGGGCGGTCGGATTGGGCTGGGGGAATGGACGCGGAGCCGATCATGCCGCAGATGGCGCCCGCGGCGCTGGCGAGGATGGGGCGGGAGATACGGTTGAGTCCGGCGATGTCCACGATGCTGGGGATCATCACGATGTCCTTGGTTCCCACGAGGTTGGAGGTATCGCCTCCGGCGAGGGTGGAGACCATGACCTTGGGGAATCCCAGGGGGAGGGCGCGCATGGCCGCCGTGGCCGTGGCGGTGCCGCTTCCGCCTCCGAGGGAGATGACGCCATGGATTTTGCGTTGCTCGATGAGCTTGAGCAGGACGCGTGCGGCGGCCTCGCCCATGGCGGCGCCGGCCTGTTCGCGGTCCTTGCGGAGGACATCCGGGGAGAGGCCTCCCATGGAGACGACGGCCTCGCGGGACATGTAGGGGATGACCTGCGGGTCGCCCCCAGTGCCGATGTCGATGAGGTAAGCTTGGTGACCGCTCTGGCTGATACAGTCGGCAACGAACTGGTGTTCGCGTCCTTTGGTGTCCAGCGTGCCGATGACTGCGATGGTTGCCATAAAAAGCGGGGGTGGAGCCGACCGGAAGCTTGGCTCCCGCGACTTCTTCTTCCAGCGCAAACTTAGATGGCGTTGAGCGAAAAACCGAGACGGGAATTGGTTTTCTTCAGGAGCGGGGGAGGGGACGTGCCGTGGGGATGAAATTGCGGGAGGGGGGGGCGTTTAGCTCAGGAGCGCTTGGACCACTTTTCCATGGACGTCGGTGAGGCGGTAGCGGCGGCCTTGGAACTTGTAGGTGAGGGCCTCGTGGTCGATGCCCAGCAGGTGGAGGATGGTGGCTTGGAGGTCGTGCACGTGCACGCCGTTTTCGGTCAGGTTGTAGCCGAGTTCGTCGGTTTCGCCGTAGGTGGTGCCGGCCTTGACGCCTCCGCCGGCGAGCCAGATGGAGAAGCAGCGCGGGTGATGATCGCGTCCGAAGTTGGTGGAGAGCTTGCCCTGGCAGTAGTTGGTGCGCCCGAATTCTCCGCCCCAGACGACGAGGGTGTCTTCGAGCATGCCGCGCTGTTTGAGGTCGGTGAGGAGTGCGGCGCAGGCTTGGTCGGTTTCCTTGCAGAGTTTGGGGATGGAGGAGGGGAGGCCGCCGTGGTGGTCCCAGTCTTGGTGGTAGAGCTGGATGAAGCGGACGCCGCGTTCCGCGAGGCGTCGGGCCTGGAGGCAGTTGGCGGCGAAGGTGCCCGGGGTTTTGGCATCCTCGCCGTAGAGGGCGAAGGTGGACTCCGATTCCTCGGAGAGGGCCGTGGCGTCGGGGATGCTGGTTTGCATGCGGAACGCCATTTCGTAATTGGCGATGCGGGATTCGATTTGGGGTTCTGGGGCGAGCTCGAGTTGGTGGCGGTGGAGTTGGGCGAATTGGTCGAGCATGAGCCTTCGGCTCTCGGCGCTGATCCCGGCGGGGTTGTTGAGGTAGAGGACGGGATCCTTGGCCGGGCGGAATTGGATTCCCTGATGGTCGGAGGGGAGGAAGCCGTTGCCCCAGAGGTGGGCGCCGAGGGGCTGGCCGCCCTTGTCTTTGGTGATGAGCACGACAAAGCCGGGCAGGTTTTGGTTTTCGCAGCCGAGGCCGTAGTTGACCCAAGCGCCCATGCTGGGGCGTCCGGGGACTTGGGAGCCGGTTTGGAGGAAGGTGACCCCGGGGCCATGGTTGATGGACTCGGTGAACATGGATTTGACGATACAAAGGTCGTCGGCGTGGGAGGCGGTGTGGGGAAGCAGTTCGCTGATCCAGGCTCC
>JBEBAG010000388.1:0-11769 GCA_041159065.1 Verrucomicrobiota bacterium | reverse complement strand
ACGGTCGTAGTCCTGCTCGAAGCCGGAACTTTCTCCGTAGCGAGCGACGTCCATCCAGTGGCGGGCCCAGCGTTCACCGTAGGCGGGGCGGGCGAGGAGATCGTCGAGGAGTTTGGGCCAGGCGTCGGGAGCGGGGTCGGCCACGAAGCGTTCGACTTCCTCGGGGGAGGGGGGGAGGCCGGTCAGGTCGAGGAAGGCGCGTCGGATGAGGGTGCGGCGGTCGGCCTTGGGGGCGAGGGTGAGGCCCTGTGCGGCGGTTTTTACGGCGGCTTTGGCGGAGAGGAACCGGTCGACGGGATGCGGAGCGCTTCCGGCGGGTGGGGTGGGGTGCGAGAGGGGTTGGAAGGCCCACCACTGGCGGTCCTCGTCCGTCACCTGGGAGCGGTCGCGTTCCGGTTTTTTGCCTTCGACGAGGGGCTTGGTGTAGGGGGCTCCTTGGTCGATCCACGCGGCGATGGCCTCGATCGCGGCGTCCGGAAGGCGCGGTTTTTTTTCCGGCATGAAGGGCTCCTCCTCGTGCCGGAGCATCTTGAGCATCCGGCTTTTGTCGGGGTGGAAGGCGACGACGGAGGGGCCGTCGGCACCGCCCTTGAGGAGGGATTCGCGGGAGCTCAGATCGAATTCGCCCTTCACCTTGTCCCCGCCGTGACACTTGAGGCAGTGCTCTTTGAGGAGGGACTGGATTTCGCGATCGAAGGAGCCCTGTCCCTTGGCGAGGCGCTCGGCGTGGTCGGGCGGCACGGCGGCGGCGGGGGCTTGGGCGGCGTGCGCCTCTGGGTGGGGGAGGAGGGCGCTCAAGGCGAGTCCAGAGGCGGCGGTAAGGACGCGGATCTGCGGGGGCATATTCGGGAGGAGGGCTGTGGAGTGAGAGGAGGGTCCACAGGGTTCACTCCCGGTTCCGGGGGAATTGCCCAAAAAAAATCAAAAATTCCGATCCTGCTCCCCGAGGGGGCGGGCAGGGGGCGGTGCGGTTTCCTGCCATGCCCGGAAAAAAACAAACCCCGCCCGCGGGAGCGGGAGGGGTTTGGAAGGGACGCCGGCGAGGGAGCCGGGGCCTACCACTCGGCGAAGCTGCCGTCCTTGTGGCGCCAGATCGGGTTCCGCCAGCGGTGGCCGACGGCGGCGCGTTCCTTGACGTACGCTTCGTTCACCTCGATCCCCAGTCCCGGGCCGTTGGGAATGACGACATGGCCGTCGGCGTAGGCGAACACTTCGGGATTGCTCAGGTAGTCGAGCAGATCGTTCCCCTGGTTGTAGTGGATGCCGAGGCTCTGCTCCTGGATGAAGGCGTTGTAGCAGTTGGCGTCGAGTTGAAGGTTGGCGGCGAGGGCGATGGGGCCGAGGGGGCAGTGGAAAGCAACGGCCACGTCGTATGCCTCGGCCATGTTGGCGATCTTGCGGGTCTCGGTGATGCCCCCGGCATGGGAGGGGTCGGGCTGGAGGATGTCTACGTATCCCTCCTGGAGGATGCGCTTGAAGTCCCAGCGCGAGTAAAGCCTTTCGCCGAGGGCAATGGGGGTGTTGGTCAAAGGGGCCAATTCCTTGAGGGCCTCCGCATGTTCGCTCAGGACGGGTTCCTCAATGAACATCAGGCGGTAGGGCTCCAACTCTTTGAAAAGCACCTTCGCCATCGGCTTGTGCACGCGGCCGTGGAAATCCACGCCAATGCCGAAGTGCGGTCCCATTCCCTCCCGGATCGCGGCCACATTCGCGAGCACCTGGTCCACCTTGTCGTAGGTGTCCACGAACTGCATTTCCTCGCTGGCGTTCATCTTTACCGCGGTAAAACCGCGTGACGCCTTCTCGCGGGCCTGCGCGAGCGTCTCCGCGGGGCGGTCTCCGCCGATCCACGAATAAACCCGGATCCGATCGCGGACCTTGCCTCCGAGGAGTTCGTGGACGGGCACTCCAAGCGCCTTGCCCTTGATGTCCCAGAGCGCCTGATCAATGCCGGCGAGCGCACTCATGTGAATGGCGCCCCCCCGGTAAAAACCGCCCCGGTACAGGATGGTCCAGTGGTCCTCGATGTTGCGCGGATCTTTTCCGATCAGGTAATCGGCCAGCTCCTCGACGGCGGTTGCGGTGGTCTGGGCGCGTCCCTCTACGACGGGTTCTCCCCAGCCGACAATGCCTTCATCCGTTTCGATTTTGAGGAAGCACCAGCGGGGAGGAACGAGGTAGGTTGTGAGTTTGGTGATTTTCATACGGAGAGGATCGGGGAAATCGGTTTGGACTGGGAGTTCAGGACAAGTTTTTCCAGGCGTCGGCGAAGCGCTGGGCACGGGTTTTTACCTCCTCAAGGCTCATGCCGGATTGGAACAGGGAGGATCCGAGGCCAAAGCCGGAGGCGCCGGCGCGGAGGTAGTCGCGTAGGTTGTCGGGGGTGACGCCGCCGACGGCGATGAGGGGCGTTTCCTTGGGGAACACGGCGCGCCATGCCTTCACGATGGGGGGTGGAATCTGTTCGGCTGGAAAGAGTTTCAGGAAGTCCGCGCCGGACTCGAGCGCCGCGAAACCCTCCGTGGGCGTGGCCACGCCCGGCGCACTGAGCAGTCCGAGACGCTTGGTGCAGCGGATGACCTCCGCGTGGGTGTTGGGGGAAACGATCAGACGCCCGCCCGCTGCGGCCACCGATTCCACGTCCTTGGGACTCAGGACGGTTCCCGCACCGACGAGGGCGCGGCCTTCGAAGCGCGCGGCAAGGCGGGCAATGCTTTCGAGGGGTTGGGGCGAGTTGAGAGGGACTTCCATGACGCGGAACCCCGCCTCGAAAAGGACCTCGCATACGGCCTCGGATTCGGTCGGCAAAATCCCGCGAAGGATGGCGATGAGGGGAAAGTCTTGGAAGGAGGCGGGGATCATGGGAGTGGGCGCAAGGCTAGGGCTGGGCAAGGCGCGGTACGAGACCGTATGCCTCGGCGATTTTCCAGAGGCCGCACGGAGCGGTGTCTTCAAGGCTCTGCGCGTGGTGGATTCCGAATTCACCCAAGCTGAGATGGTAGCGTGCGCATAGTGCGGGGTTCCCCACGAGCAGGACGGGGCCTTTGGAGGGAACGCCGGGGGCTGCGAGGGCGCTGCGGATTTCCTCACCGATGAGCAGCCCCGAAAGGTAGTCGAGCGTGTGAGGGGCAGCGAGCTCCCCGGTGAGAAAGAGGCTGCGTGTGGTGAAGAGACGTCCTGAGAGCCCCTCGGGGCCCGCGTCGCGGGCGGTCCGGATTCCCCGGAGGAATGCCGCATGGGCCGCTTCGTCGGCATCAGACGCATGGTGTGGGGCATCCAGGGCTGGGCGTCCGAGGAGGGAATGGTCGCGCAGGAGGGCAAAGAGTTCCCCGGTCATGTGCGTGGCGAATCGCTGGATGAGGCCCGCCTGCACGACCACCCACTTGCAGTGGGTGCCCGGGAGCACGAGGAGGGCCTCGCGTGCGAGGGCGCGATCGGAGGCGAGGGCGCCAAGAATCTGAGTCTCCTCCCCGCGCATCACATTGGGCTCTGCACCATTCTGAATGACCCCGGGCACGAGGTGCAACGGGCCGAGGGACGACTCGAGGACGCACACGCCGGCGGCAAGGCTGCCTGGGTCAGCAGGGCAGGCTGCGTAGGGAACTTCGCGCCAGCCTCCGCGGCTGCCGATCATTCCCGAGGCAATCATGGGAAGGGGAGATTGTGGGGATACCCAGTCGGAGAGGGTTTCCGACAAGGCGCGGTCGAAGTCACGGTCTACGAGGTGGAGGATTCCCCAGGGGCGCTGGCGCGATTCAAGGACGACGCCTCCCGGCGCGAGGCGGTAGGCGCGGAGGGAGGAGGTACCCCAGTCGATACCGATGAGTTGGGTGTGGAGGGAAGCAGCCATGGGGGCGTCGAAGGAAGGGGGGCGGTCGGGGGAAGGCTTCGCCTGTGGGGCGGATGAGAGGGAGGAAAAAGGAGACGGGCGGCGGGTTCAACGGCGTGTCGGTGATATCGTAACATGAGGGCGTTTTTCAGATGATGCGCGGCGGCATTCCTCGACCGGATGAGGGTGCGCGCGGTTCGGGTTGCACTGGGGAGTCCCCTTGCCGAGATTGAGGCGATGAATCCCTTTCTCGATGACGCCTTTCTGATCGACTGGAGCCGCCTCAAAGCCGGATGCGTGGAGCCGGATATTCGGGCGGCGCTTGCGGAGGCGCGCGCGGCGGTCGAGGCGCTCAAGGGGCTGGAGCCACACGACTGGACGTACGAGACGGTGCTCCTGGGGCTGACTGCGGCGACGCGAAAACTGTCACGCGCTTGGGGGCTGGTGTCGCATCTGGACTCGGTGCTGAACGCGCCGGAGCTGCGGACGGTGTACAACGCGCTGCTGCCGGAGGTGACCGACTTCATGACGTCACTGACTCTGGATGCGGGTTTGTGGCGGGTGGTGCACGGGTATTCGGAAACGGCGGAGGCCCGGAGTCTGATCGGGGTGCGCCGCCGGTTTCTGGAGGAGACGCTGGCGGATTTTGTGGAGAATGGCGCGCAGTTGGCCGAGGTGGAGAAGGCGCGCCTCGCGGAGGTGAATGCGCAGTTGGCGTCGAAGACGCAGAAGTATTCGGAGAACGTGCTGGATTCGACCAATGCGTGGGAGCTGTACGTGGAGGACGAGGGGCGGCTTGCCGGGCTGCCTGAGAGTGCGCGGGCGGCGGCGAAGGAGTCGGCGCAGCGCAAAGGGCGTGCGGATGCGTGGCGTTTCACGCTGCACGGACCGTCGGTCTTTCCGGTGTTGCAGTACGCGGAGGAGGAGACGTTGCGCCGGGAATGCTGGGAGGGGTTGGGACAGGTGGGTTTGCGTGGAGAGTGGGAAAACACGGGGCTGGTTTGGGAGATTCTTTCGCTGCGTCAGGAACGCGCGAAGCTGCTCGGAAAGCGGGATTTCGCCGATTTAACCACGGCTCGTCGGATGGCGGGCGGCGGACGCCGTGCGTTGGAATTTGTGGAAACCCTCGCGGCGCGGATTCGGGGGCGCTTTGCGGAGGAAACGCGGGAGCTGGAGGAGTACCGGGCGCAGCGGGCCGGGGATGGCCTGCGGGCGTTGCATCCCTGGGAGTTTGGGTTTTATGCGGAGAAGATGCGGCTCGAGCGGCATGGGTTCGATGAGGAGGCGCTGCGCCCGTGGTTTCCGGTGAACGGGGTGGTGTCGGGAATGTTTGGCCTGTTTGGAAAGTTGTTCGGGGTGCGAGTGGTTGGACGGGACACCGTGTGCGGGGAAGGGGCGGAGCGGGTGGTGACGCGCGCTGTGGCGCCCCGCGGGGAGGGGGAACCGGTGAGCGTGTGGCATCCGGAAGTGCGTTTCTACGAGGTGTACGACGTCGAGGGCGACAGGCACCTCGGCTCCTTTTACACGGACTGGTTTCCCCGCGAATCGAAGCGGGGCGGGGCGTGGATGAATTTTTTGCGCACAGGAGGTCCCCGGCCGGGAGGCCGATTCGAGCCGCACCTTGGGTTGATGTGCGGGAACTTCACTCCTCCGGTGGGGGGCGAGGAGGCGAAGCTGACGCATGACGAGGTGCTGACGGTGTTCCATGAGTTTGGCCACCTGTTGCACCACGTGCTGAGCGAGGTGGAAGTCGAGGCGCTTTCGGGAACGCAGGTGGCGTGGGATTTTGTGGAGCTGCCCTCCCAGATCTTGGAGAACTGGTGCTGGGAGGGGGAGGCGCTTGCGCTTTTTGCGCGGCACCACCAGACGGGTGAGCCCCTTCCTGCGGAGCTGTTGGAAAAGCTCGAGTCGGCATCCAAGTTCAGGGCGGCCTCTCAGTGCATGCGGCAGTTGGCGTTTGCAAAGCTCGACTTGGATTTGCACATGCGTTTGGAGGAGCTTCGAGGTCGGGATCTGGATGCGCATTGGAATGAGGACTTTGCCGACTGGCAGCCACGCACCACGCGACGTGTGCCCGCGATGGCGCGCCGGTTCAATCATCTCTTCGCGGATTCGACCGGGTACGGAGCGGGCTACTATTCTTACAAGTGGGCGGAGGCGCTGGAGGCGGACGCGTTCACGCGGTTCCGCAAGGAGGGCGTGCTGAACGAACGCGTTGGGAGGGAGTTGCGAGAGAAGATCCTTTCGAAGGGCAATTCGCGCCCTGCGGTGGAGCTGTTCCGGGATTTCATGGGACGCGATTTGGATACCGAGGCGCTCCTGGTGCGGGACGGGTTGGCGTAGGCGTGGCGCACGGGAGCGTGCGCGCGCTACAGATGCGGGGGATGAGGCTGAGCCGCGAGGTGTCGGATGCCTCGCCCGGTTGGGTTGGGTCGCGCTTCGGCGGAGGATCAGGAATCCAGGGAGGCGCAGACCAGTTCGCAAAGGCGCGGCACGAGCGGGCCGCGCATTTGGTAGAACACATGCTGGCCGTCACGGTTGCGCTCAAGGACGCCGGCTTGGAGGAGGAGGGCGAGGTGTTTGGAAATGTTGGCCTGCGTGGAGCCCGGGGTGGCCTCGACAATTTGGGAGACGGACTGTGGGCCGAGGCAGAGGGACTGCAGGATGCGCAGGCGAGTGGGTTCGCCGAGGGCTTTGAAGAGGGAGGCGACCCGTTGGAGTTGAGCTGGGGAAAGGGCCTTGGGCTTGGGGGCTTGACTCATAACCAAATGAGTATAACATTATATACTATGAATGCGCCATCTTTTCCTGTCGTGTCCGCGGGTTCTCCCCGCTCCGTCGCGCCCCGCGCCCTTCAGGGCCTCCGCCAGTCCGGCCAGCCCTGCGTGATCCTGGACGTTCGGACGCCCGCCGAGTTTGACTCCATCCACGTCGATGGAACGCATTCGATTCCGCTCCAGGAGCTGGGTCCGGAAACGCTCTCCCGGATTCCTTGGAGCCGTGGCATTCCCCTGTACCTGCTGTGCCAGTCCGGGGGGCGTGCCACCCGGGCCGCGCAGCAGCTCGCAGCGGCAGGGGTTGAGGATTGCGTGGTCGTGGAGGGGGGCGTGGACGCGTGGATTGGGGCGGGGCTTCCGGTTGAGCGCGGTGGCGGGACGGTGCTGCCCCTGATGCGGCAGGTGCAGATCGTGGTGGGCTCGGTGTCTGGCGTCGGCGCGGCACTTGCGCTTTGGAAGGATGCGCGCTTCGCCTGGATTCCGCTCCTGATGGGGGCCGGTCTGCTTTTTGCCGGGGTCACAGGCACGTGCGGGCTGGCCATGGTGCTGGCGCGGATGCCTTGGAATCAGCGTTCTCGGCAGGGTGTGCAGAAGGGCGCGACGTCGGGTGCGCGGGGAGATTCGGGCGGCGCATGCTGTGCGGGAGGTGCGCGATGAGGCGGCGCCGGATTTTGGTGGTGGGCGGTGTGGCGGGCGGGGCCTCCGCGGCGGCGAAGGCCCGCCGTGTGGATGAGCACGCGGAGATTCATGTTTTCGAACGGGGCCCGTACATCTCGTTTGCGAATTGTGGGCTGCCCTACCACATCGCCGGGGAGATTGCGGACCGCAGTCAGTTGGTGGTGATGACGCCCGAGCGTTTCCAATCGCGTTCGGCCATCCATGCGCATGTCGGGCATGAGGTCCTGTCGATTGACCGTGGACGCAAGATTGTCGTGGTGCGAGGTCCCGGGGGGGACACCCGCGAGGAGCGCTACGACAAGCTCATCCTCAGCCAGGGAGCGCGTCCCTTTGTGCCTTCCATTCCCGGCGTTGATCTCCCGCACGTGTTCACCCTGCGGGATATTCCGGACATGGATCGGATTTTGGCTGCGCTCGGGAACCCCGGGGTGCGGCGCGCGGTGGTGATCGGCGGCGGCTTTATCGGACTCGAAATGGCGGAGGCGTTTCTCCACCGCGGTTTGCGGGTCACGTTGGTGGAGAAGAATCCCCACGTGCTGCCGCTGCTGGACAGCGATATGGCGGAGCATTTGCAGCGGAGCGTGCGCAACGAGCAGCTGGACTACCGTTTCAACGCGGAGGTGAGCGGGTTTGCGCCCGGGGCGGTCCATTTCGCGGATGGGAGCGTCTTGCAGGCGGAGCTGGTTCTCTTGAGCGCGGGGGTGCGGGCGGAGGTCGAACTGGCCAAGGCAGCGGGGCTGGAACTGGGGCCCACCGGAGGGGTGCGCACCAATGGCCGGATGGAGACCTCGGACCCGGATATCTATGCGGTCGGCGATGCCGCGGAGACCATCCATGCCGTCACCGGCGCGCGGACGCGGATTGCGCTGGCCGGGCCGGCGAATCGTCAGGGGCGGGTTGCGGGCGCCAATGCGGCGGGGGCGCATCTCGTGTATCCGGGGGCTTTGGGAACTTCGATTGTGCGCCTGCTGCAGATGACCGTGGGATTTACGGGTTTGAGTTCGAAGCAGGCGGCAGCGGGAGGCTTCAGCTATTTCACGAGTGTCACCCGCGACTCCAGCCACGCGCACTATTATCCGGGGGCGCGTCCGATTGTGACCAAGCTGATTGCGGAGGAGGGCAGTGGGCGCCTGTTGGGGGCGCAGGTGATCGGTGAGAAGGGGGTCGACAAACGGGTGGACGTGTTGGCCACGGCGATCACGGCACGCATGAGCGTGTTTGATTTGGAGGAGCTCGACCTCGCGTATTCGCCGCCATTCGGGTCCGCGAATGATCCCGTGAATGTCGCGGGCTTTGTCGCCAGTCACATCGCCCGGGGGGATATTGCAACGGTCGCGCCGGAAACGTGGCGTCCGACGGGCGAGTTGCTCCTCGATGTGCGGGATGCCGACGAGCTGGCGGAGCATGGGCGTTTGGAGGGCGCCCTGCATATTCCCCTGCACGAGTTGCGGGAAAGAGCCGCGGAACTGCCGCTGGATCGCGAGATTGTCACGTACTGTCAGAAGGGGCAGCGCGGCTACTTTGCGACGTGCACCCTGCTGGGACTCGGGTTCGAACGGGTGCGCAATCTGCGGGGGGGATTTCTGCAGGCGCGCTTGAACGGGTGGCGCGTGGAGTCCGGAGCTTGAGGGCGCGCCTGGTTGCGGAGGGAATGCTGGAAGGGGCGCCGCGTGACGGGCAAAAATGACGTGGGGAGAAGAAGCGTTGGTGCCAGGGGTTTGGAAACGAAGGGAGGAGTGCGTGCGCGCGGTTCTTTTGAGCACAGTGGATGGCCTGGAACCGCCGGAGGGTTGCGGCCGGAGGCGTTCAGCGATGGAGTGATCCAACTTTGAATCGGTTTTTCCCACTGAATCCACACGCCTCGCCCGAAGGGGAGTTGCTCGCCTTGATCGAGTCAGACGCCCTGCGCGGTTTGCGAGGGGAGGAGGCCCGGGCGCGGTTGCAGACGTGCGGCTTCAACGCGTTGCCTGAGCCTCCGCGCCGCTCGATGGCGCGGGTGTTGGTTTCGCAGTTTCGCAGCCCGCTCATTTACCTCCTGTTTGGGGCAAGTCTGCTGGCCTGGTGTTTGGGCAAGGGCGGGGACGCCGCGGTCATCCTCGTGGTGGTGGCAATCAACGCGGTGATTGGGGCACTCCAAGAGGGGCGCGCGGAGAATTCGATGGAGGCTTTGCGGAAGCTTTCGGGAGAACGTGCGCGGGTGTGTCGGGACGGGGTGGAGGAGTTGGTGGAGGCGCGGTTTCTCGTTCCGGGGGATGTGCTGGTGCTCGAGGCGGGCAGTGCGGTGAGCGCGGATGCGCGGCTGTTGGAGGCGTCGGGTTTGGAGTGCCTCGAGGCGGCCCTCACGGGGGAGTCGCTTCCCGTCGCCAAGTCCTGCGGGACCCTGCCCCCGAAAACGGCACTCGGCGACCGCTACAATATGGTGTTCGCCGGCACCGAAGTGGGCGCGGGCCGGGGGCGAGCGTTGGTGACTGCGACCGGCTCTCATACGGAGCTGGGGGCGATCGCGGCCGCGACGGCGGTGGAGCGGGAAGGCGATACCCCGTTGGAGAAAAGACTGGCGCGTTTCGGACGAGTGCTGCTCGCGGGGGCTGCGGGTCTGTTTGCGATGGTGGTGTGCTTGGGATGGGTCCGCGGAATGCGGGGGGCGGAGATTTTCATGGTGGCCTTGAGCCAGATGGTATCGGTGGTGCCCGAGGGATTGCCGGTGGCGATGACGATCGCCCTTGCGGTGGGCATGCAACGGATGGCCCGCAGAGGAGTCATCGTGCGGCGCCTGTCGGCGCTCGAGACCCTGGGAGCCACCCAAATCATTTGCTCCGATAAGACCGGGACGCTGACCGAGAATCAGATGACTGTGGAGGCGTTCTGGTTGCCGGGGCGGGGTCGCGTGGACGCCGCGGATTGGGAGCGAGACGTGCGTCTTCAGGAGGGATTGCCTGGCACGAACCCCATGGCAGTCCACGCTGCGGAGGACATCCGGAATCTTCTGGAAGCCGGCGTGTTGTGCAATGACGTGCCCTGGCACGCGCAGTCACATGGAAAGCGTCCTTTGGGAGATCCCACGGAGTCGGCTCTGATTGCCGCGGCGGTGCGGGCGGGGGTGTGCCCGGAGGCCCACCGCGTGAAATGGCCTCGGCGTGCAGAGATCCCATTCCATTCGGGGGCGAAACTCATGGCCACGCAGCACGAAGGCCCCGGCGGGGAGCGGTGGGTTTTTCTCAAGGGCGCTCCGGAGGTTTTGCTGCCCCTTTGCGGATCGGCTTGGGATGGGATGGAACCGGCTGGGACCGCGGCGCAGGAGAACGGATGGGCCCCGGAGGCGATGTCGGCTGCGGAGGCGATGGGGGCGGAGTCGCTGCGGGTGCTGGCGTTCGCCCGGGTGCGGGGGGTACTAGAGCCTGAATCGGGCTTTGAGCAGTTCAGGGGCCGGGCTCACTTTCTGGGCTTGGTGGGGCAGATGGATCCGCCGCGTGCCGAGGCTCGGGATGCCGTGTTGGCGTGTCGGCGTGCGGGCATTCGGGCGGTGATGGTGACGGGTGACCACCGGGCCACGGCGCTGGCGGTGGCGCGGAAGGTTGGCTTGGCGCGCGAGGGGGACGAGGTTTTGGATGGCCGCGAGTTGGAGGATATTTCGGACGAATCCCTCAGGGCGCGAGTGGAGCGGGTGGCGGTGTTTGCGCGGGTGCATCCGACTCAGAAACTGAGGATTGTGGAGGCCTTCCAGTCGCTGGGCCGAGTGGTCGTGATGACGGGCGATGGGGTGAATGATGCGCCAGCCCTTGCGCGGGCAGACGTCGGGGTGGCCATGGGCACGGGAGGCACGGAGGTAGCGCGGGGTGTGGCGAAAGTGGTGCTTCTAAACAACAACTTTGCGACGCTGGTGGAGGCGATCGAGCAGGGCCGCCTTGTGCACACCAATATCCGCAAGCTCGTGCTGTTTCTGTTTGCGACCTCCCTCGATGAGGTGCTGCTGCTGCTGCTGGCGCTGGGGTTGGGCTATCCGCTGCCACTCGCGGCGGTGCAGATCCTGTGGATGAATCTCGTGACGGAGGGAACGCTTACGGTGAACCTCGTGATGGAGGGACCCGAGGGGCATGAAATGGACCGGCCACCCGTGCGCTCGGGCGCAGGTTTTCTGGACCGTGAGGCGTGGGTTCGTTTGGGGGGCATGGTGACGGCGTCCGTGGCGGTGACGTTTGGATTCTTCCTCTGGCGTTTGAGGGCCGGGTTGCCGCTTGTTCTGATCCAGACCGAGACATTCACCGTGCTGGCGCTCTGTCAGTGGTTGAACGCGTTGAGTTGCGAAAGCAGTACCCGATCGGTGTTTAAGTTCGCCGTCCTGCGAAACCGCTGGTTGCTTGCGGGCCTTTTCCTTTCGGTCGCCCTCCACGGGGCGGTGATCTATCTTTCGCCGCTGAACCGCCTCTTCCACACCGTGCCCATTCCGTGGAACGACTGGCTGCAAATGGCGCTCATCGCGAGCGG
>JBEBAG010000387.1:0-18247 GCA_041159065.1 Verrucomicrobiota bacterium | reverse complement strand
CGGAGACCTTCTCCGCAGCCGGCGTGGCTTCCCCATCGCCGGGGGCAGAAACCAAGACCCGTGGGGAGACCACACTCAAGAGAACACCAAGCCAAATGCCGGCACGCGGGAGGAGGGAGCGACTCATAGAATCAGAAAACCCAAAGGGGAGCCCCGTCCCCTTTCAGATGCAACCCCGCAGAAAATCAAAGCCGGCCGCGCCACGGGCCGGCGTACTCAATTTACGTGACTACCCGCCCCCCCAACAGGCCGCTACCCTTCACCCTCGATTCCCTCTCCTATGAAACCCCTTCCCCTTCGAGCCCCCCTCCTCTCCCTTGCCGCAACCATGGCCGTGCTCGGCCTCAGCCTCCACGCCGATGCCGCCCCGATTTTCGACGGCAAATCCTTTCAGGGCTGGGAGGGGGATACCGCCTCCACCTGGCGCATTGAGAACGGCGAAATCGTCGCCGGCACCCCCGATGCGAAAGCACCCCGGAACGAATTTCTCGCCACCACCCGCTCCTACCGGAATTTCGATCTCCGCCTCCAATTCAAGCGCGGCAAAAACAACGGCGGCGTCCAGTTCCGCAGCCAGCGCATCCCCAATCACCACGAGGTCAGCGGCTACCAGGCCGACTTCGCCCCCGGCCTGGATGGCGGTCTCTACGACGAATCCCGCCGCAAACGATTCCTCGCACGCCCCGCACCGGAACAACTGGCCAACCTCGCCCCGGACGCATGGCACCGCTACCGCATCCGGGCTCAGGGCGCGCACATCCAGCTCTGGGTGGATGACTTGCTCACCGTCGACTACACCGAGACCGACCCCGCCATTCCCCGGGAAGGCATCATCGCCCTCCAAATCCACGGAGGCGCCACCGAGATCCGCTACAAGGACGTCGACCTCGTCGAGCTGCCCGACACGCCGCCCGCGGGCCAGGCTTTCCACCTCGACTCCAAGGACGTCGTCGCCCTGATTGGCGAGGCCAACTTTGAGCGCACCCGGCTCCACCCTTTCCTGCAAACCCGCCTGCTCGCGAATCCCCAGGCGCGCCCGCTCCGCATCCGCAACCTCGCCTGGGAGGGAGACACCGCGTTCGAGCAAGCCCGGGACATCAACTTCCCTTCCATCCAGCAGCAGCTCGACCAAATCCAAGCCAGCGTGGTCTTTTCCCAGTTCGGGCAAATGGAGGCGCTGCAGGGCCCGGAGGCACTTCCCGGTTTCGTTGCGGCCTATGAGAAACTGCTCGACCAGATCCAAAAATCCGGACGCCGCCTCGTGCTGGTTTCCCCCACGCCCTTCGAGAAGGCCACCCTCTCGCGTTATCCCGACCTGACCCCGCATAACGCGACGCTCGAACGCTACGTCGGTGCAATCAAGGAGCTCGCGGCAAAACGCGGACACGGATTCCTCGATTTGTTCCATCCCTTTGCGGCAAACCCGGGGCTCACCGAGAATGGCGTCCACTGGAGCCCCGCCGGACATGAGCGGGCGGCGCAGGAAATCGTCGCGCAACTCGGCATGGCACCGCTCTCCGGCACCGTGCCTGCCCCGGTTCACGCGGCCGTGAGCGAACTGGAGCGGCTCTGGTTCGACTATTGGCGTCCGATGAACTGGGCATTCCTCGGGGGAGACCGCACCAGTGTCGCGTTCAGCCAGGACTGGAAGGGCTCCAAGGAGCGGCTTTTCCCGAAGGAGATGAAGGCCTTTGAACCCATCCTTGAGGAGGCGGAGGCGAACATCACGCGCGCACTCGCAGGACAGCCACTCCAGCCCATTCCGGAACGTTCTCCGGCTCCTACCGATCCGCCTACGGTCAAGGCGGAGACTCCCGAGGAGGAACTCGCCACGCTGCAAGTGCACCGCGATTATCAGGTCAATCTGTTCGCATCCGAAAAGGACGGGATCGGCAAGGTGGTTCAGATTCGCTGGGATGAAAAAGGCCGCCTCTGGGCGTTGTGCATCCCCGACTATCCCCAGATCAAACCCGGCGCCAAACCGCGCAACCGGCTCGTCATCTGCGAGGACACCGACCACGACGGGCGCGCCGACAAGACGACCGTCTTCGCGGACGAACTCGAGATGCCCCTGGGGTTTGAACTCGGGGACGGCGGCGTGTACTTGGCGACCAGCTCCACCCTGTGGTTCCTGCGGGACTCGACCGGCGGCGACCGCGCCAATGAGCAGCGCGTCGTTTTGGGGGGCTTTGGAACCGGCGACACGCACCAGACCATCAACTCGGTCAGCTGGGGCTTTGGAGGTGAACTCTGGTTCACCCAGGGGCACTCCATTTATTCCCGGGTCGAAACCCCCTATGGAGTCGAACACCACGACCGCGCCGGCGTCTGGCGTTTCCGCCCACGCACCGGCCGCTTGGACACCTTCTTCGACAAGTCCAGCGCCGGGGCAAACACGTGGGGCGTGCTGACCGACAATTTCGGGCAGGTCTTCCACAAGGAGGGCGCCATGAACGGCGGTTTCTATTCCGTCCCGGGCCTGACCCGCGGCAACACCGTGCTCAGCTCGCAGAACCTCATGCTGTTCCGCTCCCGCGACGTGAAGACCGTGGGATTCGACATGGTGGGCACGCGCCATTTCCCAGACGCGCTCCAGGGTGCGGTCGTCATCGGCGGCGTCTACAACAACAGCCTCCAAATCCACCGCTTGGAGCGTGATAATCAGAAGTTCAGCAGCACCCAGGAAAGCGAAGACATCATCTCCACCAAAAACCGCGCGTTCCGTCCCTGCGATGTGCGTTTTGGTCCGGACGGCGCCATTTACTTCGCGGACTGGTACAATGTCATCGTCGGCCACTACCAAGCCTCGTATCGCCATCCCGACCGCGACACGGTGCACGGCCGCATCTGGCGGGTGACGCGCAAGGACCGCGCGCTGGTGAAACCGCCCAAACTCGCCGGCGCGCCCCTTTCCGAGCTCCTCGAGCAGCTCGACTCGCCCGAACGCTGGGTTCGGTATCAGGCCAAACGCCTGATCATGGCGCAGGATACGCGGACTGCCGTGGAAGCACTCGACCGCTGGGTGGCCTCCCTGCCCCCGGGCAATCCCAAGTCGGAATTCCGGCGCCTGCAGGCGCTGTCCCTCTATGAGGCCCACGAAACGCCCCGGCCCGAATTGCTCAAGTCTCTGCTGCGCGCCTCCGACTCCCCAATCCGGGCCTATGCCACCCGCGCGCTCTCCAACTGGGCGCGCACCGGTGCCCTGCCCGGCGCCTTGGAACTCCTCAAGCCGCAGGTCACGGATTCGGACTGGATGGTCCGCCTGGAAGCCGTGGTTGCAGCCAGTTACCTCGAGGATCCCGCCGCGGCTCCCCTGGCGCTGGAGGCCTTGGATGGAGCGCCTTTCCAGTACCTGGAGCACGCCCTGATCAAGAGCCTCTCCGCCCTCAAGCCCATTTGGGCAAAGGCTCTGGAGGATGGAAAACTGACTTTTTCCAAAAACTCCCACCTGCTCTTCGCGCTCCGAAACGGACACAGACCGCAGTCCCAAAAAATCCTGCGGGAACGCATCGAAGGCGGCCAACTCGCCCCGCAGGAGGCAGGCGAATGGCTGGCCGCACTCGCAACCATGGGCGGCAACGAGGACGCGGCGTTCGTGTTTGAGCGAGGCGCCAAAGACCCCGCAGTGCTGGATGCGCTCATCGCCGTGGGCGCGACAAAAACGCCGCGCATCACGGAAGCCGTCACCGCCAAGCTAAAGGAACTGCTTGCCGGAAATGAAAAACCACTCCGCGAAAAGGCGGCGGAACTGATCGGCAAATGGAAGGTGCGGCCGCTTCAAAACGCACTTTTTGAAGTTGTGCACAATCCATCCACGGACTCCTCGCTGCGCAGTTCGGCCGTGCTGGGACTCGGCGACCTCGGCGGAGAGGAGAGCGCGCGGATCCTCAAAACGCTGATGGAATCGGGAGCCCCCGAGCTTCGGTCCGCCGCCGTTCTCGCCTTGGTAAAAGCCAATCCCGGCGAGGCCGCAAAAATGGCGGTGGAAAAGCTCGAGACGGTTTCCTCCGCCGAGGAAGCGAAGCCGGTATTGGAAGGACTCCTCCGTCGCGCTGAAGGCGAGCGCGCCTTCCGATCGGCCGTTCCGGGTGGGCTCTCGGCGAAGCAAGCCCTGCTCACTCTCCGAGCCCTCAATGAGATGGGCCGCTCGGACCAGTACATCGCGCGCAAGTTGATGGACCGCGGCGGCGTTTCCGCCTCGGTGCCGACGTACACTGCCGACTATGTGAAGGCCGTCGCCGAACGCGCCCGCACCGTGGGCGATGCGGCAGAGGGCCGCAAGGTGTTCGAGCAAAGCGGCTGCATCGCCTGCCATGGGGTCAACCAGGTCGGCGGAAAAATCGGGCCGGACCTTTCGGCGCTCAGTCGCGGGCTTCCCCTCGACATGATCGTGACCGAAGTGGTTTGGCCCTCGATTAATGTGAAGGAGGGATTCGAGGCCGCGACCGCCACCCTGAAGGATGGTTCGGTCGTCACGGGCTTCAAACAACTCGCCACCGAAAGCGTCGTGGGAATCCGCGACATGAACACCGGCGAAGTCCGCACCATTGCCCGAGCCGACACCAAACAGCTCAAGGTCGGAGGCACGGTGATGCCGGAAGGGTTGACCGCCTCAATGAGCGAAAAACAGCTCGCGGACCTCATCCGCTACCTGGGCGAGCTCGGGAAATAGCGCTTCACGCTTTGGAAAGAAGCCGGTGGTGGCATCGAGCCCCACCGGCTTTTCCGCGTCATACCACCGGCTGGGATGCCCAAGCGCTACGGCGCGACGCTCGGAATAATCCGCTCCAACGCAGACTCCAGAATCCACCCCTCCCCGCCCTCCGGCCGCACGCACAACACCCAGCCGGCGCTGTCCCGCAAAATGCGGACCCGGCTTCCCGCCTGCAAATCCCCCAGCGAACGAGCGGGCTGTGCGGGAGCCTCGCGCACCGTCACGCTGCGTTCGCGCACAACCGCCAGCCCCGGCTCCTTGCGCCGGGCGTCCAGCCAGGACCACCCGAGAAATGCCATGGCCGCCCCGAACAACGCACAGCCCAGCGCCACGCCCCGCCAACGCCAGGCCCACACGCTGATCCCCGAAAAAACGAGCACCCAAGCCCCCACCGCCACCACCCAACCCTCGCGCCCCATCAGCCCGCGCGGCTCCAGCCCCACCCACCATGGTTCCCGAATCACCGTCGCCCCCACCGTCTTGCGGGCCGTCTCCAGCGCACGCACCGAGGGCAGATGCCCCCGGTCCAGTCGCAGCGCGCGCTCCCACTCCAGCATCGCTCCTCCGGGATCGCCCTGAAGCTCCCGAGCCTTTCCCAAGTTAAAACGCAGCGCCACCGACTCCCCGCTCTGCACCACCTCGCTGCGATACTCCCGTTCCGCCTCCGGATACTTGCCCTCGAGAAACAGCCGGTTGCCCTCCGCAAAATGCCCCGGGCCGGCGTGGGCAATGGAGCCCCAAAACGCGCTCAAGCCCGCGCCAAGACAAGCGATCCACAGCACGCTTCTACGCCACCTCTGTGTCCTTTTCCTTCTCATCGCGTTTTCCTCGTCAAGAGTTCCAACACCCGCCCGCGCTCCTCCTCACTCCACTCGCCCCCCCCGGCCCCTCCCGAAAATCGCGCGGCGGCGTCCCGCTCAAAGAGCGCCCTCACCAACTCGGCGTCCTGCTCCTTCAACCCGAACGCAGCAACCACTTCCTGCGCTCCGACCGCCTCCGCCGGCTGATTGCTCCTCGCCGAGACCCGCAACTGCAACGCCCGGATCGCATTCGAATCAAACTCCGCCCGGGACGCCGAACGCCTCAGGAGGGCCTCGTATTCCGCGGCCTTCCGAAGCAGCCCCGGAGCCGCGCCGGCCCGCGCCCGTCTCCGGGCGACCGCCACCGCCCAGACCCAGGCCGTCAGAAGCCCGGCGATCCCGCCCTGCACCTGCCAGAAAAACGTGGAGGGACTCCAGCACCGGGGCACCTGCACGGCGGGGGTGTTGGCGTCCAAAATCGTTGCGCCAGGCGGGGGCGTGCGCGCCGACTCGGCTGCCTTCGGCGGCACGGTTTTCTTTTCAACAACCGGCTCTTTGGGCTCCGGCAAAGCGCCCCCCTCCACGCGTAAGGATCCCGCCGGACTGAGCAGCGTCGCATACTTCCCGGTCTCCGGATCGAAGTACGAAAATACAAACCGCGGCGTCTCCGTGTGCCGGACCTCCGGCACGGCCGGAATGCGAAACGTCTTGGTCCCGCTCATCCCGGAGTCATCCGCCTTCGCAAATCCGGTCTCTGGAGGATACACCCTCCAGCCCTCGGCTTTTTCGATGGGCGGCACCTCAATTCGATCAAAATTGCCCTGCCCCTCCACGGAAAGGTTCACGGTCAATGGCTCGCCCAGTTTGACCCGCTTCTGCTCGGTCGAGGCGCCGAACCGAAACTGGCCGATGGCCCCCCGGAACGTCTCCGGCTTCCCCTCCGTCGGCAACTCGCGCACCTCCATCCGATGCTCCTCGAGACGGATCACCCGCTCCTGCATGACCTGCGGCCCGCCAAAAGGGAACCCGTCGAACATCGAGCCAAAGGGCGAGTTCCCCCGGTCGGGCTTGCGGGGCGAGGCCATCTGAAACTTCATCGTGACCGGCCCCAACGCCACCCGCCCCGCCTTCACCGCCGTCAGCGTCGAACGGAACGCCACCACGTCAAAGTCGCGTCCATTGCGGTTCTCCTGACGAACCTGCGGCTGGCTGAAGGGCAACCGCGTGAAGGCGTCCGTCTGGAAATCCGGCATTTCCCGGATCCCAAACCGGACATCCCGGGGCACCAAGAGCCGGATATGCACCGCAAAGGTTTCCCCCACGTACAGCGGCCGTGAAGGCACGTCCATTTCCACAAAAGCCCCCTGGTTCGGCTCCGCAGCAGTCCCCTTCCCCGGCTCGACCACACGCAACACGGCAGGCTTGGTCTTCAACATCTGCCCGTCCACCTCCACCTCCACCGGCGGCAATTCCAGCTGGCCCAGCTTGGTCGGAACCACCGAGAACAGATGCCTCAAGGTGATCGACATCTGCGCGTTCACAATCGACGTCTCCAGCGAAGGCCCAAGGTACTGCACCTGCGCCCCCTCCATCCGAATCACCGGAGGCTGCCGCGTCCGCTGCGATCCACTGATCTTGACGTTCAACGTCACCGACTCGCCCAGCGCCGTTTCCGCCGGTTCAAAATACGCCTCGACCGTCACCTGCGCCCGGGCGGTCTCCGGTGCCCCGCCCAGGGCCAGCGCACCCACAATCCAAGCCCATCCGCCCAACAACCTCCCCAGCCAGTGACGCCTTCCAACTTCCGCGCTCCGGATCCCCTCGGCAGTCCCCTCGCGCAGCGCATTCCTTCGGTTCAACAGGTTCAACATCATCCCAGAAACGTGTTTGAAAATCCCCTCGCAACTCCCGCTTCCTCCCATCCAGCCGCCTACCACGTCCGCATCTCGCGGCCCCGCGCCGGCTTTTGCCGCGTGTCATTCGGTGTCCACAACTGAACCCGACGATCCTCGCTCCGCAACGCCTCCACCAGAGCCGCCGCCTGTTCCTTGGTCAGTTTTCCGTCCCCGACGTTCGTGAGTTCCGCCTCGCCAGCCGACTCCTTGCCATCCCGTCGGTTTTTGCCGCCCTCTCCGGGCACGGGATCGTTCTGAAGCTTTCCACGCGCCTTCGCGTCGCCGGCTTTCTCCTCCACCGGCTGCGGAGCCTGCCCGTCCTTGCCCGGCTCCCGCTTCCCGTCCTGCGAGTGATTCTCGTCGGAGCCCTGGTTGGGATCACCCCCCGATTTGCCGTCCTTGCCCTGCTTTTTCTGCGAGCCGTCCTTCCCCTGCTGTCCCTCCTTGCCCTCCCCGGAGCCCTCCTCGGAGTCCTGCTTTTCCCCACTGGAAGAATCGCCCTTTTCAGCCCCCTGATCCTGCTTCTCGGATCCATCCTGGGGATCCTTCGAATCCTTTTTCTCCCCCTTGCCCTTCTGGGATTTCTGGGGCGGCTTTTGTTCCTTCTGCTCCAAAAGACGGCGCACCACCTCGCGGTTGTGCGAGGCGTCCTCCATGCGGGGATTCTGACGCAGGGCCTCCTCGTAATGGGCAATCGCCGACTCCAACCCCTCCTTATCCACCCCGCGCCGTCCCTGCCGCGCCTGCTGCACCAGCGTGTTGGCCAGATTGTACTCGGCCTTGGACTTGATCGTGTCATCCCCCAAGGCCAGTGCCGCCCCAAAGGCCTGGATCGCCTCGGGCCAGTTGCCGCTCTTGTACGCCGCCACCCCCCAGTTGTAAGCCTTCTCCGCAGAACGCGGCGCGCCCGCAAAGTCCGACTTGTAGGCTGCGGAAGACTCCGCGTACTTGCCGGAATCAAACAAAGCCCGGCCCGTGTTCTCAGCTCGATCAGCTCGATCAGCTCGGGCAGCCCCCTCGGACCCCGCCGCTCCGACCGCCTTCGCACCCTCCTGCGCCAAGGCCATTCCCGCCGTCCCCAGCCAAACCACCAGCAACCCCAGCACCGCCCCCGCGCCCCCCCGAGCGGTGCCCCGGCGTGCCGCGCTCTTGCCCCGGCGCTCCCCGAGCAACAACCCCACGCCAATCAACCCGAGCGCGACCCCCAATGGCCACTGGTACCGCTCCACGGCACGCACCTGCCCCTCCTGCATCACTTCATGCTGTTCCATAGAAGTAATCCCATTTTGCACAATCTCCCGCATCTCTGCAGGCCCGGAAACGAGCCGCGTATAAAATCCCCCGCCCGCCTCCGCCAACTCACGCAGGCACTTCTCATCCAGTCGCGATTGCACCACGTTCCCCGTCTCATCCCGGATGTATTCCACCCCCCCGCGCGGCGAAGGCACCGAAAGCACCGCCCCCTCCGGCGTGCCAACGCCCACCGTAAAAATCCGCACCTTCCCCGCCACCTCCTTCGCCACCGCTACCCCGTCCGCCTCCAAATCCTCCCCGTCGGTGATCAGAATCAGCGCACGCTGCCCCCCCTCCGCGCGCGAAAACGCCTCCTCCGCGCAGCGGATCGCCCCGGCCACGTTCGTCCCCGGCAGGGGAATCAGATCCGTATCCAACTCATGAATCGCCGTGATCACCGCGGCATGATCCGAGGTCACCGGGGCCTGCAAAAACGAAGAACCCGCAAACGCCACCAACCCCACGCGGTCCCCGGGCAACTGCCGCACCAAATCCTCCGCCGCAAGCTTGGCCCGCTTCAAGCGCGAGGGAGGCAAGTCCGAAGCCAGCATCGAACGGGACACGTCCACCGCAATGATCACGTCCCTCCCGTACCCCTTCCGATCCTCCTTCAGCTCCCCCCACTGCGGACGCGCCAAGGCCAACACCCCAAAGCCCAGTCCCCACAGCACCAGATGCATCCGCGCCCGGCGCCCCCCGGCTTCCGCGACCAGCAAACTGCGCAGCCGATCCGCCACCAGCATCCGGACCCGATTGCCCGCCGTCCGGTTCCCAACCCCCAGGAGCACGTAGAAGACCGGAAGCAACACCCACAACCCAAGCATCATCGGAACCATCAGCTTCATGGCAGTTTCCTCCCGAGACTCAATGCCCAGCCCAACGCCAGCCCCACCAGCGCCAACCCCACCCCCAGCGGCCAGTGAAACAACTCCCTCAAATTGCGCGACCGAGTCGTCTCAATCGGCACCTTCTCCAGGGTGTCAATCTCCGTAAAAATCCGACGTAACGCTCCCTCGTCCGTCGCCCGGAAAAACTTCCCCCCGCCAATCTCCGCCAACCGACGCACCTGATTCTCGTCCGCAGTCACCAGCACATTCTGGTAGGTGATCCGCCCAAACTGGTCCGGTATCGGAATGGGCGCATACCCCTGGCTTCCCGCGCAGATGCTGTAGATCTTGATGCCCAGCGCACGGGCCGCCTCCGCCGCCGTCACGGGACTGATCTGCCCCGCGTTGTTGTCCCCGTCCGTCAGCAGCACAATGATGCGCGTGCGCGCCTCCGGGTTGTCCCCCAAACGGCGCGTCGCCGACGCGAGTGCCGAGCCGATCGCCGTCCCGTCCTCCACCAACCCAATCCGCAGCCGCTTGAGGTTCTCCTTCAGCCAGTTATGGTTAAGTGTCAGCGGGCTCACCAGGTAGGGGCGCCCCGCGAACGCGATGATTCCAATGCGATCATTCGGGCGCCCCTCGATGAACTCCTCGGTCACCTGTTTGACCGCATCGATCCGCGACGCCCGTTGGCCGCCAATCGAGAAATCCTCCGCCAGCATCGAGCGGGAAACATCGAGCGCCAGAAGAATGTCCACCCCGCTGGCCTTCACCACCTCCGCATCCTTCGCCCACTGTGGACGCGCCAGAGCCACCACCAGCGCCACCCATCCCAGCATCAGCATCCCCACGCGCACCCGCCCCCAGTTCGCACGCACCGGACGCCCCACCCCCTTCGCCCGCAACAGCCCCACCCCCGGAAAACGCACTGCCGCAACCCCGCCGGGCGCCCCCAGCCTCCACAAAAACACCGGCACAAGCGCCAGCAGCGCAAACGCCCACGGAGTCCCCCACACCAGCTTCGTCACCGAGGTCATGCCCGCTCCTCCGCCGGTTGCGCCTCCCGCAACTCCTCCTCCACCGAGGCGATCAACTCCCGCCGCGTCTGCGCCTGCGCCTGCTCTCCTCCAAACTTCAGCCGGTCACACAGCCCCAAAAACCGCGACACCCGCTGCCTCTGTTCCACTCCAAATGCCGGATGCTGCTCGATCCCCTGCAAGAACTCCTCCGTCGTCTGCCGGGTTGCCAGAACCCCGCGCGACGCCTCCCAATAACGGCGCAGCACCTCCCCAACCGCCGCCGCAAAATCCCGCGACGTCATTTCCTCCCCCGCCGATCCCCGCAACGCATCCAGCGCCTTCATCGCCACCCTCACCGGATCCGGCGGCAGCGGCGGCGGACGATTCCGACGCAGCCACGCCACAAACGCCCATCCGAGCAATCCCGCCCCCAACCCGCCCCCCATCACCGCCAACCCCACCCGCTTCGCCGTCCAATACGGCTCCTCCACGGGAGGCAAAATGTCCCGCAACTCCTCCCCCGCCGGATTCGCCCCGGGCTGGGTCATCGTCACCGCGCCCAAGGACGCCCCCGCCATCCACAACCACACCCCGACCACGCACCATCCGCCGCGTGCCCTCATGTCCGGGCCCCCAAACGATGTTCCCGGGTCCGGAAAAAGCTCCGCAGCGCCGGCATCCAATCCCGATCCGTCCGCAGGGGGACGCTATCCACCCGCATCCGGCGCAGCGCCCGCTGGAGCTCCACGCCCCGCTCCTCCACCACCTTCGCAAACGCCGCCCGCACGTCCGGATCACTCGTGGACACCTCCAGCAACTCCCCCGTCTCCGCATCCTCCAGACACACCGTCCCCATCTGCGGCAAAACCTCCTCCCGCGGATCGGACAGCGGCATCGCCACCAAATCATGCCGCCGCGCCGTAAGCCCAAGCTGGCGGGAAAAATCGGGCGCCTGAAAGTCACTGAGGAGAAACACCACGCTGCGGCGGTGCAAAAAACGGTTCAGCCGTTCCAAGGCGAACGAGAGGTTGGTCCCCCTTCCTTGGGGTTCGAAAAATAGAATCTCCCGCACCACCCGCAGGGCATGCCGCCGGCCACGCCGCGGAGGCATGTACAGCTCCACGCCCTCGCTAAAAAGCAGCAGCCCCACCTTGTCGTTGTTCCGAATCGCACTGAACGCCAGCACGCACGCCACCTCCGCCGCCAACTCCCGCTTGCTCTGATTCACACTCCCAAAATCCCCCGACCCGCTCACGTCCACCACCAACACCACGCTCAACTCCCGCTCCTCCGTGAACTTCTTCACATACGCCTCCCCCCGCACCTCCCCAAAGCGCGCCGTCACATTCCACTCGATCGTCCGCACCTCGTCTCCGGGCTGATACTCGCGCACCTCCTCAAAATTCATCCCCCGCCCCTTGAACACACTCCGGTACTGCCCGGAAAAAGCCGCCTCCACGCGCGCCCGCGTCCGCAATTCCAGACGCCGGATTCTACGCAAAATCTCGCGGGGATCTTCCATGGGGGAGGGAAAAAGTGGGGCAGCTCGAAGCCGGCCTACGGCACGGGCAGGTGATGCAGCAGCTTGCCGATAATCGACTCGCTCGAGAGATCCTCGGCTTCCGCCTCGTAGCTCACCAGCACCCGGTGCCGCAAAACGTCGGGGGCCACATTCTTCACATCCTGCGGGGTCACATAACCGCGCCCGGCGAGAAAGGCCTTCGCCTTCGCAGCCAGAGTCAGCGCGATTGTCGCACGGGGCGAGGCCCCGTAGCGGAGCATGCCCTCCAGCCCCTTGACCCCGTACGCGCCCGGATCCCGCGTCGCAAACACCAGGTCCACAATGTAATCCTTCACGCGGTCGTCCACGAACAGTTCGTTCACTAACCCGCGCGCCTTCAAGATATCCTCCGGATCCAGCATCGCCTCCACCACCAGCTTCGGCGCCGAGGTCCCCATCAAATCCAAAATCTGCCGCTCCTCCGCCCGACTCGGGTAACCGACCTTCAACTTCAACATGAACCGGTCCAGCTGGGCCTCCGGAAGCGAATACGTCCCCTCCTGCTCCAGCGGATTCTGCGTCGCCAACACCAGAAACGGATCCGGCAACGCGTAGGTCTGATCCCCAATCGTCACCTGCCGCTCCTGCATCGCCTCCAAAAGCGCGCTCTGCACCTTCGCCGGAGCCCGGTTGATTTCATCCGCCAAAATCAGATTCGAAAAGAGCGGCCCCCGCTTGGTCGAAAACTCTCCAGTCCGCGGGTTGTAGATCAGCGTCCCGATCAAATCCGCAGGCAGAAGGTCCGGCGTGAACTGGATCCGCTGGAACCCCGTCCGAATGCTCTGGGCAAGCGTCTTCACCGTCAGCGTCTTGGCCAGCCCCGGCACCCCCTCGAGCAGAATATGCCCGTTCGTCAAAAGCCCCACCAGCAACCCCTCCACCAAGGGCTTCTGCCCCACCACCACCCGGGCGATCTCATTCTGCAATGGGGCCACCCAATGACTGGTGAGCCGGACTTGTTCGGTAATTTCCTGGGGCTTGGACATGATAACGCGGGAGGTTGGACAGCCGCTCTATCGGATTGTTCGATCTGCGAACAGAGCCGATTCTCCCCCCGCCCCCTCAGCCACCGCCCCGCTCCGGCTTCACTCCCGTCGCGTACACCGTCTGAAACGCCGGATTTTGGTCGTCCCGCGAAACCACCGAGACCTCCACCTGTTCAAACCCCGCCTCCTCCAGAAACCCCACCAACGCGGCCTCCGTAAACCCCAGCCACGTGTCCGCATACAGCTCCCGCGCCTGCTCAAACTGGTGCGCCAAAAGATCCAACACCGCCACCCGCCCCCCCGGACGCACAATCCGGTAGGCTCCCGCCAGCGCCCGCCCCGGATTCCCTGCATGATGCAAGGCCTGCGAAAGCAGCGCCAAATCCACCGACTCGTCCTCCACCGGCGGAGCCTCCATCTCCCCCAGCCGATACTCCAGATTCGTCATCCCATTCTCCCGCGCCAGCGCCGCGCCGTACTCCACCATCCGCTCCGAATTATCCACCGCAATCACCCGCCGCGCCCGCTTCGCCAGCAGCTGCGACAAATGCCCCTCTCCCGCCCCCAAGTCCGCAATCACCATCGGCGGCACCAGCGACAACAGCATCCGCGCCACCCCCTCCCACGTCCTCCCCGGACAATACGTCCGCCCAAACTTCCCCGCCATCCGGTCAAAATACTCCCGACTCCGGTCCGCACGCTTCCGCCTCAAAACCTCCAGCGCCCGGCCATCCGCACGCGCCTGGGACACCTCCCCGCTCGCCACCTCCAGCAACCGATCCAGTTCCGCCCCCAGCGACGTGTCAGCCTCCAGGGCGTAGTAGATGTTCTTTCCCGCCCTCCGATCGCGCACCAAACCCGCCCCGCGCAACTGGGCCAGATGGGAGGAAATACGCGACTGCCCCATCCCAAGGATCTCCTGGATTTCGAGCACGGAGAGTTCCTCCTCACGCAGGAGGAGCAGGAGGCGCAGACGGGTTTCGTCGGCGAGGAGCCGCAGGGATTTCACGATTGACGCCATGGGAGGCCGACCCCATACATCCACGCATCATGATGCGTCAATCCATTCACTGACGCCCTCCCCCATTCACCCTCTACCGACTACCCGCTCCCGCCCCGCTTATGTCCCGTCGCTTCATCTTCTCCTCCGAGTCCGTCGGCGAAGGCCACCCCGACAAGGTCTGCGATACCATCTCCGACGCCATCCTCGACGCCTGCCTCGCCCAAGACCCCCTCAGCCGCGTCGCCTGCGAAACGTACGCCAAGAGCAACGTCGTCGTCGTCGGAGGCGAAATCACCACCAAGGCTTCCCTCGACTACACCGCGCTCGTACGCGAATCCATCCGCGGCATCGGCTACGTCCACGACGACGATGTCTTCCACGCCGACAAGGTGTTCGTGATGAACATCCTCACCGCCCAGTCCCCCGACATCGCCCAGGGCGTCGACGCCCGCGCCGCCGAAGGTAAGGACACCGCAGAGCAGGGCGCCGGCGATCAGGGACTCATGTTCGGCTTCGCCTGCAACGAAACGCCCGAACTCATGCCCGCTCCGGTCATGTTCGCCCACCGCCTCGGACGCGCCATCACCCGCATCCGCAAAAGCGGCCAGGTCGACTGGCTGCGTCCCGACGCCAAAACGCAGGTGTCCGTCATCTACGAAGGCCACCGCGTCATCGGCATCTCCAACGTCGTCATTTCCACCCAGCACGCGGACTCCGTTTCCAACGCCACCATCCGCTCCTTCCTCATCGATGAGGTCATCCGCAAGGAGATCCCCGCCGAACTCCTCACCGCGCAAACCCAATTCCTGATCAACCCGACCGGACGCTTCGTCGTCGGCGGCCCCCAGGGGGATACGGGACTGACCGGGCGCAAAATCATCGTCGACACCTACGGCGGCATGGGCCGCCACGGAGGCGGAGCCTTCTCCGGAAAAGACCCCTCCAAGGTGGACCGCTCCGCCGCGTACATGGGACGCTATGTCGCCAAAAACATCGTCGCCGCTGGGCTGGCCGACCGGTGTGAGGTGCAGTTCGCCTACGCCATCGGCTACCCCGACCCGGTGAGCATCCACATCGACACCTTCGGCACCCACAAGGTCGAGGAAGCCAAAATCGAAAAGGCGGTCTCCGAAGTCTTCAGCTTCAAGCCCGCCGCGATCGTGGAGCAGCTCAACCTGCTCCGCCCCATCTACTCCAAAACCACCAACTACGGTCACTTCGGCAAAAACGACCCGGACATCACCTGGGAACGCACCGACAAGGCCGATGCCCTGCGCGCCGCGGTCTAGGCCGAACTCCCTCTCCACCACGCAATCCCTACACCTATGCTTACCGAAACCCGCACCACCACCGACTTCAAAGTCCGCGACCTCTCCCTGGCCGACTGGGGCCGGAAGGAAATCTCCATCGCCGAAAAGGAGATGCCCGGCCTCATGGCCATCCGCGAAAAATACGCCCCCCAGAAGCCCCTCAAAAACGTCCGCATCACGGGCTCCCTGCACATGACGATCCAGACGGCCGTCCTCATTGAGACGCTCGTCGATCTCGGGGCCAACGTCCGCTGGGCCAGCTGCAACATCTTCTCCACCCAGGACCATGCCGCGGCCGCCATCGCCGCCGCCGGCATCCCCGTCTTTGCGTGGAAGGGCGAAACCCTCGAGGAATACTGGTGGTGCACCCAGCAGGCCGTCACCTTCCCCGGCGGCAAGGGACCCGAGCTCGTCGTCGATGACGGCGGCGATGTCACCCTGCTCATCCACAAAGGCTTCGAACTCGAGAATGGCAGCGAGTGGGTCCACTCCCCCAGCTCCAGCACCGAGGAACAGGTCATCAAAAATCTGCTGAAGGAAATCCACGCCGAAAACCCCATCCACTGGACCGGCGTCGTCAAGGAATGGCGCGGCGTCTCCGAGGAGACCACCACCGGCGTGCACCGCCTCTACAAGCTCCAAGAGCAGGGCAAACTCCTCGTCCCCTCCTTCAACGTCAACGACTCCGTCACCAAGTCCAAATTCGACAACCTCTACGGCTGCCGCCACTCGCTGGTGGACGGACTCAACCGCGCCATCGACGTCATGATTTCGGGCAAAGTCGCCGTGGTCTGTGGCTACGGCGACGTGGGTAAGGGCTCCGCCCAGTCCCTGCGCGGACAAGGCGCCCGCGTCATCGTGACCGAGGTCGACCCCATCAACGCGCTCCAAGCCGCGATGGAAGGCTACGAAGTCACCACGATCGAGGACACCCTCGGCCGCGCCGACATCTACATCACCACCACCGGTAACGTGGACGTCATCACCTTCGAGCACATGCAGAAGATGAAGGACCAGGCCATCATCGCCAATATCGGCCACTTCGATAACGAAATCCAAGTCGACCGCCTCAACGCCGCCACCGGCATCACCCGCACCAACATCAAGCCCCAGGTCGACAAGTACCGCTTCCCCAACGGCAACGAGATCTTCCTCCTCGCCGAGGGACGCCTCGTCAACCTCGGCTGCGCCACCGGGCACCCCAGCTTTGTGATGTCCAACAGCTTCTCCAACCAGGTCCTCGCCCAGATGGATCTCTGGAAAAACAAGGACACCTACAAGCCCGCCGTTTACGTGCTGCCCAAGCGCCTCGACGAGGAAGTCGCCCGGTTGCACCTCGAGAAAATCGGGGTGAAGCTCACCAAGCTCACCTCCAAGCAGGCCGAATACCTCGGCGTGCCCACGGAGGGCCCCTACAAGCCCGAGCACTACCGCTACTAGCCTGCGGACTGCGCGATGCGCCGGCTCCCCGGCGCCGCTCCGCACTCCCATCGAAAAAGGGGTCGCATCCATGATGCGGCCCCTTTTGATTTCCCAGGTATCCCCTCTTCCCGCCCGTGCTCCTCGCCTTTCACAAACCCTACGGCGTCCTTTCCCAGTTCACCCCGGAGCCCGGCTCGTCCTGGGCCACCCTCGCGGATTTTCGCTTCCCTCCGAACGTCTACCCCATCGGCCGCCTCGACGCCCAAAGCGAGGGCCTTCTTCTCCTCAGTGACGAACCCTCCCTCAACGCCCGACTCCTCCATCCCACCCGCGGACACCGCCGCGAATACTGGGCCCAGGTGGAAAATCTCCCCGCCCCGGACGCCCTCCGCACCCTCGAGAAAGGCCTCCGCATCGGCTCCCATCAAACCCTCCCCTGCCGCTGCTGGAAACTCAACCCCCAACCCGAAATCCCCCCCCGCATCCCGCCCATCCGCGTCCGCAAATCCATCCCCGATTGCTGGATCGCACTCGAACTCGTCGAGGGCAAATACCATCAGGTCCGAAAAATGACCGCCGCCGTGGGCCATCCCACCCTCCGCCTGATTCGCGTGCGCATCGGCCGCTTCCAGCTCGACTCCCTCCCCCAAGGCGTCTGGCGCGAACTCTCCCCGGAAGAACGCTCCCTCGTCCTCTCCTAAACCCCACTCCAAACTCCCCGCTCCCATGTCCACCCCCCCCTTCCTCCTCGGCGGCGAACTCCCCATCCAGCGCATCGGATTCGGCGCCATGCGCCTCTGCGGCCAACCCGGCAACTTCGGTCCCTACCCCGATTGGGAAGCCGGAAAACGCCTCCTCCGAAGAGCCGTCGAGCTCGGCGTCCAATTCATCGACACCGCGCACGCCTACGGGCCCGGCTGGAACGAAACCCTTCTCGCCGACGCCCTCGCCCCATTTCCCGATCACCTCGTCGTCGCCACCAAAGGCGGCGTCGAAAAAACCGCGCCCGACCGTGTCTTCCCCGATGGACGCCCTGCCCAGTTGCGGCTGCGCTGCGAGGAAAGCCTCCGGCGACTGAAACGCGAGCGCCTGGACCTTTACCAACTCCACCGCCCCGATCCCGCCGTGCCCTTCGCGGAGAGCGTCGGGGCCCTCGCCGAGCTCCGCGAGGAAGGCAAAATCCGCTGGATCGGTCTTTCCAATGTGTCCCTGACCCAGCTGCAGGAGGCCCTCGCCCTCACCCCCATCGCCTCCGTACAGAACCGCTTCAACCTCGACGAACAAGACGACGCGCCCGTCCTCCACTTCTGCTCCCAACACGGGATCGCCTACCTCCCCTGGGGGCCGCTCGCCGCAAAGCCCTTTGCCCCCGACGCGCCCCTCTCCCGCGATGCCCGCCTCGCCGAACTCGCGCAAA
>JBEBAG010000386.1:0-17344 GCA_041159065.1 Verrucomicrobiota bacterium | reverse complement strand
ACCCTCCCCCCGCCCCGGACTCCAAGACGCCCCTCGCCGAAACCTCCCTCATCCTCTCTCCCGGCCAGAACCGAGCCCTCGCGCAACTCCAATTCGCCGCACCCCGCCCCGGACCCACCTTTTACCGCGTCCACGCCGAGTGCGCGGAAATCCCCGTCGCCTCCGAAACCTCCGCCGAAAACAACCACCGCCTCGTCTGCGTCAACCGGGCCCAGGGCCCCCATCCGATCCTCTACGTCGCCGGACGCCCCAACTGGGAGTTCGGACCGATGCGGCGCGCGCTGGATGCCGACCCCGAGCTGCAACTGCGCGCCCTCATCCGCATCGCCAAACGCGAACCCAAATTTGCGTTCAAGGGCCGCGGCGGCGATTCCAGCAATCCCCTGTTTCGCGGATTTCAAGCCGGCGAAAACGCCGAACTGCAGCGCTACGACAAGCCCGTCATCGCGCGCGTCAACGTCGACAACGCTCAGGAGCTCGCCGGCGGATTTCCAAAAACCGCCGAGGAACTCTTCCGATTCAAGGCCATCCTGCTCGACGATCTGGAGGCCGAGTTCTTCACCCCGGAACAACTCCGCCTCATCCAGCGTTTTGTCACCGAACGGGGCGGCGGCCTGCTCATGCTCGGGGGCATGGAGAGCTTTGAAGGGGGCGGCTGGAAGGGCACTCCGGTCGAAAGCGTGCTGCCCGTCTGGATTGGCAAGGAATCCCCTTCCAACGCAGGCCCGGACCCCTCGGCATGGCGTCTGACGCGGGAAGGTCTCCTCGAACCCTGGATGCGCCGGCGCAAATCCGAGGCCGAGGAAACCGCGCGGCTCCAGTCCCTGCCCCCGCTGGAAGTGCTCAACCAACCCGCAGGCATCAAGCCGGCCGCAACCCTGCTGGCCACGGCCAACGCGGGCGCGTCCCAGCAGCCCGCCATCGTCACCCAGCGCGCTGGACTGGGCCGCTCCGCAGCCCTCCTGGCCGGGGACCTCTTCCACTGGGGAATCGGCCAACCCGAACACGCCGCCGACCTCGCCAAATTCTGGCGCCAGATCGCTCGATGGCTCGTCGCGGATTCCCCCAACCCCGTCGAAATCTCCACCGTCCACTCCCCCGCCGAATCGGAACTCGTCTGGAAAATCCGCGTCCGCGACGTGCAGGCCCGCCCCGTGGAAGACGCGACCGTCGAGGTCCGAATCCAGCGCCTCGGCGAACCCGAAAAAAGCGCCGTCTCCCTGCTCGCCGATCCCGCCGCCGAACCCGGCGTATATTCCGTGTCCTATCCCGCGACCCACGAGGGGGCCATCCTCGCGCGCGCCACGGCGAAAAACGCCGAGGGCACCCCGCTCGGAGAGGCCGTCACCGGCCACGTCATCGAACACCTCAGCGCCGAACTCGCCTCGCTTGACCCCAATCCCGACGCCCTGCGCTCCCTCGCACACGCCTCCGGGGGCGGGATCCTCGCCCCGAACGACCTGGATTCGCTCGCCGCCCGCCTCCAGAAAAGTCCCCACCTCCGCACCCAAATCCAAACCACGCCGCTCTGGCACACCCCCTGGCTCCTCGCTGCCGCCCTCCTCGCTCTCACCGCCGAATGGATTCTGCGCCGCCGCAACGGCGCCGCCTAAATCATCGTCCCATGCCCGCTCTCTCCTTCCTCTTCCGCCTCGCCCTCCCCCTCGTGGCCCTGCTTCTCGCCGTCTCCCCCGAACGCTGCCCGGCCGCCCACCGCATCCTTGTCGTCTGCGGCAATCCCGGCGAACCCTCCTACGCCGAATCCCTCGGATCCACCGAGAAACAGTGGATCGAGGCCGCCGCCAAAGCCGGACACTCCGCAACCTCCGTCCCGCACTCCGATTCCCTCCCCCAAATCGACGCCCTCCGAAACGCCCTCGCCGAGGTCGCCGCTTCCCCCTCGCCGGACCCCCTCTGGCTCGTCCTGCTCGGCCACGGCAGCGCCCAGGGGCGCTCCCCCAAATTCATGCTGCACGGCCCCCATCTCTCCGCCGACGAACTCGCCAAGATGCTCGCCCCCGTCCGCCGGCCCGTCTTCGTCATCGCAGGCTTCTCCTGCTCCGGGGCCTTCCTCAAACCCCTCTCAGACCCCAATCGGATCCTCCTCACCGCCACCAAATCCGGCGCCGAAGAGAACTGGACCCGCTTCCCCCAATTCCTCACCTCCGCCCTCACCTCCCTCGATGCCGACACGGACGCCGATGGTCAGGTGTCCCTCCGCGAGGCCTGGAGCCACGCCTCCCGGGCCGTGGAGGATTTCTACCTGCAACAGGGCCGCCTCAGCACCGAGCACTCCGTCCTCGATGAAGGCGAGGCCGCCTCCCCCAAAGCCCCGCCACGCCGCGCCCTGCGCGCTACAGACTGGTTCCTCCTCGCCTCCCCGGAGGAGGCGGGGCTTTCCCAAGACCAGCGCGAAACCCGCACCACGCTCGAACACGCCCTCGCACGCCTGCGCGAATCCAAATCCCAAACCGATCCCGCCGAGTATTCCCGCAAACTCGAGGCCCTCCTGCTCCAAATCGCGCGCATCTACCTCCCCTCCACAACACCCCCACCGCCCCCCTCAGCACCAGTACCGGAAAAAAAATAGGATCCGGTTCACCATCAAATACCACCACGGCTTCTCGCGCATCTCGCGCGGGCGAATCAGCCGGGACACCGCCTGGTCCGCCAAAAAAGACGCCTCCAGCGCACGCCGCGTCTCCTCACGCGTCAGCAAAACCTCCACCTCCAGATCATGGAGGAAACTGCGGTGATTCAAGTTGGTGGACCCCACGGAATACTCGTCATCCACGATCAACACCTTCTTGTGCGCAAAGGTCTCCCGGTACTCGTACAAGCGCGCGCCACTTTTCATCAGCTTCGCCATCAGCCCGAAATTCATCCACCGGATCACAAACAGATCATTCTTCTCCGGAACCACAATCCGCACGTCCACCCCCCGCCGCGCACTCCGACACAACGCGCGCAACAACCCGCGCTCCGGAAGGAAATAGGGATTCTGAATCCAGATCCGCTTCCGGGCCCGCTGGATGCGCCGCTTGAGCTGCGCGTTCATCCGCCGCCGCAGCCAGAAGGAATCGTTGAAAAAAACCGGCACCCGCCGCGCAAGGGCTCCACTGCGGGGTTTGCGCCTCCGGTAAAACGCCCGCTCAAACGCCTCGCTGAACACGCTCACCTCCTTCCCCTCCACCCGCACCCCCACATCCGCCCAGGCCTCCTCGCCGCGCACCTCCCGCAAATGGGCGTCGGTGACGTTCATGCTTCCCACCCACGCCACCCGCCCGTCCATCACCGTCACCTTCCGGTGAAAGCCCCGGTTCACATTCCGGATCCGCTCCCAGAATGCCCGCCACCAGAGCCCGATCCGCCCCCCACCCCCCACACTCCGCAACGCCACCGCGCTCCACGGCAGTCCCCGGTACAAATGCACCCGTACCCCGGCCGCCTCCAAACGCCCCAGCAACCCGCCCCCAATCCCGGGCGAACCCCAGTGGTCGCAGATCAAACGCACCCGCACCCCGCGACGCACCAACCCCGCAAAACACGCGCACACCCGCTCCGCCAAAACCCCGTCCTCAAACGTGTACACCTCCATGTCCACACTCCAACGCGCACGCCCCATCTCCAAGAGCATCTCCTCATAATACGCATCCCCAGACAGATACAACGCCTCCTTCGCCCACGAAAAACCCGCACGCCCCGCGCGCCCCTCCTCCACGCCCGCCCCCCAAAAACCCAAACGCCACCGCTTCCAAGGCCTCCATCTCCGCCACTTCCCACGCCCCCACTTCGCCCATCGACGCCCCAGCTTCCGCTCCATCAGCGTCGCCCCCCCGGGAGCCCAAACCCCGCGCTCGCACCACACCGCGCCATCACCGCCACTCCCTTCAAAGGATGCATCGCCCCAAACGCGCCGCCGCTCAGGCCGCGCCCCCCTCGGACGAACCCTCCCCCCCCTCGGGCGAGATCGGTCGGTGCAACTGCACCGGGTGCGGCCGTTGCTTCTGCTTGGCGCGCATCCGGAGGTTCAGCAACTCGACCCCAAAGGAAAACGCCATGGCGAAATAGAGGTATCCCTTCGGGATGTGCTGCCCAAGCGCCTCCGCCACCAGCATCAACCCAATCATCAGCAGAAAAGACAGCGCCAGCATCTTCACCGAGGGATGCCGGTTCACAAAATCCCCAATCGGCTTGGATGCCCACAACATCACCGCCATCGCCAACACCACCGCCGCAACCATCACCCCCACCTGCTGGGCCAACCCCACCGCCGTGATCACCGAATCCAACGAAAACACGATGTCGATCACCAAAATCTGCCCCACAACAGCCCCAAATGCGGCACGCCGCCCCCCCGCCTCCGCATGCGTCTCCTCCTCCCCTTCCAGATTGCCGTGAATCTCGTGCACGCTCTTCCACAAGAGAAACAATCCCCCGCCCAGCAGCACCAAGTCCTTCCCGGAAAGGGCGTGCCCGGCCACCTCCAGCAACGGCTTGGTCCACTTCATCAGCCACACAATCGAACACAGCAACCCCACCCGCGCCCCCAGCGCCAACATCAACCCAAGCCGCCGCGCACGCGCCTGCTGCGCCTCCGGCAACCGGCCCGTCAGAATCGAAATGAAGATGATATTGTCGATGCCCAGCACCACCTCCAACACCGTCAACGTCAGCAAGGATATCCACAGATTCGGATCGGTAAGCATAAGGGGTGGGATGGCAGTCGGTTCGCGAGAATGAGCGGAAATCTTACCGCTTCCCAAGCCCTGCTCAACCCCGCATCCCCATGCAATCCGGCTAAGAACTCCGGAGACCACCGGATTGACTCCCGCATGAATCGTTTCGCGACTCGCCCCCCACTCGCCAGTCCGCTCGCCGCACTCCTGCTCCTCTCCCTCCCGCTTCCCGCGATCCCGCTCCACGCCGCCGAGCCCCTCCCCGTCTCCTCGCCCGCCCAGTCCCAACTCCACTGGATCTGGTCCCCGGAACCCCAATCGCCCCAGAGCCCCATCCAACTCGAGCGCACGTTTTCGCTCGATCAAGTCCCGGGGGCGAGCCGCGTCAAATTCGCGTGCTCCAGCCGCTGTGAGCTGCTCGTCAACGGAACCCTCGCCGCTTCCCTCTCCGACCCCAAACGCCCAATGACCGTGGAGCTCGGAAAACTGCTCCGCAAGGGCGACAACAAGGTCCAACTCCAGCCCAAGCCCGGCGGCTCGGAGCCGTCCGGCGTCCTCCTCTCGCTGCTCATTGCCGAGAACGACGGCACCCGCCGCCGCCTCGAAACCAACGCCTCCTGGAAGGCCATCTCAACGCCCGATGCCGCTCCCCAGCCGGCGCGGGAGGTCCACCCGTACGCCCAGTCGCCATGGGGAGATGTCTTTTCCTCGCTCCGCCCCTCCGTCACTCCGGCCTCCGAGGTGAGCGTCCCGCAGGGTTTCAAGGTCGAGCTGCTGCATGCCCTCGACGAAGAGGAGGGCTCCTGGGTCGCCCTGTGCACCGATCCAAAGGGACGCCTCATCGCTTCGGACGCCGGAGGAAAGCTCGTGCGCATCACCCCGCCTCCACTCGGAGGCGACGCCTCCCAGACCCGGATCGAACCCATCCCCGTCGAGCTCGGCCACGCCAACGGGCTCCTCTGGGCCTTCGACAGCCTCTACGTCATGGTCTGCCAGGAGGGCGTCTACGGCACCGGCTCCGGCGTCTATCGCGTGCGCGACACCAACGGGGACGATGTCCTCGACTCCGTCGAACTGCTCCGCAAAGTCCACGGCAGCGGCGACCACGGCCCCCACGCCCTGCTCCTCTCCCCAGACGGCAAAAGCATCACCGTCGTCTGCGGCAACTCCACCCGCCTAACCGAGATCCAACACCATCAGGTCCCCCCAATCTGGAAGGATGACCTCGCCCTGCCGAAAATCACCGGCCACGGCTTCATGCTCGGAGCCGGGGCTCCAGCCGGTTACATCGCCCGCATGTCCCCCGACGGCAAGGAGTGGACCCTCGCCGCATCCGGCTTCCGCAACCAATACGACGCCGCCTACAACCGCCACGGCGAACTCTTCACCTACGACGCCGATATGGAATGGGATCTGGGCATGCCCTGGTACCGCCCCACCCGCGTCTGCCACGTCGTCGATGGAGGCGAGTTCGGCTGGCGCAGCGTCTCCGGCAAATGGCCCGAGGACTACGCCGACTCGCTGCCCCCCGTGTTGAATGTCGGCCGAGGCAGTCCCACCGGAGTGGGTTTCGGCTACGGAGCCAAGTTCCCTGCGGCCTACCAAAACGCGCTCTTCATCGCGGACTGGACCTTCGGCAAGATTTACGCCGTGCACCTCAAGGAATCCGGGGCCTCCTACACCGCAACGATGGACGTGTTTGCAGAAGGACGCGGCACCAAGCCCACCGACCTCGTCATCAACCCCAAGGACGGCGCGCTCTACTTCTGCGGAGGCAGCCGGCGCTCCAACAGCGCCCTCTACCGCGTCACCTACTCCGGCCCCGATTCCACCGCCGAATCCGTCCCGCAATCCGATCCTGCGGCGGCCGCCCTGCGCAGCCTCCGCCACCGCCTGGAGGACTCCTACCACGCCTCCGACGACGCCTCCCTGCAACTCGCCCTCGACCACCTCGCGCATCCGGACCGCTTCATCCGGTTCGCCGCCCGAACCCTGCTGGAATTCCGCCCAGCGGAAGTCTGGAAAACGAAGGCCCTCGCGCTCACCGCACCCCGGGCCGTCGTTCAAACCGCCCTCGCCCTCGCACGCCTCGGTGTCGCAGACGCCAAAGCCGATCTCCTCAACCGCCTCGCCGCAATCCCCTGGGCAAAGCTGGATCCGGCCACCCGACTCGACGTCCTGCGCGCCATCCAGGTCGTCTCCATCCGCCTCGGCGATCCCGAAGGCCCCATCCGCGAAACGCTTCTTTCGCAACTCCATGCCACCCTGCCCGGCACCGACTCGCGGTGCAACGTGGAAGCCGGCGCGCTACTAGTGCGTTGGAAATCCCCTCTCGCCGCAGCCAAACTGTTCCCGCTCTTTGAGAAAGCCCCCACCCAGGAGGAACAACTGGGCTATGCCGCTGCCCTCCGCCTCGTCCCCGACGGCTGGCCTGCAGGAGCTCGCGAAAAATTCTTCCGCTGGTTTCTGCGCGAGGAATTCCACAAGGCCGGGCACCTCGCGAAATTCATAGCCGACATCAAAAAGGACGCCGTCGCATCCCTCTCCGACTCGGAGAAATCGGCCCTCCAGACCGTGCTGAACGCCCCGCCGGAATCTCGCCCCGCTCCGCCCCTCGCCTCGCGGCTCTTCGTCAAAAACTGGACCACCGACGAACTTGCCGCCTTGGTCGAGCCCTTGCTCAAGTCCAAGCGCGACCCCGAACGCGGCAAGGAGCTCTTCCGTCAGACCGCCTGCATCACGTGTCATCTTTTCAAGAACGAGGGCGGCGCGGTCGGTCCGGACCTGACCCTCACCGGGAACCGCTTCTCTGTGCGCGAAATCCTCGAGAGCATGATCGAGCCCAGCAAGGTCATCAGCGACCAGTACGCCACGACCCAGATCACCCTCAAAAACGGCAACATGCACCTCGGACGCGTCGTCAACGAGGGACCGGATCTGGTTCAAATCCAGGAGAACGTGTTTGTGCCCTCCGATGTCCGGGATTTCTCCCGCAAGGAGATCCTCAAACTCGAGCTTTCCCCCGTCTCGCTCATGCCGCCGGGGCTCATCAACACCTGCCATCCCGACGAAGTCGCCGACCTCGTCTACTTCCTGCAAACGGGCGCCCGCTAACCTTCTGCCCTTCATTCCACCACCCATCCCATAGACCCCATGACCCGCTCCCAATCCCCGCTGAAATGGTTCGCCGCAGCCTCCCTCGTGCTGGCCGGTTCCACCACACTGCACGCCCAGGACGCCGCTCCCAAACCCCCGGAGGGATTCCGCGCCCTGTTTAATGGAATCGACGTCCAAGGCTGGCAGGAGAACAAGAAAGCCCCGGAACACTGGAAGGCTGCCGAGGGCCAGCTCACCTACGATGGCAAGGGCACGCACCTGTTCTCCGCCGAGGAGTTCGGCAACTTCATCCTCCAGCTCGATTGGAAGGTCGAAAAAAACGGGAACAGCGGCGTTTTTCTGCGCGGAGGCACCCAGGTCGAAATCAACGACCACGACGCTCCGGATCGCCCGATTTGGAACGGCACCTCCGGAGGCATCTACCCGGATCTGCCCCCCACCAAGCGCGCCGCGAAACCCGCCGGCGAATGGAACCATTACGAGATCCGCGTCGAGAAAGGTGTCATCACCGTGTTCCTCAACGGCGAGAAAACCATCGACGCCTACGCCAAAAACTGGGGCGGCAAGTCCAAGGGCCCCATCGGATTCCAGCACCATGGCACCCCGCTCTGGTACCGGAACATCTTCATCAAACCCCTCGAGGACTAGGAGACCGGGGCCGCGCAGCCCCCCCTCCCCACCGCCGCGTTCCCGCCCCGGACGCGGTTCCCTCTGAAGCCGTCGGGAACGCACGGCGGCTTTGGCGTTGATCGGACGCTCGGGCATGGGCCACTCTTCTCGGGTTGCCCCAAGGCCCGGCCCGGGTCTGTGGCCCTCCCTCGACCCCCATTCTCGAACCCCCACGCTCGAACCCCGATGAAACTGCGCCCCCACCTCCCGCTCCTGCTTGCCCTGGCACCGGCCTGGCTTCTCTCTTCGCCCGCGCCGCTCTCCGCCGCGATCGCCGATTACCGCTTCCAAGTCGAGGTGCTCGCCTCCGGGATGCCCCAGCCCATGCAGCTCAAGCTCGCACCCGATGGCCGCATTTTCTTCAACGAAATCGGCGGCGCCCTCAAGGTCTGGAAGCCCGAACTCAAGGCCGTGGTCACCTGCGGCAAACTCGAGGTCTTCAATGGGCAGGAAAATGGATTCCTCGGCTTCGCCCTCGATCCCCAATTCGCCAAAAACCACTGGGTCTACTGCCTCTACTCCCCAAAGGATTTCGACGGCCAACGCCTCAGCCGCTTCACTCTGAATGGCGACTCCATGGACCTCGCCTCCGAAAAGGTCCTGCTCACCTCCGCCGAACAACGCCGCGAGTGCTGCCACCACGCCGGCTCCGTCCACTTCGATAACGAAGGAAACCTCCTCTACTCCTCCGGCGATAACACCAACCCCTTCGGCTCCGACGGCTACTCCCCAAGCGACGAGCAGCCCGGACGCGAACCCTGGGATGCCCAACGCACCTCGGCAAACACGGATAACCTCGTCGGGAAAATCCTCCGCATCCGCCCCACGCCCGAGGGCGGATACACCATCCCCGACGGCAATCTCTTCCCCAAAGACGGCTCCCAGGGACGCCCCGAAATCTACGTCATGGGCTGCCGCAACCCCTGGCGCATCAGCATCGATCCCAAAACCAACTGGCTCTACTGGGGCGAAGTCGGCCCCGACGCCCGCGCCAACGGCCCGCGCGGCCCCCGCGGCTACGACGAAATCAATCAGGCGCGCAAGGCGGGCTTCTTCGGCTGGCCCCTCTTTGTCGGCGCCAACTTCCCCTACCACCGCTACGACTTCGCCTCCAAAAGCATCGGCGACCCCCACGACCCCTCCCAGCCGATCAACCGCAGCGTCAACAACACCGGACGCAAGGAACTCCCCCCAGCCCAGCCCGCCTGGATCTACTGGCCCTACGAGGAATCCCCAGAATTCCCCTCTCTCGGCAAAGGCGGACGCACCGCCTGCGCCGGGCCCGTCTTCCACTACGAAACCGCCTTCGAAAAAACCAACGGCTTCCCTGCCGATTACGATGGGTCCCTGCTCTTCTGGGACTGGCAACGCCCCTTCCTCAAGTGGGCCCGCATGACCCCCACGGGCGATCTCGCCTCCATCGAGTCCTTCTCCCCCGCCCTCGCCGTCGTCTCCGATCAAGTCAAAGAGGAGGATGTCAAAGAAGGCTTTGTCATCCGACGCCCCGTGGACGCCCGCTTCGGCCCGGACGGCTGCCTTTACCTCCTCGACTACGGCCAGACCTGGGGCGCCAATCCCGACGCCAAACTGCTCAAAATTTCCTACCTGCGCGGCAACCTCCCGCCCATCGCCGAAATCCAAGCCAGCGTCTCTTCCGGGCGTGAACCTCTCCCAGTCGATTTCACCTCCAACGGCACCTACAAACGCGAAGGCGGCCCCCTCCGCCTCGCTTGGCGCCTCCAGCCCGACGGCCCCGTGCTCTCCACGGAACCCTCCTTCTCCCACACCTTCCAAAAACCGGGAAACGCCACCGTCCTGCTCACCGTCTCCGATGAACTCGGAGCCTCCACCACCAAAACCCACACCGTCGTCGTCGGAAACACCGTCCCCCACCTCCAATTTGAGGCTCCCAAGGACGGCGACTTCTTCACCCCAGGCGTGCCCGTCCCCTTCCGCCTGCTCGTGAATGACCCGGAGGATGGAGACTCCGTCCGTCAACCCGAGGCCTTCGGCCCTCGCGTGACGGTGGAGGGACGCTGGCTCAAGAACGCCGAGGAGAAGGTCTTCGTCGATCCCGGCCTCGCCCTGATGAAGCAGAGCGACTGCTTCAACTGTCACCAGATCGAAAACCCGCTGGTTGGACCGCCCCTGCAGGAAGTCGCCAAACGCTACAAGGGCGTTCCCGGCGCGTTGGAGGCCAGCGTGCAGCGCGTGCGCAACGGAAGCAGCGGCGTCTGGGGCCCCATTCCCATGCTTCCCCATCAACAGCACACCTCCGACGAAATCGCCCAGATGGTCGCATGGATCTTCTCCCTCGAACCGGGTAAAGGCGGCGCCACAGGCGTGCGCGGACTCTCCGGCGAGATCGTCCCCACCAAGTCCCCGGGCATCACCCTCGGATTCCTCGACGCTTCCTACACCGACAACGGACGGGAAACCGCCTCCCCCCTCACCGGGCGCGCCAGCGTGCGCCTCCAACTCCGGCGCATCGAGGCTGAAGGCCACCAAACCGAGGGCGGCTGCCGCACCCTCACCGGATCCGGATCCTCGGGGGGCAAATTCCTCGGGGCGATCGGGCACGGCCACAGCGCCCGCTTCCGCAACATCCCGCTGGCCCAGGTCGGCAGCTTTTCCTGCCGGATCGCATCCGCCGGGGCGGGAGGCAAAATCGAACTCCGGGCGGGCAGCCCGGAGGGCACGCTTCTGGGCGAGTTCACCGTGGAACCCACCGGAGACTGGAACAAGTGGGTGGAACTCCAAACCCCGCTCATGGCCCAGCCCAACCTGCCGGAACGCACCGACGTCGTGGCCGTTTTCGTTAACCCGGGCAAGCAGGGGCTGATGAACTTCGACTGGCTGCAGTTCAACGCACCCGCGAAATAACCCAGCCTACCCGGTCGACCGCCGGGTTGTCTGACGCCTTGCCTCACGCGCCGCAGGTTCGCCCTGCGGCGCTTTTGCTTGAAGAGACTCCCCCCGCCGCGGGCGACACCTCGCCTCAGATCAGGGAGACCATCCCTCATGGCAAGAGGCCAAGGCGCTGGCTCGACCCTGAATGCTACAGCAGATCGGGATACCGCTCCCGCGCCACCCGTTCGCACGCGGCAAACACGGCACCAGGGGTCTCCATGCTCTGAATCTCCTCCACCAACCGCACGCACACCTCCAAATCGAGGCTCTGCACTGCCTGCTTCACCCGCGGCACCTGCGCGCAACCCGTGCTCAATTCATCCACCCCAAGCCCAAGCAGCAGCGGCGTCAACGCGATCTCCCCCGCCATTTCCCCGCAGACCCCCACCCACAGGTTGTGGGCGTGCCCCGCCGCCACCACGGAGCGGATCAGACGCACAATCGCCGGATGCGTGGGCTGGTACAGGTGCGCGATGTTCTCGTTCAACCGGTCCACCGCGATCGTGTACTGAATCAGGTCGTTGGTCCCAATGGAGAAAAAGTCCACCTCTCGGGCGATCAGATCCGCCGTGAGCGCCGCGCTGGGGATCTCAATCATCGCCCCCACCTCGATCTTTTCCGCAAAGGGCTTCCCCTCCATCCGCAACTCCTGGCGGCATTCCTCCAACACCTCGTTCGCACTCCGCACCTCCTCCACTCCGGATATCATCGGGTACATGATCCGCACATTCCCGTGCGCGCTCGCCCTCAAAATCGCCCGAAGCTGCGTCTTGAAAATGTCCTCCCGCTCCAGACACAACCGAATCGCCCTCCATCCCAAAAACGGGTTCATCTCCGTGGGGATGTCCAGGGAGCTCATCAACTTGTCCCCCCCCAAATCCAGCGTCCGGATAATCACCGAATTCGGAGCCAACCGCTCCACCACCGAACGATACGCCTGATACTGCAGCTCCTCGCCGGGCAACTCCTGGCGGTTGATGTAGAAAAACTCCGTCCGGAACAGCCCCACCCCCTCCGCCCCCGAGTGAATCACCATCGGCACATCCTCCGGCAACTCGATGTTTGCCGATAAAACCAGCTTCCGCCCGTCCGTCGTGCAGCACTCCGTGCCCCGCAGCGCATCCAGGCGCCGCTCCAGCACGTCCTTCCGTTTGCGCAGCACCTCGTACTCCGCGATGGTCTCGTCGGAAGGGTTGACGATCAACAACCCGTTGTAGCCGTCCAAAAGCACCGGGTCCCCGTGCATGATCGACTCGCTCGCATCGTGCAGCGCCACCACCGCGGGAATGCTCAGCGAGCGCGCCATAATGGCCGTGTGCGAGGTCTTGCTCCCAATGTCGGTCGCAAATCCCAACACACTCTGCCGGTTCATCTGCACCGTGTCGCTCGGCGTGAGATTGTGCGAAATCACCACCTGCGACTCGCCCGTTCCCCCGAGGACTCGGCTCTGTTTGCCCAGCAGGTTGCGCAACACCCGGCGGCACACGTCGTGGATATCCACCGCCCGTTCCCTCAAATACGGATCGTCAATCTCACTCAGGGTCTTGGCAAATCGCCCCGTCACCGCCGCAAACACCGACTCCACGTTCAAGCGGTCCCGCTTGATGATCCGCACCACCTCGTCAATCACCGTCCGATCCTCCACCACCAACAGGTGCGCGTCGAAAATCCCCGCATCCGCCCCGCCCACCGAATCCGAAATGCGGCTCTGCATCTCCTGAATCTGCAGACGCGTCTGCAAGAGCGCGTTCTCAAACCGGTTGAGCTCCGCAGGCACCTCCTCCTGCCGGATGTGATAATGCGGCGTCGCGTCCTCCTCGAGGTTATGGATCCACGCCTTCCCCCGAACAATGCCCGGCGAGACGGCAATCCCTTGAAAACGCTGCTCCGGCTTGGGCTCCCCCTCACTCATGGGATCATGCGCAGGACGGGGACCCCTGAGGAAAGACGACGAGGAAGACAACGCTCCACAGCGGCTTACTCCTCGTTGAATTTCTGGTTGATGAGCGCCTCGATCTCCTGAAGCGCCTTCTCGCCGTCCGGCCCTTCGCACGTGACCTGCAACTTCGACCCCAACCCCGCCGCCAACATCATGAGCCCCATGATGCTCTTCCCATTCACCTTCTCCCCATCTTTCTCCACCCAGATCTCACAGCGAAACCGACTGCATACCTTAACAAACATGGCCGAAGGCCGCGCATGCAGCCCCAGACGATTCTGAATGGTGAGTTCTTTGGTCACGGAAAAGTGGCGGGAGTCTAATCAGAAAAGCGGCACGGAGGGGACAGATTTTTTACGCCTTTGGCTGCATCATCTGCATGAGGCGCTGATTGAATTCGAGCGCACTATGATGCCCCATCGCCTTCAGTTTTTGGTCCAGGGCCGCCACCTCCACCAGACGCGCCAGATCCCGCCCCGTACGCACAGGAATGGTTACGTGAGGCACCTCGATGTTCAAAATCTCAAAGTGCTCCTGGTCTAACCCAATCCGGTCCACCTCCTCCAAATCCTGCCAGTCCCGCAACGTCACCACCAAATCCAACCGCTTCTCCAAACGCACGCTCCCCACCCCAAAAATCGCCATCACATTGATCACCCCAAGCCCCCGCACCTCCATGTGGTGCCGCGTCAAATCCGAAGACGTCCCGTGCAATTCCCGGTCCTCCACCGCCCGAAATCGGGTCATGTCGTCGCTCACCAAACTGTGCCCCCGCTCCAGCAACCCCAGCACGCACTCGCTCTTCCCAATCCCGCTCGCCCCACGAATCAGCGTCCCCACCCCCAAAATGTCCACCATCGAGCCATACTCGCTCTTGCGCGGCGCAAAATCGTGATGCAGCGCCAAGGTCGCCGCATTCAAATACGTCATCGTCACCATCCCCGTCCGGAACACCGCCACCCCCGCCGCCGCCGCCTCCCCCAACAGGTACGCAGGCACCTCCGAACCCCGCGCCACCACAATGCACGGAATCGGACACTCACACAGCGTGCGACACCGCCTCTGGGCCTCCTCCGCCGGTAGACTCGCCAAGTAAGAAAGCTCCGCCGCCCCAAACACCTGCACCCGCTTCTCCGCAAAGTAGGAGTAAAATCCCGAGAGCGCCAGCCCGGGCCGGTTCACCGTCGGCTCGCTGATGATCCGCTCAAACCCCATCGACGCATGGTCCATCTGCTCCATCTGCAGCGCCCCCGCATGCCGAGAAAAAAACTCCCCCACACTCAGTCCCTTGTACGTCGGATCCGCAAAAGTCTTGGGCTCGCTCATGGCTTTTTCAAAAGTTCCCCTCCCCGCAAGCACGAACCCTGCCTAAAATCGAACCTCCCATGGCCCTCCGCCTCCCCCTCCTGCTCGGCATCCTCGCTGCCCTCCCCCCCCTCCCCCCGCTGTCCCCCCACGATCTCACCCAGATCGGACGCCGCGTCTGGCAAAACGAGGCCGATGGCAAAATCGAGGGACTCACCGCCTGGAACACCGGCGAAGACTTCCCCTCCCTCGGTATCGGCCACTTCATCTGGTACCCCGCCGGAAAACGCGGCCCCTTCGAGGAAAGTTTCCCCACCCTCCTCCAATTCCTCAAAGAACGCGGGGTCGCCCTCCCCCCGTGGCTCTCCCCCTCCTCCCCCTGTCCCTGGAATTCCCGCGCCGCATTCCTCGCCGAACTGCACTCCCCGCGCCTCCAAGAACTGCGCACCCTCCTCGCCGCCACCCTCGCCGAGCAAAGCCAGTTCTTGGCCCAACGCCTCGACCGCGCCCTTCCCTCCCTCCTCGCTGCCCTCCCCGAGGAACGCCGCCCGGCTCTGGAGAAAAACTACCGCCTTCTGGCGGCCTCTCCCGCAGGCCGCTTCGCCCTCATCGATTACGTCAACTTCAAGGGCGAGGGGACCAACCCCTCCGAACGCTACCAAGGGGAGGGCTGGGGACTCCTCCAAGTCCTCCTCGCCCTTCCTCCCAACGCCTCCCCCGCGCTCTTTGCCAAGGCCGCAGAGCAAACCCTCCAACGCAGGGTCCGCAACGCCCCCCCGGAACGCCACGAGGAACGCTGGCTGCCAGGCTGGACCAAGCGCGTCCAAGCCTACGCCTCCCCCTGATCCTCCGGATCCTCCCTTCACGGGGGCCCCGGGCCTCTCCCGGAACACCCCCCCCGCAAGGGCGGCTACGCCGAAGGCAGCGCCACCTCCGGATTCGTATCGGCTTGGTAATCCACCCCCGCCAGACCGAACCCAAACAACCTCAAAAACTCCTCCCGGTACCCCGCAATATCCGAAACGCTCGGAAGCGTTTCCGTGCTCACCCCAGGCCACAACTCCGCCACGGCGGACTGCACCTCCGGACGCATCTCCCAGTCGTCGATCCGAATCCGGCCCGCCTCATCCAAAACCGGCACCGAGCCGTGATAGAGGTGGGAGGCAAACAGACGCTGAATCTGCTCGATGCACCCCTCGTGCAGCCCCTTGGCCTTCATCACCTTGTACAAAAGTGAAATATAGAGCGGCACCACCGGAATCGCGCTGCTCGCCTGCGTCACCAGCGCCTTGTTGATCGACACATACGCGCCCCCCCCACGCTCCGCCAGACGCGCGTGCAACCGCTTCGCCGTGGCCTCCAAATCTTCCTTCGCCCGCCCAATCGTCCCATTCCGGTAAATCGCCCACGTCAAATCCGGCCCCACGTACGAATACGCCACCGTCTTCGCCCCCGGAGCCAACACCCCGCCCTTTTCCAAAGCATCCACCCAAAGCTCCCAGTCCTCCCCTCCCATCACGCTCACCGTCTCCGCGATTTCCTGCTCGTTGGCCGGCTCAATCGTCACCTCACTCACCAAGCCACGATCCGTGTCCACCGTCTTTGCGGAGAACACGCCCCCGATGGGTTTGAGCGTGGACTTGGCCACCACCCCCGTCTCGGGATGGGTACGCCGGGGAGAAGCCAAACTGTAGACCACCAGATCCACCTGCCCCAGATCCGCCCGGATCAATTCCAGCGTCTGCTGCTTGATCTCCTTTGAAAACGCATCCCCATTGATGCTCTTCGCGTACAGTCCCGCGGCGTGCGCCTCCTTCTCAAAAGCACACGAATTGTACCACCCGGCCGACGCCGTCTTCCCCCCCGCCGAGGGCTTTTCAAAAAACACGCCCACCGTCGCCGCCCCGCCCCCAAAAGCCGGAACAATCCGCGACGCCAGCCCGTACCCCGTGGACGCCCCAATCACCAACACCCGCTTGGGCATCTCGCGCAGCGCCCCTTGGGCACGCACATAGTCGATCTGTTGGCGCACATGCGCCGCACACCCCTCGGGATGCGCCGTAATGCAAATAAATCCGCGAACTTTGGGCTCAATAACCATCCCCAACTCTGATCCGGCCACGCCAATCCCGTAAAGGACAACCCCGCCTCCCCCTCCCCCCTCCGATCTCCGCCAACCCCTATTTGCGCACCGGAATCGGCTCCAGCGGCGACTCCTTGCTCGCCACCCCCGCCGTCACCTTCCGGAAATAACGCCGCCCATCCCAGGCATAGGTGATCCGGTGCAACCCCCCACGCCCCGTCGCCACCCACGACACAAACTCACGCCACCCGCCCCGCGCCTCGGGCTGCACCTCCAACCCCAAATCGCTCGCCTCCACCCCGTCCGAAAGCAACACCCAGCCCTCCGCACGCCTCGTAAAAACCGCATACAGCATCCACCGCGTCTGCGCGCTCACCCCCAAAAACAGCTCCTCCTCCCCGTCCCCGTTCAAATCCAGACGCTGCTCCCTCGCCCAGCGCGACCCGGCCAGCCCGCCCGCCGCATGCCAGGCCCGCACCGCCTCCACACTCAGCTCCGCCGGCGGACCCGAAACCACCCCCACCCCTGCTCCTAAACCCGTTTTTCGGGCCGAATCCGGCTCCGCCTCCCGCTTTTCCACGGAACCCCCGCCCCGGCCCGCGTCCGGTTCCGGCCCTTTTCCACACCCACCCAACCCCAGGA
>JBEBAG010000385.1:0-18631 GCA_041159065.1 Verrucomicrobiota bacterium | reverse complement strand
GATGGGCGATGAGTTGGTGGAGCAGGAGGCGCCAGAGGGTGAGCGCGACGGCGGCCAGCGGGGCGGCTTTGAAGAGATGGGCAGGGGTGAGGGTGGGGCCCGTGGGGAAGAGGGAGGAGAGCAGCAACAATCCGCCGGCCCAGACGCCGAGGGATTTTGTGGCGGATTCCCAGATGGATTCGTGGTGAACGAGATGGAGGTGGCGTTCGTAGACGTGTTGCGAGCCCAGCAGCACGAGCAGGCCGAGTGTTTCCAGAAAGAGGACGGGAGCGGTGGGGGTCCACTCCGGAGGCGAGAAGGAAAAGAGGCTTTCCGGCCCGGGGATGCGGAGGCAGGAGGCCAGGGCAAGCGCGAAAAAAATAGCCGCGGTGTCGCCGAGGAGGGAGACGCCGAGGACAATGTCGGAGGCGTATTGCGCGTGGGCGCGACAGGGGAGGGCGTTGGAAGATGGGGGGGACATCTGCTGCGCTTCCCGATCCAAGAGCATAAAACGCACCGAGTGTGTCCGGATTAGCGTGTTGATCCGGCGGCGGTGATTTGGCCCAGATCGGTCATGGAGGGGGCGGTCTGGTCGGCGCCTTTGCGGAGTTTGACACGGTTCAGGATGATGCCGTCGGGTTTGCGCCCGGTGCGTGCGATGAGCCGCAGGGCGCGCAAGACGGTGCGGCGGCGGGTCGAGTTGGCGCGCACGACCATGCAGATGGACTGAGCGAAGTGGGTGAGGACGAGGGCGTCGCTGAAGAGGTTGACTGGAGAGGTGTCGATTACGATGCGGTCGAAGCGTTCCATGGCTTCGTGGATGAGTTCTCCGAATGCTTTGGACCCGAGAAGTTCCGAGGGGTTGGGGGCGCGGTGTCCGGCGCTGAGGACAAAGAGGCCAAAGAAACGGGTTTGGCGGAAGGTATCGGAGAGGGAGGCGCTTCCGCTGAGGCAGTCACTGAGGCCCTCTTCGGTGGGGGCGCCGTCGGAGACCATGTTGCCCAACTGGGGATGGCGCAGGTTGGCGTCAATGAGCAGGGTGCGCAGTCCCTGCTTGGCGAGGCAGGCGCCGTAGTTGAGGGCGCAGAAGGTTTTTCCTTCGTCGGGTACGGCGCTGGTGAAGAGCACGACGCGGTGTTCAGATTCTCGGCCGAGCAGGCCGATGCTGGTGCGCAGGAAACGGAACGCTTCGGCTTCGGGGGACTGGGGTGCGGAATGGATGACGTTTTCGGCCGACTCGGTGGGGTACTTGCCGGCGGGGACGGAGGCGAGGACCGGGAGGCCGAGTCCGATTTCGACATCATTGAGGGAACGGATGGTGCCGCGGAGCGCATCGAAGGCATGGACGAGAAAGGCGCCGAGGAAGATTCCTGCGAGGGAGGAGACGAGGAGGATTTTGAGGGTTTTGGGGCGGACGGGGCGCGTGGGGGTGAGCGGGGGATCCATGATGCGGAGGCTGCTGACGGCCAGATGGTTGGATGCATTGGTTTCCTTGAGCCCGTTGAGCACCGCGGCATAGAGGGCGCGGTCGGATTCCACCTCGCGCACCAGGACGTTGTACTGAATGGAGAGCGCGTGGAGGCGGAGGGAGGCCTTTTCCTGTTCGGCGAGGGCGGTGGCGAGCTTCTCCTCGACGGCTTTCGCGGCGTTGTAGGTTTGGATGACCTGTTCGCCGGCTTTGGTTGCGGCTTTGAGCAGCGACTGGCGAAGTTCCTGAAGCTGGACCTCGGCTTGGATGTATCGGGGGTGGAGTTCGAGGTAGCGCTCCTTAAGGGCGGAGAACTCCGACTCCTTCTCCTGGATGCGTCGGCGGAGCCCGTCCACTTCGGGGTTGTTGGTGATGGAGGCGAGTTGGAGGAGCTTTTCGGGATGGGCGCTGGATTCGCGTTCGATGATGGCGACGTCGGACTCGAGGCGCAGGCGTTGTTCTTTAGAGGCCGTGGCTTTGAGGTTCAGATCCTTCAGTTTGTCGACGATGATGTTTTGCTTTTCCTCGAGGGAGACGGCCCGGTTTTCCTCGCGGTACTCTTGGAGTTTGCTTTCAGATTTCTCGAGTTTGACCTTGAGGTCATCGGCGGCTTTTTGGAGCGCGGCGCTGGATTCGCGCGAGACGCGCATCCGTTGTTCGAGGTCTTCGGAGAGGAAATTTTTGACGTAAAGTTCGGTGAGAAACCGGGCGCGCTCCGGGTCTTCGTCCTCGATGGTGACGTCGATGAGACGGGTGCCTCTGCGGAGGGAAACGCCGAGTTTTTTTTGGAAGAGTTCGACGAGTTCGCTCTTGCCGTAGGCGAGGCCGGCGGATCTGGGAGGGAGAAAGCGGGTGGATTGTTCCAAGCCACTCTGCTCGATGACGCGGAGAATCAGGGAGGAGGCCATGAGCGCCTGCTCGGTGGTCTTGAGCGATTCGTTTCCCCGAAACTCCAGGGGCATCAACTGCTGGACGGCGGAGGATTTTTTGGCCTCGGTGTCGACTTCGAGGGTGGCGGTGGACGCGTAGATCTTGGGGGTATGGCGCAGGTAGGCCATGGCGCAGGCGAGGCCGAACGCGACGCAGAGCACGATCATCCACCACTGGTTGAGCAGCAGATACCAGTGACGCCAGAGGTCGATTTCCCCAAATGCGTGGGGTGACGCAGGCGTGGGGGCGGAGGGATCGTGGGCTTCCATGACGGCGCGGCAGGCTTTCTCAGAAAAGTCGTTCGCCAACGATGATCAGGTCGCCCGGCAGGAGCAGAAACACTTCTTCCCCCCGATTTTTTTCGAGGTTTTTCGCGCTGACTTTCAGGATTTTATCCGCGCCTTCCGTCTTCCTCCGGATGGTGATGTCCGCGGGGTCGGCGGATTTGGTGTAGCCGCCCGCCATGGCGATCGCCTCGAGAAGGTTGGTGGTGGTTTCCTCGGCCATGGAGTAGGCGCCGGGGCGTTGCACCTGTCCGAGGATGCTGAAGCGTCGCATGGCGTACTGGACCACATTGACGCGTACCTGCGGGTTGCGCAGGTAGCCCTTGGCGAGTTGATCACGCACCAAGGCGGCGCATTCCGCGACGGTCTTGCCTCCCACCGTGACCGGTCCAATCAGGGGCATGGCGATGGATCCGTCTTTGGCGACGCGGTGTTGGGAGTCGAGGTCGGGTTCTTGGAAAACCTTCACGAGGAGGACGTCCCCGGGTGCGATGCGGTAGTTGCTGGGGAGAAAAGGGGGAGGCTCGGAGTCCGCGTGCGCACGGGGCGCGAGAGCGAGCGCCCAAGCCACGAGGAGGCTCAGGAGCCGCAGGGAGATCCGTGGCGAGGAGGGGGCGACCCCCGGGAGGGGACAGAGCCAGAGGCGCAACGGCGGGAGGAGTCTCCAAAGGCGGGCCTTTGGGAAGCGACAGAGTTTGGGGATTAGAAGGTCGTTTTGCACTCCACTCCGAGTTGATGATTTTGGAACTCGAGTTCCGGGAGGTTCGAATGATTGCGGCGGTACAGCGTAAACAGAGACAGAGAAGAGCGGTTTTGGAGCAGAAGCGAAAGTGCGATTCGGACGAACGCGGAGTCATCCCTGCGCGAATTTTCGGGATCGGGCCTGGCAGAAGGGGCGGAGGAGAAGTAGGTGAAGTGCTCCCAGCCGAGGGAGGAGTCGATGCGGAGGTTGGAGAGAACCCGTTGCTGGCAGTCGAGGGAAACGCGGGTGGACTCGTAGTGGAGGTTGGTGCGCAGACCGGAGCTCTGGATTTTGTTTCGGGAGGAGAGTCCGAGGATGGTGCCCTCGCGGGGATTCCATCGGGCCTCGAGCTGGAGGAGCGGGGTGAGCCGGGTGAAGGAGGCGTGGGACGTGTGGCGAAAGTCGAGGCCGAGGCCCGTATCGAACTGGAGCTTTTCGGTGGAGGCGAGGCGGGCGCGGACGTGGAGCTGTTCGAAGGTCGTTTGCAGTCCGTTGGAGGGCTCGAGCGAACCCGCGCCGAGGCCGAGCCCTGCGTCGAGCTTCGGAGAGAGGGCGTACAGCGCCCAGAGTTTCGTTGAGAGCTCGTTGGATTGGAAAATTGCGCGATAGTCTGCGTTGGAGAAGGAGGCCTCGGCCTCAAGCTTGGAGCGTTCCCCGACAAGGTAGCGTGCCTTGGCCTCGAAAAGGTGCACTTCGAGTTGGATGCGGCGGCCAAGGTCCCGGCTGTTTTCTGTGAGGTTGGCCCATTGCCAGGCACCTCCCCACGTCAGGCTTGGCAGCGTGCGCTGGCCTTCGAAGCGGAGAAACTGGTTGGTGGTGTTCAGCTCGCGGTGCCGGGCGTGAAAGAGCAGCGAGGGGGCATACCCGAAGCCGAGATAGGTGTCCTCCCGGGTGACGATGTCGCCCAAGCCCCCAAGCAGCCCGGGGGTCAGAGTCGAAACGGTGTCCGCGACGGGGCGGGTGTGGACCTGAAACAGGTTGTCGTCGCTGCGGATGCTGGCGGAAAGCAGGGGGCGCAGTTCGATTGCTCCCACGCGGAACCGCAAACCGTCCGCTTCCGGAGAGGGGATGGGCAGGGGCGTGTCCCGGGACTGGGAAAAAAGGGTGGGGACGGTTTCCCGGATGGCCTGGGTCAGGGAGGTTTCCGCAAGGAGCAGGTCTTCCTCCGGGGGGAGGGGCTGCTGGGCAGAAAGAGGGCCGACGGCCTCGCCCAAGAGGGGGCTGCGTGGTTTGAGCAGTCCGCCGCTCCAACCGGCCTCTTGATCCCGAATCTCCGCGGCGAATGGGCGAACGGAAAAGACGGCCTCCTCGTGGAGGGGGGCGGGGGGGGGCTCTTGGGGGAGAGCGGCAGGCGGTAAAAGAAGGGGGGCGAGCAGGAGGGCCTTGGGGGGCGGGAGGCGGAAGGGGGGCGCGGATCGGAGTGGCCGGTCCATGGAGGGAGCGGGGTGGCGGCACCCTGGGGGTCAGGTCCAGAGAGGCTTGAGCGCCCAATAGAGGCCGGTGAGTCCGATGAGGGAGGAGGCAGGAGTGGAGACCCAGCGCTGGAAGAGCGCCTCGGAGCGGATCCACCCGGTGAATAGGAGGGCGAGCGCCAGGACGGCGATCTGGCCGGCCTCGACGCCGAGGTTGAATCCGGCGAGCGCGACGAGCACGGAGTCCTTGGGGATGGAGAATGCGCCCAGCGCGGAGGCGTAGCCGAGGCCGTGAATGAGTCCGAAGCTGAAAACGAGCGCGAGGCGGCGGTTGGAGTAGGCCGGTTTCCAGAGGTTCTCCAGAGCCAGGAGGGCAATGGTGGCTGCAATGAGGGTTTGGATGAGACGAGGGGGGGCCGAGAGGGGACCGAGGGTAGCCAGCGCGAGGGTGACGGAGTGGGCGAGGGTGAAGGCGCTGATCTGGAGAAGGAGCGGCTTCCACTGGCGGCACAGCAGGAAAATGCCGAGCACAAAGAGGGAGTGGTCGAGTCCCTCGGGAAGGACATGCCCGAAGCCATTTTTGGCAAAGCTCCAGAGGGTGCTCGCCAGATGCCCCGAGCCCCCCACGGCGGGGACGCTGTGCGCGCTGGGGCCGGAGGGCGGGGCGGAGGCGAGCGCGGTGAGGTCCAGGGTGAAGCTGCGCTCGCCCGGGAAGAGGACCGAAACGCGGGGGTGAGGCTTTCCGTTGATCTCGTTTTCAAAGACCACCGAGACGTTGTTCTGGGGGGCGGAGCGGACATTCCAGCCGGTGACCCCGGCGGGGATGGTGGTGCTCCAACTCCCGGAGAGGATCACGACGTCCTCCTCTTGGAGGAGCGGGGCTCCCCCTTCGCCGGTGAAAGTGAATGCAAACTGGGGCTGAATCCGGCCGAGGGGCTCAAAGGAGATCTCGAGGTTGCGCAGCGCCAAGGTGGCGGCATTTTCGAGGAGCTCCTTTTTCCGGGGATCCGACAGGGTTTGGAACTGGAGCTTGGTGAGGGAGGTTGCGGTGGTCGGATCGGGGTCGAAGCAACGGGGATTGATGCGGACGGTAAGGGTTGCCGAGCCCCCGGTGAGGAAGGCACCGCGGACGGGAATGTCGGGGATCGGATGGGCCGTGGCTCTGGGATTGAATACAAGGCACAGCAGCAAGCAGAGCCAAAGCAGGGCGGGACGCGGGGCGGTCACGAGAGAGGGGGGCCTGGGGGGCGTGGAATATTTCCTTGATTCGGGAGGGAGATGAGGGGGAAGTGTAGTGTAGCGGGGGAGTTTCCCCCAGCACATCCCAAAAAAACAAACCCAGATCCGATGAAAAAAACCCTCTCTCTTCTCACTGCACTCGTGGTTGGTTCCGTTGCGGCGCATGCCGGATGCGGAAAAGTGGTGACCACCGAAGGCACCCTCAAGTCGTTCGACAAGGATTCCAAAGTGCTCCAGGTGGAGTCCGGAGCCAAGACCGTTTCCATCACGCTGACCCCCTCGACGAAGGGCGCGGATCTGGTGGCAGGCTTGGTGGGCAAGGCGGTCAAAGTCGACGCCGAGCACAACAAGGCCACGGCGGTCGCGGCCAAGTAATCAGGTTTCGCGGGCGTGGATGCCCGAAGTTGGAGGCCGGGTGAAACCGGATTCCCAAAGACCCGGCTTCGGCCGGGTTTTTTGTTGTGTGGGGAGGAGGTGGAAGGAGCGCGGAAGAATTCCGACCAAAAAAAACCGCTCCGCTCACCGAAGTGAACGGAGCGGTTGGACGGTAGAACCTGAGAGAAGCCTTAGGCTTGGGGAGCCGCCTCGGTCGTTGCGGCGGGAGCCGTGGCGGAAGCCGCCTCGGCTTCTGCGGGAGCCGGCGCTGGAGCGGCCTGATCGACCCATTCCAAGATGGCCATCTCGGAGGAGTCGCTGTAACGACGGCCGAGCTTGATAATGCGGGTGTAGCCGCCCTTGCGCTCTGCCGAACGAGGAGCCACTTCCGTGAAGAGGGTCTTCACCGCATCCTTGTTGTGGAAGAGGTAGGAGAGGGCGGTGCGGCGCGCGTGGAGGCTGTTTTTCTTGGCGATGGTCACGAGCTTTTCAGCGAAGGGACGCACGGCCTTAGCCTTGGCAAGGGTGGTGGTGATGCGGTTGTGCTCAATCAGGCTGATGGCTTGATTGGCAAGCAACGCGTCGCGGTGGGCCTGAGAACGGCCGAGTTTGACAGTTTTCCGTTGGTGACGCATGGGACTTAAGGATGGGGTGACGGTTGAGCGATGAAAGGAGAGTGCCGAGCCGCGGATCAGCGTGCGACGAGGCTGGTGTCAGCAGAGTTGGGGTCGACCAAGCCGCTTTCGAACTTCATGCCAAGAGAGAGGCCGAGCTGGACGAGCTTGTCCTTGATTTCGTTGAGCGATTTTTTGCCGAAGTTGCGGTACTTGAGCATTTCGCTTTCGGACTTCTGCGCGAGCTGCCCGACGGTGGTGATGTTGGCGTTGTTGAGGCAGTTTGCAGCGCGCACGGAGAGTTCGATCTCGTTGACGCTCATGTTCAGGAGCTTCTTCAGCTTCTGATTTTCCTGGCTCTGCTGGGGTTGCTCCTCGGCGAAGTCGACGGCGTTTTCGTCGTAGCCGTAGAAGGGTTCGAAGTGGCGCTTGAGGATGCTCGAGGCCTGAACCAGAGCGTCTTCCGGGGTGATCCGCCCGTCCGTCCAGATTTCCAAGACCAGCTTGTCGTAGTCCGTGCGCTGTCCCACGCGGGTGGCTTCCACTGCGTATTTCACGCGGGTGACCGGCGAGAAGATGGAGTCAATGGCGATTACACCGATGGGTTGCTCGGGATTCTTATTCTCGTCCCCAGTCGCAAAACCGCGGCCGACGCGCACTTCGAGTTCGGCATCAAACTTGGTCTTCTTGTCCAGGGTGCAAATGACGAAGTCCTTGTTCACGACTTCACACTGGGCGGAGTCCTGGATGTCGCCGGCGGTGACGGCGCCTTCCTTGTTCACGGAGATGAACAGGTTCCGGATTTCGTGGTCGTGGGCCTTGAACTTGACCTTTTTGAGGTTGAGGATGATGTCGGTCACGTCCTCCACCACATTGGGGAGGGTCTGAAACTCGTGCGAGGCCCCTGCGATTTTAACGGCCGTGATGGCTGCCCCTTCCAGAGAGGACAGCAGCACGCGGCGCAGGGAGTTGCCTACGGTGTGTCCGTAACCTGCCTCGAAAGGTTCGGCGATGAACTTGGCGTAGGTATCCGTGCGCGTGCTCTCGTCTTTGACGAGGGACTTGGGCATTTCGAAGCGGCCGAGACGAACTGGCATAGGATCAATGGGCGACCGGGAAGGTCTTGGATTTCGGTTTTGCCGGGTTTCCCTTGGCGCATCAGCGGCCTGCAGGATGCAGGCCACTCAAGGACCAACGGCAAAGATTCAGGTTTGCGCTCAAAAAGGGGCGGGGAGTGAATTCTGGCTGGCGCAAAACTTCAAGGAAAAATTTGAGCCAGCCATGCAGGGGAAACACGGAAGCCGCGACGGTGCGTCCGGCGTTCCGTGCGCAGGAAGAGGTTAGAGCGTTTTGCAGAACTCCTCAAAACGATCCAAGCCCTTCTTGATGACATCCAGTCCCGTGGCGTAGGAGAAACGCACGGTCCGGTCATCCCCGAAGGCGATGCCCGGCACCACGGCGACATGGTGCTTGGCCAGCAAACGGTCCGCAAAGTTCGTGGAGTTGAGCCCCAGCTTCGAAATATTCGCCAGCACGTAGAAGGCGCCCTTGGGCTCTACGACGGAGACACGCGGGATATTCCGCAGGCGTTCGATCATGTACTGGCGGCGGAGGTCGAATTCCGCGCGCATATCTTCGACGGGGGTCTGATCCCCTTTGAGCGCGGCGAGGCCGCCCTTTTGAGCAAAGGAGCAGGGATTGGAGGTGGAGTGGCTCTGGATGGCGTCGATGGCTCGGGCCACGGGTTCTGGGGCTGCGAGGTACCCGAGGCGCCATCCTGTCATCGAATAGGCTTTGGAGAACCCGTTGATGGTGATGGTGAGGTTGTAGGCGGTCGGGGACAGGGAGGCGACGGAGACGTGCTGCGCGCCATCGTAGGTGAGTTTCTCGTAGATTTCGTCCGAGAGAATGAAGATGTCCTCGGTCTGGGCGATCTCAACAATCGCCTCGAGTTCCTCTCGGGTGTACACCGAGCCGGTGGGGTTGCCCGGAGAGTTGATGATGACCATCTTGGTGCGCGGGGTCATCGCGCTTTCAAACTCCTCGGCGGTCATCTTCCACTGGTTCTCCTCCTTGGTTTGGACGAAGACGGGTTCGGCTCCAGCGAGGCGGACCATTTCAGGATAGGACAGCCAGTAGGGCGCGGGGATGATGACTTCGTCCCCGGGTTGGCAGGTGGCGAGGATGGCGTTGTAGCAGGAGTGCTTAGCGCCATTGGAGACGATGATCTGGCTGGGCTTGTAGTCGATGCCATTATCGGCTTTGAACTTTTCCGAGATGGCTTGGCGCAGCTCCGGGATGCCGCTCGAGGGGGTGTACTTGGTGAACCCGCCGTCGAGAGAGGCCATCGCCGCCGCCTTGATGTGCTCTGGGGTGTCGTAGTCGGGTTCGCCGGCTCCAAAGCTGCAGACGTCGATGCCCTCGGCTTTCATGGCCTTAGCCTTCGAGTCGATGGAAAGGGTGAGCGAAGGGGTCAGAATGGTAGCGCGTTCGGCGAGTTCCATAGAGTGTGTAGGTTTGGATTGTGAGGAACGGGACGGTGGATTCCGAGGGGCGGAAGGGGCACAAGGGGGGATCGGGAAAGGGCTCGCCCTAGCGGGCGAACCAATCTTCGATCAGGGATTTGAAGTTGTTTTCCGCGATCTGGATGATGCCCATTTCGCGTTTGGCGTTCTCGGCGGAGTCCGAGGCGTGGGCGGCGTTGACCATGATGGTCTGGCCGAACTCGCGGCGGATGGACCCAGGAGGCGCTTTCGCGGGGTCTGTCGGCCCCAGAACGTCCCGGGTTTTGCGCACGGCGTCCACGCCTTGATACACGAGGGCGATGCACTTTTCCGTGCCGGGCGCATTGCGCAGTTCGGGCGGGCATTCGCTGGGTTTGCGCCCGGCCATGAACTTGACGATTTGCTCCCAGTTTTCGCGTCCGTTGATGGGTCCGAGGAGCTGACCGAGCTTCTTCTCGGTTTCTTCGGTCAGGGTGAGTCCGAATTCGGCTTCGAGTACCTTGCGGGCCTGCTCTCCCGAGCGGCCCTGGAGTTTGTCCATGAGGACTTCGAGGACCGGGCCGTAGAACTGCTCGGCCTGGGCCACGCTCATGCGGTGCACTTTGAAGCCCACGATGTAGAGACCGGAGCGAGAGAACACATCCATGACTCCGCCCGGGCGCGTGCTGGGAACACGAAAGTTGTCGGGTTTGATGAGCACCAAGGTTTTCTCGACGGGCTGACCCTCGGGGAAGTCGATGGAGGAATCCATGACCCCGCCCTCGGTGTCGGAATGGGCGGCCCAGAGGAGCATGTCGGCTTTGGCGCTGGCAGCGTCCTGAGGGGCGAGTGCAGCGGGTTCGAAGTAAGTGATGTTTCCGTGCTTGTCGGTGATGAAATCGCCGAAGGTGTCGCGGATGGTTTCCCCAGAAGTACGCTCGTGGAGGATGTGGCCAACGGTCTGGCGGGTTTTGGCGATGGCGTTTTCTCCCTTCAGCACGAGCATCAGGACGCGCGGTGTGGCGCCCTGGGAGGGGGTGAACTCTTCAAGCACGTATTGGCGGATCCGCTCTTGGATCTCTCGGTGAACCGGGTCTGCATCCGTCACGATTTGGTCCGCGTACTTCTGCACGAGATCCGCTGAAGGCGTGAAGAGTCGGGCCGCCACGAGGTCGAGCGCGGTGCGAGAGATGAGGCGCGAGAGGATGCCGCCGGTTCGCGATTTGCGGATGGAGTGGGGAGTGACGATTACGTAGGAAAGTTCTTCAGCCATAGGACAAAAAAGTGCCCGCTCAGGGGGCCGTTGCCGGAGGCTCGGCGGATCTCTTTCGCGGGCGTCCCTTCCATGGGAGCCTTCAAGGGCTCTGAGGAAAAGGGGGGGTAAACGTAGTGTCAGGCTTCTGAGGGCGTCAACGTATTTCCCGAGCTCGGGGCGGGAGGAGAGAGGGGGGCTGCGTGGTCGAGCGCGGCCCGACGCGTTTAAAAAAACAGCCGCTGTCTCCGAGGAAACAGCGGCTTTGAGAAGACAGCGTTAGGGCGGTGAGGACGACCTTACTGCGCGTTGAAACGGAACTTGGCCTTGGCGCGTTTGGCGTTCGCACGCGCTTTGCGCTTGGTCTTCATGGTTGGCGTTTCGAAGGCTCGCAGGCGGCGCACTTCTTCCATGATCCCTTCGGATTCCACCTTCGACTTCAGGCGCTTGAGAGCGCGGTCGATCGGTTCTCCTTTTCTTACGGTCACTTCTGGCATAGTTCTCACCCCTTTTCTTTCGACGATTCGATAAATTGCTAAACGGGCTGCGGAGGCTAGGGGGACGGACAAATCACGTCAACGCGGGATTCGTTCGGAGGGGCTAAACTTCGAGGGGGAGTTTGACCCCGGAGGCGCTTGCTGGTGGAATGACCAAGTTTGGGGGGCCTGCGGCCTGCGCACCGGTGCTTGGCGTTGGAGTGGGCGTTCCGGCGAATGCACCCATGCAGAAGTTCGATTTTACGAAGGCGGTGGAGGAGATTGTGTCCAGAGACCCCCGGTTTGACCGGGAGGCCTATGTGTTTTTGCACGAAGCCTTGGATTTTACGGTCAAGCAAGGGAGCAAGATGGGCCCGCCCCGCACGCCGCATGTGTCCGGTCAGCAGCTTCTAGAAGGAATCCGTCTTTACGCGCTGAAACAGTTTGGGCCCATGGTCCCCACGGTGTTCGGTTACTGGGGGGTAACCCGTTGCGAGCACTTCGGGCAGATGGTGTACAACCTGATTCACGCCGGCGTGTTTGGGCGTTCCGAGACGGATTCCATTGAGGACTTCAAGAACGGCTATTCCTTCGAGGAAGCCTTCGTGACCCCCTTCCTTCCGCAGACGCCTCCGAAACCCCGTCGCGGTTCCCGGCGTGAGGTGCGGAACCCCTGAGAGGCCGCACTAGGAGGCGTCAGGAGGCGTCAGCGGCTTGGGGTTTCCCAGCTTCACTCGGTCTCAGGCACTCTGCTCGATCATGCGGCGGATGGGCTGTTCTGCCCGTGCCCGAAGCGGCTCTGGAAGGGTGATCTCCGGAGAGAGGGAGTCGAGACAGTCCCGGAGTTTCTCCAAGGTGTTGCGCTTCATGAAACGGCAGTCGGCGCATGCGCAATGCTCGGTGGGGCCCGGGATGAAGATGCGGTCGGGGAGTTCCCGGCGGAGTCGGTGCAGCATGCCCGACTCGGTCACGATGATGAAGGCATGGGCGGGGTGATTCCGGCAGAAGGAGACCATTTTCTCCGTGGAACAGACCTCGTCCGCGAGGAGGCGCACCGCCTTTGGGCATTCGGGGTGTGCCACCACGGGGGCACTGGGGTGCGCTTCCCGGATTTTCTCAATGCTGTGCTTGGTGAATTCCATGTGCACGTAGCAAGAGCCCTTCCAAAGCTCCATGGGTCGTCCGGTCTGTTCGATGACCCACTGACCGAGGTTTTCGTCCGGGACAAACAAGAGTGGGCGGTCTTTGGGGGCGGCCTGCACAATTTTGACCGCATTGCCGCTGGTGCAGATCACGTCCGAGAGGGCTTTGACCGCTGCCGAGCAGTTAATGTAGGCGATGACGTAGTAGTTCTTCTCGGAATGGGCTTTGAGGAAGGCCTCCAGCTCGGTCCCAGGGCAGGAGTCCGCCAGGCTGCAACCGGCATCCAAGTCGGGAAGCACCACGGTCTTGGTAGGGTTGAGGATCTTGGCCGTCTCGGCCATGAAGTGGACTCCGCAGAAGGCGATGACATCCGCTGGCGTGGTGGCGGCTTGGATGGAGAGACCGAGGGAATCCCCTACAAAGTCCGCCACCTCTTGGATTTCGCGGATTTGGTAGTTGTGCGCCAGGATGACGGCGTTCCGGCTTTTTTTGAGTGTGAGAATTTCCTCGGTGAGATTGACGCCAAGAGCGGGCATAGGGGGCAGGAGGATGCCACGGTGTGTCCGGGGATCCATCCGGAAAACTCGCCCCAGGGATGGAGGGACGGGAAAACAGCTTGCGGAGGCATGGCGGAAAGGGTGCGATCCGGCATGCGCACTTCCCTTTTTGCTCTGACGTCAGCGTTGGCAATCATCTCCATGCCGTGGGCGACCCAAGCGTCTCCCGAAGGATGGGTGACGGATTACGAGAAGGCGAAGTTGGATGCCGCCGCGGCGAAGAAGGATCTGCTTTTGGATTTCACCGGATCCGATTGGTGCGGGTGGTGCATTCGCCTTCGTAAGGAGGTGTTTGACGTGCAGTCCTTCAAGGATGCGGCTCCGAAGGATTTTGTTCTGGTGGAGCTGGATTTTCCTCAGAACGCATCGTTGGTGTCGCCCGAGGTGCGCAAACAGAACGAGGCGCTTCAAGCGCAGTTCGCGGTGAAGGGATACCCCAGTATTTTCCTGACCGATGCCAGCGGGCGACCCTACGCGCAGACGGGCTACCAGAAGGGGGGAGCGGAGGCTTACCTCAAGCACCTTTCGGAGTTGCGCGAGGTGCGGGTGAAACGGGATGCCGCCTTTGCTCGGGCGGAGGGAGTCCAGGGGATGGAGAAGGCCAAGGCGCTGAAGGAGGGATTGGACGTGCTGGGGGAAGAGGTGGTTGCCGCGCATTACAAAGGCGTCCTCGGTCAGATTCGGGAACTGGACCCGAAGGACGAGTTGGGTTTGGACGCGAAGTTTGGGTTTTTGGCGGCGATGTCTGAACTGGAGGGGGTGTTGGGATCCAAGAAGTCGGCCGGTGCGGAGGCCCTTCGGGCAGCGGTGGAAGAGTTCCTGAAAAAATATCCGAATGCGACAAAGCAGCAGAAGCAGGAGGCGCTGTTTGGCGTGCTGAACTACCTCGTTCCGCCGAAGGACAATCAGGCGGCGGCAACCCTGCTCTCCGACATCCGGGCTTTGGACCCGGAGAGCGAGGCGGGCAAGCGCGCCGGGGAGATTCACGAGCGGGTGTTGAAGATGATCGAGAAGCAGAAGGGAAAGTGAGCTCGGGGCGGGGGGGCGGAGTCAGGAGTGCTCTGCTTTTGACAACCCCGCGCTTCTTCCCTAAGTTGCTCGGCCCGCTTTTCAAGCCCGCGATGGGTTCGGAGAAGGTCGGTGCCCTGTCGGTATAACACGCAACCCATGTATTTTTGGCGCGTTAGTTCGCGCATCGAACGCTTATGACCAGTCATCTTCTCGAGGAAGCCTTGCGGTATGTTCCTAGCCATCAGGTGCTTGTAAATGCAGTCAGCAAGCGCGTGCGCCAGCTTAACCAAGGCGATCGTCCGCTCGTGGAGGCGGGAATTCGCACGGGATTTGCGGATATCGCCCTGATGGAAATCATTCAGGGAAAACTCCAGCTCGAGCTGCCTCCGGCGGAAACGATCGAGACGCAGGGGGCTGCCTAGAAAACACGGGCTCCGCGGACGGGCGGAAGTCTTGAAGGAGAGGAAGCGGACGCCCGCGGGATGCGTGGCGTCCGGTGTGTGGCGGTTGGGGCGGGGCGGGGAATTGAGGTGGAGAAATTGTTATGGGTTCGGAACGAGGAAGGATTGCTGAAATTTCGGTCAACCGGAAAGGGTTGCGGGACTTCCACATTCTGGAGCGTTTGGAGGCGGGGGTGGAGTTGAAGGGGACGGAGGTGAAGAGCATCCGCTCGGGGTTTGCGAATATTCAGGGGGCCTTTGCGCGGGTGGAGGGCGGTCAGTTGTGGCTGTATGGGCTGGACGTTCGGGAGTACGAAAAGGCGAGTTTTGCGCAGCACGAGCCCAAGCGGCAGCGGCGGTTGCTGGTGAGTCGGAAGGAGATAGATCGTTTGTTTGGGCAGACTCAGTTGAAGGGGCGCGCGCTCGTGGGGCTGCGTCTTTACTGGAAGGGCCATCTGGTGAAGGTGGAAATCGGGGTGGGTGAGGGGAAGGAGAAGGCGGATCAGCGGGCGGACCTGAAGGCGCGTGCCGTCCAGCGTGAAACGCAGCGGGAGGTCTCCCACTTTAATAGGACCCGCGGTTAGGCGTGGGCGGGCGGTGCCCTCTGCGGCTCTGCCGTTTGATCGGGGACGGTGCACGTAAATCGATTGCGCGCTGCGGGGGGTGGGATAGTTTGCGGGGCTCTATGGATTTTCAGGCGCGCATCGATCAGGACATCAAGGAAGCAATGAAGGCGAAGCAACCCGAGCGGCTTGGGGTGCTGCGGATGCTCAAAAGTGCGCTCAAGAATGCGGCAATCGAGCAGGGGGGAGCGGAGGCCCGTTTGGATGATGCCTCGGCACAGACGGTTTTGCGTAAGGAGTTAAAAAAGAGGCAGGACGCGATCGAAGGCTTTGAAAAAGGGGGGCGCCCCGAATTGGCCGCCAAGGAACGCGAGGAAGCGGAGGTGTTGAAAGCGTATTTGCCTGCGCCTTTGTCTCCGGAGGAGCTCGGGCAGTTGGTTGCGGCATGCATCGCCGAAGTGGGCGCCTCGGGGCGTGCACAGATGGGCGCCGTGATGAAACTCGCCACGGAACGCGCGGCGGGCCGTGTGGAGGGAAGGGCGCTGAGTGCAGCGGTTTCAGCCCGGTTGCAGTAAGGGGAGGAAGCTGCGGCGTGTTGGGAGGACTTGGTTTGGGGAATCATCAAGCGATGCTGAGCGCAATTGTCGTGGCGGCGGGAAGCTCGAGTCGGATGGGCTTCGACAAGCTCTTTGCCCGGCTGGACGGGCAGCCGGTCCTTTGGCATTCCCTTGCGGCCTTCGGGTCGTGTGCGGAGGTGGCGGAGGTCGTGGTGGTGGCTCGCGAGGAGCACTTTGCGGAGCTGGGGCGGATGGCTGCCAAGACACTTGGGGGAAAGCCGTTTCGCTGTGTGCGGGGGGGAGCGGAGCGGCATCTCTCGGTTTGGGAAGGCTTGGGGGCGCTTCGATCCGAGGAGGCGGCGTATGTGGCGATCCACGATGGCGCCCGCCCTTTAATTACGCCGCAGGCGATTCTCGGATGTCTGGGGATTGCCCAGCGGGTGGGGGCGTCTTGTTGCGCGAGTCGGGTGCCGGATACGGTCAAGCGCGCGGGAGCGGATGGGGTGGTTTTTGAGAGTGTGGACCGGACGGGACTGTGGGCGATGCAGACGCCTCAGATTTTTGAAAAGGGCCTCATCCGATCTGCATATGAGGAGGTTTTGCGGAGGGGGGAGGTGGTCACGGATGAGATTTCGGCCGTGCAGGAAATGGGAGTGCGGGCGGAGCTTTTTGAGAATCCGGATTGGAATTTCAAGATCACGTTCCCGGCGGATTTGGAGAAGGCGGCCCAGGTTTTACGCTGGCGGCGTGAGGATTCGGGAGGAGAGAAACACGTATGAGTGGGGATCCTTTGGGGGCGAGGGTGAGTCGGTTGAAGAATGGGGTTCGGATCGCGTCGGCGTTCATGCCGCACCTACAGGGGGTTTGCGTGGGGGTCTGGGCGCTGGTGGGAGGGCGGCATGAGAAGCGGGAGGAATGTGGGATCGCCCATTTTTTGGAGCATCTCCTTTTCAAGGGGACCACGAAGCGGAGTGCGCGTGAGTTGACGCTCGCGGTGGAGGGGGTGGGGGGATACCTGAATGCGTTCACGACCGAGGATCACACCTGCTACTACGCGAAGGCGGCGGCGGTGCACTTTGAACGCATCGGCGAGGTGCTTCTGGAAATGTATTCGGACTCGCAGTTTCCCGAGAATGAGGTTCGGAGAGAGCGGGAAGTGATTCGGGAGGAGATTCTTTCGGGTCGGGATGTTCCCTCTCAGTGGGTGGAGGATCTTTTGTCGGAGAGCCTCTGGCCGGGGCATCCGCTGGGGCGCTCCCTCACCGGGACGGAGGAGAGCATTGCGCGGCTGGGGCGTCGGGCGCTTCGAGGATTTCGCGACCGGCATTACACAGGCGCCAATACGGTTGTGACGGTGGCAGGAAGTGTGGAGCACGCGCAGGTGCTCGAGGTTCTGGGCGGGGGATTTGGGGCGCTTTCCAAGGGGAAATCCGTGCGCTCGAGTCGCCTCAAAAAGGCGCCCCGGTTTGAGTTGCGGGTAGAGGAGGCGGATTCCGAGCAGTCGCACGTGGCGTTGGGATTCCATGCGTACGGTCGGACGGATCCCCGGCGGTATGCGGCGCGGTTGCTCTCCGTGCTCCTCGGCGAGAACATGAGTTCGCGCTTGTTTCAGGTGCTGCGGGAGCGGCACGGGTATTGTTATTCGGTGCAGAGCTCCACGGTTTTTCTGGAGGAAACCGGTGCGGTTTCGATTTTTGCAGACCTGGATCCGGCGAAACTCCCCGGTGCGCTCAAGTTGCTTCGCCGCGAATTCGAAAGGCTTCGTGAGCGTCGGGTTTCCAAGGGGGAGTTGCGCCGGGCTCAGGAGTACGTGATTGGTCAGGCGCGGATTTCCTTGGATAGTGCGACCCAGCGCAACGCGTGGATGGCGGAGTCGCTGATGGCGCATGGGCGTGTGGTGTCGCCGGGGGAAGTGGAGGCGGGGATTCTTGCGGTGGATCCTGCGATGGTGCAGGGGGTGGCAAGGGAAGTTTTGACCCGGAACCGGATGGGGGCGGCCTTTGTCGGGCCGGGGTATGGGAAGGGGGAAATGGAGCGGCTTCTTATGGGATTCTGATCCCAACGGCGGCTCCTGTGTCGGGGATGGGAGCGGCACTGGGAGAAAGGCGCCGGTTGCTTTTTTGCTCGCATCCGGAAACTTTCCCGGTACTTTTTCACGCCCCCACCCGATATGCGCGGTTAGCTCAGGGGTAGAGCACCTGCTTCACACGCAGGGGGTCGCAGGTTCGAACCCTGCACCGCGCACCATCCTCAGGAACGGACGATTCGTCTCGGTTTCTTCTCTGCGCGAGAGCCCCTTGCGCTGATCCACTTGCCTTTTCGGACGACTTTTTCGAAGACCACCCCCTGTGTTTCAAAGGCACTCAGGACCTCCGCCTCTTGATTGCGGAGCACGCCGGAGAGGATCAGGTGGCCGCCGGGTTGGACGGCCGAGGTGATGGTGGCGGCGGCCTCGATGAGGATCCCGCTGAACAGGTTGGCGGCGACAACGGGCCAGGTGCGCTCGGGAGTCCATAGGAGGACATCGGAGCGCAGCAGTTTGATTTTGCGCAGTCCGTTGTTGGAAACGTTTTCGCGGGCAGTCCGGATGGCGTGGGGGTCGAAATCTGTGGCGAGGACCGATTGGGCTCCGAGGACTTTGGCTGCCATGGCGAGGATGGCGGAGCCGGTGCCGAGGTCGAGGAAGTCCCAAGGGGCATCCTTGGGGAGGGATTGGGCGACATCGGCGAGGTGGCGCAGGCACATGGCGGTAGTGGCATGCTCGCCGGTGCCGAAGGCCATGCCGGCAGGGACCCAAAGCGCCACGGGAGCGCCGGCGACGCGTGCGGCCTCCTGCTCCGCCTGGGTGCTGACGACGGAGAGCTTGCCGCGCACCTTGATGGGGGCGCGCTGGGGAGGGTTTTCGGCGGTGAGCCAGCGTGCCTCGCGGAGGGTTCCTCCGAACTGGGAGCGTAGGGCCTCGGCCTCCTCCTGCGAGAGGCCATGGGCCTGGACCTGGGCGGAGGAGGATCCCGCGTTCTGGGTGACCATGACGCGCTGGGGGCCGAGGTGCGCGAGGGTTTCAAACCACGCGTCGGCGGAGGCGGCAGGGGTGCGTTTGTTCCAG
>JBEBAG010000384.1:0-3247 GCA_041159065.1 Verrucomicrobiota bacterium | reverse complement strand
CGGGCGCGTGCGGGGGCTTGGAAGTGAATCATGCCGAGGGAGCTGAGGAAGCGGTGTTGATCCGTGAACCCCTCCATGTGGAATGCATGCTCGAGCGCGATGCGGCAGACAGCGGACAGGTTTACGTGGGCGGTGAGATCGATCTCCCCTGGCGACTGCAGGGGATTGGGGTGTCTTTGGTGGTTCTGGTAGGCCCGGAGGGTTCCCTCCCGGCGGAGAGCCTGCATGGATTCCTCTTCCCAGAGACCATAGTCGATGAGGAGCACCCAGCCGCGGAGCAGTTTCTGACTGAGCTCTTGAAACCAGGGGCGCAACGCGAGGCAGACTTCGGTCTGAAACCCCTCTTCGGCTTCGGGGAGCGTGCGCGTTGCCTGCGCGAGGGCCTCGGTGTGCGCGCCGGAGGGGGCCGGCTTGCGCGACCACACAAATCCCTCGGGAGCCACATCGACCCGGAGCTCTATCCAGTCGGTTCCCCGCTTTTCGACCCGGTGCACGGGGAACGCGTCCAGGAGTTCGTTGGAGTAGTGCACGTCCTCGCAGGGGGGGAGCTGGCGGAGGGAGGGATACCAGCGGATTTTGGGGAGGAAGGGTTCGAGCGTTTCCTTTTGGAGGTGTTGGAGTGGGGGGAAGGGTTCGATGAGGGCGAGGGACGAGGCGTCGAAGCAGTCTGGGGACTGGAGGAGCAGGGCGGAGAGGAGGTCGTGGGCGAGCTGGCCGTGGTGGGCTCCCTGCTCGATCAGGGTCCACGAGGCGGGGCGGTCGAGTTGCTCCCACCACTGGTGGATTTGGCGGGCGATGAGGGCACCGAACAGGGGGCCCACGCTAACGCTGGTGAAAAAGTCGCCCTTTTTTCCGATGGGTGCGCGACCGGAGGCGTAGTAGCCCCACTCGGGGTGGTAGAGGGCCTGTTCCATAAAATCGGCAAAGGGCAGGGGGCCGTTTTTTTGGATTTGTTCCCGGAGCAGGATTTCAAGCGGGGAGGGCGTCATGGAGGCGGTGGGAGCGGCAGCGGTTGCCTCTTCTACGGAGGAGGGGTGCCGGTGGGTTTGCGGAAAAAGTGCGGGGGCGTTAAGAAAAAGGAGTGCTGCCCTGGTTTCAAAATGGTTTTCCGCTGTATCTGGCGCCCATGGCTGGGGTGACCGACTCGCTGTTTCGGGGCTATTGCAAGGAGTATGGGGCGGACGTGGTGGTGACGGAGTTTGTTGCGGCGGAGGGCATTTTCCGACGCAACGAGAGGACTTTGGAGTATCTGGATTTTGGCGACAAGGAGCGGCCCCTCGGGATTCAGCTTTTCGGGGCGGATCCGGATCATTTGGCCCGGGCGGCGGAGCTGGTGTGGGAGTGGAAGCGACCGGACTTCATTGACCTGAATTTCGGGTGTCCGGTGAACAAGGTGGTTTCGAAGAACGGAGGGTCGGCATTACTGCGGGACTGTCCTCTATTGGAGCGGGTGGCGCGGGCGGTGGTTCGGGCGGTGGCGCCGCATCCGGTGACGGCAAAGATTCGGATTGGGTGGGATCGTGGGACGGTGAATGCGACGACCTCGGCACGGCTCCTGGAGGACTGCGGGGTGCGGGCGATCGCAGTGCACGGGCGCACGAAGGAGCAGGGATACGGGGGCGTGGCGGATTGGGAGGAGATTGGGCGGGTGGTGGAGGCGGTGCGCGTACCGGTGATTGGGAATGGGGACCTGAGTGGGGCGTTGGATGTGGAACGGCGGCGCCGGGAGACGGGGGTTGCCGGGGTGATGCTGGGCAGGGCGGCCATGAGTGCTCCGTGGGTATTTGCTGAGATTCAGCACTTTCTGCGCACGGGGGAGGTTTTGGCGGCACCACCGTTGGCGGCGCAGTGGGCGCACATGGTGCGGCACTGTCGGGAAGCGAGTGAGCGTTCGGGCAGTGAGCGGCACACGATGCAGTTTATGCGTTCGAGGCTGATGGCCTATTCGCGCGGGATGCCCGAGGCGAAGTACCTGAGGCTGCGTTTTGCGGGGATTGCCTCACTGAACGAGCTGGAAATTATTGCAGAGGAGCATCTTTTGCGCAATCAGGGCGCGGGGGAGGGGGGGGCGGATCCGGGGGCGCGTCCGGCGTTGCAGGCCTTGGATTGAAACAGGGCGCGGATGGACTCAGGCGAGGGGTGTTGGAGGCGGAGGGTTTGGAGCGAGAGGGAGTCGCTGCGTTTGGCGAGGCGCGCGCCGGAGGGGTCGCAGAGGAGGGGGCAGTGGAAGAAGGCGGGGGAAGGCCAACCGAGGGCGCGGTAGAGGAGGATTTGCTGGAAGGTGCTGGGGATGAGATCGGCGCCGCGGACGACCTCGGTGATTTTCATCCGGTGGTCATCGACGACGGTAGCCAGTTGGTAGGAGGGCAGGCCGTCCTTTCGCCAGACGAGAAAATCGCCGAAATCGCGCCCCGGGGTTGCAGACTGGGGGCCTTGAGCGCGGTCGAGGAAGGTGAGGGGGGGTGAGGAAGCCGGGATGCGAAAGCGCCAGTTGACTGGGGAATTCGGGAGGGGGAACGCGGAGCGGGGTTCTGGGGGGCGGCAGGTTCCGGGGTAGTGTTCGGAGGGGTCGGTTTGGTGGGGCGCCGAGAGAGCGAGGGCGACTTCCCTGCGGGAGCAGGAGCAGGGGTAGAGGAATCCCTGAGCGCGGAGTTGTTCGAAGGCTTGAGCGTAGAGGGGAAGGCGGAGGCTTTGGCAGTAGGGGCCGAAGGGACCGGGGTGATCTGGGCCTTCCTGCCAATGGATGCCCAGCCAGAGGAGGTCTTCGAGCGCGGCGGTCTCGAATTTTTTTTGGGAGCGCAAGGGGTCGAGGTCGTCGGAGCGGAAGACGAGGGTGCCCCGAGCGGACTGGGCTCTTTGGAAAGCGGTCCAGAAGGTGGAGGCGTGTCCGAGGTGGAGAAGGCCGGTGGGAGAGGGGGCGACTCTGCCGCGGTAGGGGGAACACGGATTCTGCATGGAGAATAAGGCAAGAGCGGGGCGCAGTTTCGATTGGAAGAGCAGAGGGGATGGGAAAGATGAAACGGGATTTTTCGAATGCATTTGAATTTTTGGAAGGCGCAACCCGGAGGAGGCGATGGGAGCGTTTGTGAGTGGGGGAGCGCAGCAGGGATCCGTGGCTCCGGAGGGTCTGGAGGCGCAGGGGGGGCTGGGTGGCCCGGGGGCCTCGGGGGCCTCGGGGGCCTCGGGGGCCTCGGGGGCCTCGGGGGCCTCGGGGGGCGTGGAGGAGCTTCGGGGGGCTGGGGTGCCC
>JBEBAG010000383.1:0-9359 GCA_041159065.1 Verrucomicrobiota bacterium | reverse complement strand
ACCGTCCCATCCCCCCCCGCCGCCACCACGGTGTCGATCCCCAAACGCACCGCCTCCCGCGCCAACTCCTCCGCCTCGCCCGCACGCGAGGTCACCCACAGACGCGCCTCGGGCGCCGCCTCCCGCAGGCGCCGATGCACCTCGCCCCGAGCTACGGCACGCGCGTTCGGATTCAGAATGATGCAGCAATCCTTCATGGGCAAAGTCTTCCCCCTTTTCTTGGAACGAAGCCCGCGTAGGCTGGGGAGCGTGAACCGCCTTTCCAAGGGAATTCTGGCAGGGTTGGGGCTGACTGCAGGAGCGCTGCTTCTACTCGCCCTCGGACTCCGCGCCACCCTCCAGTCCGACTACACGCGCAAGCGCCTCCAGGAAGCCCTTTCCGAAGCGCTCCACATGAACGTCCAGTTCCAGCAACTGCGCCCCACGTTCTTCAACGGCTGCCGGCTCACCGAACTCATGGCGTCACGGGAGGGCGGCTCCTGCATCCAAGCCCGCGAACTCTTCGTGCGTCCCCGACTAACCGCGCTCCTGCGCGGGCAGCTCGTGCTTTGCGAGATCCACATCGACTCCGCAAGGGTGGTGTTCGTGAGCCCCCCTCCAACCCCGTCGCTCCCCTCCCCTCCCTTGGCTTCGGGGGACAAGCTCCAGGAAGCCCTTCGCGCCCCCTCCGCGCGATTTGCCGTGGAAAAAGTGGGGATCGAAAACAGCGCGTTGCAGTGGATCGACCGCGCAGGAAAGACCGTCGTCCAGCTCGAAGGGGTGCACCTCCGTCTCCAGCAAGAGCCCTCAGGCGAGGGCAAGGGCTCTTTCCAGATCAAGCGGGGGGTTCTTTCAGAGGTGCTCCCCTTCCACCACTTGGAGGCCCCCGTGGAAATCCGGGAGGGAAGCTACCGCGTGCCGCGCTTTGAGGCCGTCTGCGGGGGCGGCCAACTCTCGGGAGCCTTGGAGGCGCGGCCCTCCGGCGAGGGCATCCCTTTCCTCTGCAACCTGCAGGCCCGCGAGATTGATCTGGCCCGAATCACCGCCGAACAGCCCTCCGTGCAATCCACAGGGATCTTTCAAGGGACCCTCTCCCTTTCCGGGCAGGCTTCCCGCCTCGAGTCCCTCGTGGGAGAAGCCTCCTTCTCCCTCCACAAGGGCGTCCTCAAGGGCCTCCACCTCCTGCAATCCCTCGGCCAAATCTTTCAAATCTCCGAACTGGCCACCTTTCAAGTGCAAGAGGCGCGGGGCCAGCTCCGTCTGCGGGAAAGCCAGATCCGCCTCCTGGATTTCGCCCTCCTGGGAGGCGACATGGCCCTCCACTCCCAAGGCCTCCTCGGACTCGATCAGAGCCTCCAACTCGATGTGAAACTCCAACTCCCCGAGCGGATGCTCAACGGCAAGATCGCCCAAATGGTCAGCGACCGGTTCTCCGCTCCGGATGCCCAAGGGCTGCGCTCCATCCTCTTTCAAGTCACGGGCACCACCGCCAACCCGCGCACCAACCTGCTCGAGAAACTCGTCGGCGAAAACCTGGGGGGCGCCGTGCAGAAGATTCTCGGAGGCTTTCTCAAGCCCAAGAAAACCGACGCCGCCCCGACGCCGCCCGCCCCCCGCTAGCCCAGCCTGCTCCCATGCGCATCATCTCCGGTAGTGCCCGGGGGACCGAACTGGTCCTGCCCAAGACCGATCTCAGACCCACCATGGACCTCGTGCGCGGGGCGATTTTCTCCAGCCTTGGAGACTGGGTGGCCGGAGCCCGGGTGCTGGACCTGTTTTCCGGCACCGGTTCCCTGGGAATTGAGGCGCTGAGCCGCGGAGCCGCAAGCGCCATCCTTGTGGAGTCCAACCGCAAGGCCTGCGAAGCCATCACCCAAAACCTGCGTAAAACCCGGCTCCAGGCCACCGTGGTGCAATCCGATGTGTTCGCTTACCTCAAAACGCGCGCCCAAACCGCCCAGGCGAATCTGATCTTCGCAGACCCTCCCTACTCCAAAGAACGAGGAAGCCGCGATTACGCGGCGGAGCTCCTTGCTTTCCAAGGCCTCCAAACCGTGTTGGCTCCCGAGGGACTGCTGGTGCTGGAGGTGGTCTGCGGCTGGAAACTCCCGGAGAGCTCGCCTTGGGAATGCCTGCGCCAGAAACGCTACGGGTCCACCGAAACCCTGCTTCTGCGCGCGCGCCCCCCGCAGGGCTGAGCCTTCCCTTGGCGCGCCTTACCCGCCGGCGCGCGCCGGAGCCCCACGGAAAAGGAGTTGCAGAAGCGGAGGCGCAATCAGGGTGGTCGCCACGGCCATGGCCACCACCACGCCAAAGAGCGCATCGCTCACGATTCCCAACGTCAGCCCAATCTGGGCCACCACAATCCCGACCTCGCCCCGAGGAATCATCCCCACCCCCACCTGCGCCGCACGCTTCCACCCCTGCCCCACCACCCCCAAGCCGCACCCCACCAACTTGGTCAACACCGCCACCCCCGTGACCAAGACCGCCAGTCCGAGCGTGGCGGGATCCTGGAACACCTCCAGCTTCAGCTGCATCCCGATCGAGGTGAGAAAGAAGGGGACGAAAAACTCCGTGATGCCACTCGCCTGCTGGTGCACCGAGTGGTCGTCCTGCGTGGCCTCCGAGAGCGCCATCCCCGCCATAAAGGCCCCGATGATCGCCGCGATTCCAATCCAGGCGGCCACGACCGAAAGGCCCAGACACATCCCCAGCGAGAGAACCAGCACGGCATGGCCCAGCCTGAGCCGCCGCACCCAAGGCGCCAGCCGGTTCATGAGCGGAGCCACCACCAGCGCAGCCGCTGCCGTGAACACAAACGAAAGCCCCGTGGTCCAAGCGATTTCCAAATAATTCACACTCCCCTTCGCGAAGCTCGAAACCACCGCCAGCACGAGCAACCCCAGAATGTCGTCAATCACGGCCGCCCCCAAAATGATCTGGCTCGCAGGCAGGTGTAGCGCCCCCTGAGCCGAAAGCACCCGCGCCGTGATCCCGACCGAAGTGGCCACCAACGCGGTCCCCACAAAGGCCGCCTCCAGTCCGGACGATCCACGCGCCAGCATCACGCCCATTCCCCCCAAAAACGGCACCCCAATCCCCAGCGTCGCCACTAAAAACGCCTGTCGCCCCACCTTCAGGATGGAAGACGGCTTCGTCTCCAGCCCCACTTGGAAAAGCAGAAACACCACCCCCATCTCCGAGAACGCGTGCGTCACCTCCGTGGGATTCACCCACCCCAGCACGCTTGGCCCAATCAACACCCCGGCCAGAATCTCCCCCGCCACCGCCGGCTGCCGCAACCTTTCGAAAAGCTCCGCCAGCACCTTCGCCGCCAGAAACATCACAAACAGGGGAAGCAAGAGTCCCGCTGCCTCTCCCCCATTGGCCGCTAGCATGATCATCGTGCCACCCAAGCAGAGCCCCTCGGCGCCGGCAATGCTCCGCCCCCCGGGCGCGCCCCGATTTTGGCCGCTTCTTTTCGGGTCGGTCTGCGCTAAAATCGGCGCACATGCACCCCAGGCTTTCCGTTCTTGGCGCTCTCCTGCTCATCCTCCCCTCCCTGCTCCGGGCCGAGACCTATGATGTGGTCATCTACGGAACTTCGAGCGCCGGAATCACCGCCGCAGTGCAGGTAAAAAAAATGGGGCACTCCGTCGCCCTCGTCGGACCGGACAAACACCTCGGAGGCCACCTCACGGGAGCAGCCCAGTCGGGAGATTACTCCTTCCGAAACTACGTGGGCGGGCTCACCCGCGAATTTCACCATCGCATCTGGTCCGAGTACCAAAAGCCCGAACGCTGGAAGTGGCAGAAGAGCGAGGAGTTTTCAAAACTGCGACAAACCCACACCGCCCAAGAAGGGGAACTCAAAACGCAGTGGGTCTTCGAACCCCACGTGGCGGAAGAGGTGATCGAAGCGTGGATCCGCGAACTCGACATCCCCGTGTTCCGGAACGAATGGCTCGACCGCTCCCGGGGAGTCCGCAAGGACGGCCCCCTCATCCGGGAGATCACGATGCTCTCCGGCAAATCCTTCGCCGCGGAGATGTTCTTGGATGCCACCTACGAAGGAGACCTGCTCGCCGCCGCTGGCGCCCGGTTCCACGTGGGGCGCGAGGCCAACAGCGTCTACGGGGAGAAGTGGAACGGCGTGCAGGTCGGAGTGCTCCACCACGTGCATCACTTCGGCATCCTCCCCAAAAAGATCAGCCCTTACCGGGTGCCCGGGGACCTCACCAGCGGCCTGCTCCCCGGAGTCAGCCCTGACCTGCCCGGCATCCGAGGGGAGGGGGACAGGCGCCTTCCCGCCTACAGCTTCCGAATCTGCGCGACCAACGAAGCGTCCAACCGCATTCCCTTCCCTCGGCCCGCCCAGTACGCCGAGGAGCAGTACGATTTGCTTCTGCGGGTCATTGAGAGCGGCTGGGATAACCCCAAGGAGCTGCTGCGTATGTTCATTCCGCTGCTCAATGGCAAGTTCTCCGTGGGCAATCATGGGCCGGTCAGTCACGACTACATCGGGATGAATTACGAGTATCCGGAGGCCTCCTATGAAAGGCGGGCCGAGATGCAGGAAGCCCACCGATCGTACCAACAGGGGCTCCTCTATTTCCTGGCCAACAGTCCGAGCGTGCCCGACCCCATCCGGGAAAGCTTCGCCGCCATCGGGCTTTGCCGGGACGAATTTGTCGACAGCGCCCACTGGCCGCCCCAGCTCACCATCCGCGAGGCGCGGCGCCTCTCCGGCCGGTTCGTGATGACGGAGCACGAGATCTTTAAGCCCCGGGGCCAGGAGTCCGTTGGAATCGGCGGGCCCGTCCTCGATTCCCACAACACCCAACGGTACATCACCCCCGACGACAGCGTTCAAAATGAGGGGGATCTGGGCGTGAAGGTTGACCCCTATCCCATCGTCTTCGGCTCGCTCCTGCCGAAACCGGAGGAGGTGAGCAACCTGCTCGTGCCGGTCTGCGTGAGCAGTTCCCACTCCGCCTACACCAGCATCCGAATGGAGCCGGTGTTGATGGTGCTGGGACAAAGTGCGGCCACTGCGGCCTGCCTTGCCATCGAACAGGGGCTCAGCCCTCACGCGCTCCCCTACCCCGTGCTTCGACAGCGGCTCGTCGAGGACAAACAGATCCTCCAGCCCGTCAGCGTGCCTCAGCGGCGCCTCCGCTGAACGCCGCTTTCAGCAGAGGGAACGGCCTCTGAGAGAGAGCGGGGGAGCGAGGGGACAGGCCTTTTTCTGCGGAGGGACAGGCCTCTTGGGGGGGGACCCATCTCCCGACCCGGCTCGGCGAGCGGAGGGATGGCACAGTTGCGGCTTCTGAGGAGAGGAGCCGGTCCCTCTTTTTCTGCAAAGCACCCAAAGAAAAATGGCGGACCCGGGTTTTGTTTTTTGAAATAACAAAAGGTTTCCATATGGCAAAAGACCTCCTCCTCGATCCCCCGCAACCCGAGGCCTCCCGCTATACCGTTCCCAACCTCGACCGCGCCCTCTCCATCCTCGAGCTCCTCAGCGAATCCCCCTCCGGACTCAGCCTCTCCGAAATCGCCGCCGCCCTCTCCATCCCCACCAACAGCGTCTTCCGCATCAGCCGCACCCTCGAGGAGCGGGGCTACCTCGAACGCCACGAATCCTCCAAACGCTTCCGCCTCACCCAGAAACTCCTCCGCCTCAGCTGCGGCCCCTCCGCCGGCGAACGCAGCCTCACCGAGGCCTCCCTCGACGCCATGCGCTCCCTGCGCGACGACACCCTCGAGACCGTCCTGCTCGGCACCCTCCTCGGCCCCGAAGGCGTCGTTATCGAGCAGATGCCCGGCAAACACCCCTTCCGCTTCGTGGTGGATGTCGGCGTCCGCTTCGAACTGCACACCGCCGCCCCCGGCAAAGCCATGCTCGCCGCCCTCCCCGAACCCGAGGCGGACGCCATCCTCGCTCAGATGCCTTTCACCCGCTTCAACGCCCGCACCATCACCACCCCCGACGCCTTTCGCAAAGAACTCGCCCGCACCCGGGCCCAAGGCTACGGCGTCGATGAGGGAGAGGAACGCGAGGGCGCCCACTGCATCGGCGCCGTCATCCTCAATCGCCAGCGCCTCCCCGCAGGCGCCATCTGGCTCACCGGCCCCTCCTCACGCGTCCCCGCCTCCGACTTCCCCAAGCTCGGCCAGCGAATCCGCGAAGCCGCCCGCCAAATCGCCGCAAGACTCGGCCACTACGCCGACTAACCCCCCCAAGCACCCGCCGGAACCCACGCCCCGTCTCCCCTATGACTCCCCGCCTCTCCGTCGCCCCCGGCCGTCCCCTCCGCCTCGCCCTCGCCGCCCTCTCCCTCGCCACTTCCTCCCTGTTGGCGCAAACCGCCCCCGCGCCGTCCTCCGCGGAAGCCGAGGCCTTTTACCGCGACAAGGTCCACCCGCTCCTCAAACAGCACTGCGTCAAGTGCCACGGCGGAGAGAAGATCAAGGGCGGACTCGTCCTCACCTCCCGCCAGGCCCTCCTCAAGGGAGGGGAAAACGGATCCTCCATCGACCCCTCCAACCCCGCCAAAAGCCTGCTCCTCGACATGATGAGCTACCGCGACGGCGACCATGAAATGCCGCCCGCAGGGAAGCGGCCCCCGGAGGAGCTGGAGATCCTCCGGCAGTGGATCGCCCTGGGAGCCCCCTTCGACCCCGCACTGGAAGCCAAACCCGTCCAGACCGCCGACGCCCACCCCGCCCCGCCCTCCGCCAAGGACGGCGCCCAGTGGTGGGCCTATCAACCCGTCAAACCCCCGACGCTTCCGGCAGCTCCCCAGAACGGCCCAACCCCGAATCCCGTCGACGTCCTCCTCTCCCAATCCCTCGCCAAGGCCGGACTCCACCCCAATGGACGCGCCCCCAAAGCGCAGCTCATCCGCCGCGCCTTTTACGATCTCACCGGCCTCCCGCCGTCCCCGGAGGAGGTGGAACGCTTTGTCGCAGACCCCGCTCCAGACGCCTTCGCCCGCCTCGTCGACTCCCTCCTCGCCAAACCGCAGTACGGCGAAAAATGGGCCCGCCACTGGATGGATCTCGTGCGCTACGCCGAGAGCGAAGGCTTTGAGCGCGACAGCGACAAGGAACACATCTGGCGCTACCGCGACTACCTCATCGAAGCCTTCAACAAGGATCTCCCCTACAACCAGTTCCTGACCGAACAACTGGCCGGGGACGAACTTCCAAAGCCCACCCGCGAAAGCCTCACCGCCACCGGGTTCCTCCGCCTCATGCAGTACGATGATGAGCCCGCCGACCGGCTCCTCGCAAAGTACGACCTCCTCGCCGACAACGTGCTCGTCACCGCCGAAACCTTCCTCGGGATGAGCCTCGGGTGCGCCCGCTGTCACGACCACAAAAAGGATCCCCTCTCGCAAAAGGATTACTACAGCTTCATGGCCTTCTTCCACGGGATGCGCGATTACGGCGCCACCCGCCATCAACCCGTGATGTGGGTCGCCGAGGAGGAACGGGCCCGTCTTGCCCAGGAACGCCGCCAGCAAATCGAGGCCCTCGACCGCGAATACCAGCCACGCGCCCAGGCACTCCTCGACTGGCTCGCCGCCAACCCGGCCCCCGCCGCCAAGTCCCCCACCCCCGCCGCGGATCCCGTGCTCGTCCACCCCAAAGCCGGTCCCGAAAACGCCTGGCGCCACACCGCCACCGACCCCGGCCCCCACTGGCGCGCGGAAAACTTCAGCGCGGAAGCCTGGTCCTCCACTTCGGAACCCTCCGCAAAAGCCGGCCAGCCGATCTGGATGCGCGCCCGCTTCGGCCTCTCCGAAGTCCCCGCAAAGTTCGGTCTGGAAATCCACTACGCCGGCGACACCGAGGTCTTTCTGAACGGCTCCTCCGTTTTCCGCGCCCCCAATCTGCCCCCGGGGAAACGCTTCCTCGACCTCTCCAAGCTCCCCAAACTCAAGAACGCCCTCCACACCGGCTCCAACGTTCTCGCCATCCGCACCTCCCTCACCCGGGACGGCGCCCTCCCCGCGATTTCCTTCTACCAGGGAGAATCCCCGATCCAGACCGCCGCCCGCCTCCTCAACGGCCCCAAGGCCCCCGAACTCAAGGCCGCCCTGCTCGCTCTGAAACCCTGCGATTCTGTCCCGTGGCTCGAACTCGTGGAGAAACCCCTCGGCACCCCCCTCAGCGCCGTGTCCGAAAACGGCGCCACCCCCGAGCCCCTCGCCATCCACAAGCGCGGCAGCCCCCAGAACCTCGGAGACCCCGTCGTGCCCGCCTATCCCGCCGTGCTCTCGGCTGCCACCGCCCCGGTTCCGGCCCAGATTGTTCCGAAGGGGAAGACCTCCTCCGGGCGGCGCCTTGCGCTCGCGGAGTGGATGGTGCGCCCCGAGAACCCCCTGGTGAGCCGGGTCCTCGTCAACCGGCTCTGGCAGCATCACTTCGGCCGCGGGATTGTGCCCTCCTCGAACGAGTTCGGCCGGCTCGGCGAGGCCCCCTCGCATCCCGAACTCCTGGACTATCTCGCGCACCGCTTCGTGCAAAACGGCTGGAGCCTGAAGTCCATGCACCGGCTGCTCATGAACTCCGAGGCCTATCAGCGCAGCTCCACCGCCAGCCCCGAGTCCCTCGCCAAGGACCCCGATAACCGCCTGCTCTGGCGCTACCCCATGCGCCGCCTCACCGCCGAGGAGTTGCGCGACTCCCTCCTCACCGCCTCGGGCACCCTCCGGCTCGATCCCTTCGGGCCGCCCGTCTACCCGCCCCTTCCAGCCGCCGTGCTGGAAACCCAGTCCCGCCCCGGAGCCGGCTGGCCCAAGCAGACCTCCGAGCAAAGCGCCCGGCGCAGCGTCTACGTCCACGTGAAGCGCAGCCTCTCAGTGCCGCTCCTCTCCAACCACGACCAAGCCACCACCGACTCCCCCTGCGCCATGCGGTTTACGAGCACCGTGCCCACCCAGGCCCTCGGCATGCTCAACTCCGAGTTCATGGAGGAACAGGCCAGCCTCTTCGCCAAACGCCTCCAACGCGAAGCCGGCGACGCCCCCGAGGCCCAGGTCCGCCGCGGCCTCCAGCTCGCCTTCCAACGGCCTCCCGCGCCCAAGGAAATCGCGCTCTGCCTGAACACGCTCCGCAAGTTCCAAACCGAACTCCAGCTCCCCCCGCAGGAGGCCCTCCAACGCGTCGCCCTGCTCCTCCTCAACTCCAACGAGTTTCTCTACCTCGACTAACCCCTCAACCCGCTCCCCACCATGCACTCCCAGCCCTCCTCCTTCTGCGGAAACGTCCGGCGCCGCGAGTTTCTCACCACCGTCGGCGGCGGCTTCACCCACCTCGCCCTGTGCGGAATGCTCGCCCGCGAGGGGTTCTTTGGCGCCACCGCCCAG
>JBEBAG010000382.1:0-3758 GCA_041159065.1 Verrucomicrobiota bacterium | reverse complement strand
CCAGACTACACCGGACCCCACAAAAGTCGCCCCCCCACGCGGGGGGCGCGGATTGAAACCGCGCGCAGATGCTGAAGGAGCACGCGGAAAAGGTCGCCCCCCCACGCGGGGGGCGCGGATTGAAACAGCATGGAGACCTCCTCAGGCCCGCTCAGTACGTCGCCCCAGCCACGCGGGGCCGCGCAGTGAAACGAAGCGAGCGGGCAGCCCACGCATTGATCTTCAAGAAACCGATCCCCTATCGCCCGCTTCCCGCCGGGCGCACTGCGAGCGAGGCCGCTTTTTCCCGGATTTCAACGGAAAGCCTCTCGCAGCGCCGCTCCAGCTCCTTCTCTTTTTCAAGAACCCGAAGCGCCCGATCGAGCCACGGCGCGGTCCGGCCCAGACGCTCGATCGCCGTGCGCTTCTCTTTTAGCCACTCCCCGAACGCCGAGTCGGTCGGATCCAGCCCCTCCTTCACCATCGCATACCGAAAGGTGGCCGTTTCGCGAAGTTCCTCTCCCACCCGACGGCGCTCCTCCGCCAGCGCCAGCAACGGAGCCGGTATTTCAGAAGCGGAAAAACCCGGAACCCTCTGCCCAGGAAGGGGCAACGCCGGGGCTTGGGGCACCACCCCCTGCGCGGACAACACGGCATGGGCGATCACAAAATGCCCAGTCGGCCCCGGATGCACCCGGTCATTCCAGGACTGACCATCCCCCGTGATGGAAAAAGCGGGGACCTTCGCCTGCTGGGCCTGATTGAGCGCGTCCATGACCGTGTGCACATCCACAAAATCCGTGTGCAGCTCTTGCGAGATTTCCCGGAGCAAACGAGCGCAGGATGCCAGCGCCGCATTGATTCCAGTCAACCCCTCCTTCTTCTCAACCAGCGGAGACTCCTCGTAGATTGTGGGGGAAAGCAGGATCACGTGGGCCCCCGATTTCTGAAGGGTTTGGACCAGGGTTTTCACACTTGCCCGATAGGTTTCGAGCGCTGCGGCGCGTGCGGCCTTATCGCGCTCCCACGTGGCCGGGGCGTAAAGCGCCCGTTCCACATCGTTCATCCCCAGCATCACGGTAATGACGGTGGGACGATGGGATAGCACGTCCGTTTCGATCCGGTAGCTCGAGGCGCCGAGCATGCTCTTGGCACGATCCCCCCCAACGCCGCAGTTGAAGAACTCCATGGTCCGGCCGGGAAACCGGAGGGCGTAAAAGAGCTCCAAAAGCGCATGATAACTGCCCCCCTTGGTGATGCTGTCACCTAGAAAACAGATGCGATCCCCGGCTTCGAAAGGGCGAACGGTGGCGCTCCGGGCCTCTACGTGAAGCCATCCGAGCAGAACGCAGAGGAGCCCCCTGAGAAGCAGGCGAAGGATGGGCCGAAACGAACGCGTGTGGGAGGCAGCGGCATGATTCATGGCGAATGTTTGGGGTGAAAAGAGGGGAAGGCCCGAGGAAACATCCGGTCCCGCCCGCTCCACCAACCAGATTCCGAAAACTTAGCATGGCGGCCCGGTGCCCCCGCGGCGCCGCCCCCAGCGCGCCCCTTCATGGGGCGCCGCGCATCCGCCCGCCTACCAGGAACCCGTGCTCGCGAGCACCAGGGCGCTCAACGCGAGAACGAGGGTCGCGGGAACCGACTTCCTGAGCGGGTCGTGCACCTTCAAGTGCATGGCGATGGCTCCAAGCATCAGGAGGTTGATGATCCCGGCCGCGGGCACGACGAGCGCGGGCACCCACACTCCCACGAGGAGGGCCACGGCGCAGGCCACCTTGGTTGCGCCCACCACCCACAGAGACCACGAGGGGAGGCCGTAGGCCGCGAATTCCTCAGGCATCGAGTGCGCCTTGCCGCCCCGGTAGGGAGTCGGCTTGGAAAAACGCAGCAGCCACACATTGAGAAGCCCAAGGGCGACCAGAACCTGAACAGTCAGCGATACGATTTTCATTTGCGGGCCATAATTGGATTGTGGAACGGCCAAGCGCTGCTGGAGTTCCAAGGTCGGACCCCCTCGAATGAATCACCTTTTAGAAGCCGCCCAAGCCATTTCTGCGCTCGGCTTCCTGGGCTACGGAGCGGGCTGCCTCACCCTCCGGGCGATGCGCGCCGAGTTTGTGCGGTACGGGCTACCCCACCTGCGATCCCTCACGGGCACGCTCCAGATTGCGGCCGGTATCGGACTGCTGCTCGGATACGCCTACCCCCTGCTCGCCTTGCTGGCCGCGCTGGGACTGAGCCTGATGATGCTCGTGGCCTTGGGGGTCCGCTTCAAAATGAAGGATCCCTGGACGGGATGGGTGCAGGCCGTGGGCTGCCTCTTGCTCAACGTGTTTATCTTGAAGGGCTACGCGCTTCGGCTCTTCGGAAACCGTTGAGTTTGGGGGCACGCACGGCCCCAGCGATGGGAGCGTCTTTCTGCCCTCGGGGCGCTCCGGCAGCCGTCAACGCATTTACGGAGAATGCTTGCGCACCACCTCCGCCAAGCTCACCGGACGCCCCCCCTCGCGCTTGCTCTCATCCGCTGCTTCCATGAACGCGAAGAGTTCCAAAGTCTCCTCCGCAGGCACCGGAGAAATACCCGTTTCAAAGAACCTCACGATCTCCGCCACCAAGGGCGAATAGTCATGCGGTTCCGCCCTCTGTTCGAGGACCGTCTTGGTGCCGAAAACTGTCACCTTGTGATAGGAGGGCCCATTGCGCAGTCCGTGCAAAATTCCCACGCGTCCATCTTTCCAAACGCCCGTCACCACCTCGCAGGAGTCCGTCTGGGTCCGCGTCACGGACTCGCACCCCTGCCCCATCACCGCGTACAAGGCCTCCGCAGGATGAACCGCGTACCAGAAAAGATCTGGGTGCGTGGGCTCCAGAGTGGCAGGCCCCACGGAGAGAGCACTCCGAACCTTTCCCACATCCGTTTTACACAAATCCTTCATTGATTGATAGAAGCGATAAACAGAGGAACTGAACACCGGCACCTCGGCCTCCTTTGACAAGCGAAAAATCTCCATCGCATCCTTCAGCGACCCCGCCACCGGTTTGTCGATGAAGACCGGTTTTCCGGCGGCGATCACCGCCTTTGCGTACCCGAGGTGGGGGCGACCATCCACGGTTTCAATCAGAACCGCATCCACGCCAGCCAGCAAGGACTCCACGCTGGATTCGATGCGTACCCCCCAATTGTCCACCACCTCCTTTGCATAATCCTCCTGATGCGCCGCGCTGGAGGCAATCTCCGGGCTGAAACTCTTGTACAGCCCAACCACCTTCGCACCAGGCACGTGTTTTGGATGCCCCGCATCATTGAGAATCTTGGTGAATGCGGGCACATGCGAAGTATCGCATCCGATGATCCCCAGCCGCAGTTCCTTCGCATCCGCAAATGCCCCGGTAAACAGAACCCACGCGGCCGCCCAAAAAGTCGCTTTTTTCATGGAGAATCCAGAGTTCCAAGAAGGTCCAAAACCGTCGCTCATTTCAGGCTGGAAAGATACTCCACCAAGTCCCGCAAATCGCGCTTGCTCAGCACCATTCCGAGCGGAGGCATCCCGGAAACCCCCTTCTCCCGGCTCATCATTTGGTCCTTCTGAATCACCTCCGCCACGCCGCTCGGAGGCATCAAAATCAGTTCCTTGCCGTTCTCCTCCCGGAGGATTCCCGCGTGGATGACTCCGTCCCTCGTATGCACCATCACCGACTCGTAACCGGCTGCAATTTTGGCATTCGGATCCACAATCGACTCCAGCAGGTACTCCCGGCCGCCCCGCGCTCCCACG
>JBEBAG010000381.1:0-5329 GCA_041159065.1 Verrucomicrobiota bacterium | reverse complement strand
AGGGAGAATCTGGGGGAGGGGGACAGGAGCTGGGATTTGTCAGGGGGGCGTGGGACGAGGAAGGGGGGCGGAGAGGCGAGTGAGGGGGAGGAGTCCGGGAGTTCGGATTCGATGGAGAGGGGAGCCGGGGGGGACAGGAGCGGCTCCCCGAGCAGGAGCAGGTGGTGCAGAAATGCGGCGTCCGACTGGCCCTGGGCGGGTGGTGTGGGCTGGAGTTCGGCAGTCTCCGGGGGGAGAGCGGCGGCCTTGGGAACCACTCCCATGAGGATGAGCTGGAGTCCAATCGGCAGAAATTGGAAGCAGCTCCGAAGCCGGTTGCGGGTGACCGCAGGGACGGAAGCTGGGGCGGGTTGCGGGTTATCAGTCGGGAATGGGTGCGCGGGCATGAGTGAGGCCCGCGAGGGGGCCCCAGTCTGAATCGGAGCGCGTCCCTGGCTTGGAGGTCTGCTTCGGGGGAAGGAAAGCAGGACGCTCCAGCGCTCGGTGGGGGCTCTCTGGTGGTCTTCCCGCCGCGGGACGGAGAGGAGACTCTCCGGGGCGGATCAGAGCGACTCGAGCAGTTTGAGAAGGGCGTGTAGACGCTGGGAGGGGGGCAAGTCTGCGGGGAGTCTGGGAAGTCGGTTGCCGATGAGTACGAAGTCGCCGCGGCGATGGAGGAGCACCTTGGAATCCTTGGTTTCGACGAGGGAGATCTGCCGTGCGGCGGCGGCTCTGCGGATGGAGGCGAGGGTGATCAGATTCTCGGCCGCCTCGGGAAGGCGTGCCCCGAAGCGGTCCGACCATTGGGAGCGGAGTTGGGTGAGATCCTCCGGGCTGGCGGCCTCGGCGAGGGCGCGGTAGGCCGCGATTCGGGCCTTGGAGTCGGTGATGTATGCGACGGGCAGGAAGGCGGGGGCTTTCTGGCCCTCGGGGGAGGCGAGAAAATCGGGCTCGCGGGAGGCGACAAAATCGAGGCGGAGCTGGGAGTCCGCCTTGCCGGGGAGGGACTCGCCTTTGTGCTTGGCGACGGCCTGTTTGAGCAGGGTGCAGTAGAGGTCGAACCCGATGGCGATGACGTGGCCGCTCTGCTGGGTGCCGAGGATGTTTCCGGCGCCGCGGATTTCGAGGTCGCGCAGGGCGATTTTGAAGCCGGCGCCGAGGGAGGAGTACTGTTTGATGGCGTGGAGCCGGCGGCGTGCCTCGCCTTGGGTAAGGAGGTTGCGTGGCAGGAGCAGATAAGCGTACGCCTTGTGGTTGCTGCGTCCGACGCGTCCGCGGAGTTGGTAGAGGTCGGCGAGTCCGAAGCGGTCGGCGCGGTCGATGAGGATGGTGTTGGCGTTTGGGATATCGATGCCGCTTTCGATGATGGTGGTGGAGATGAGGACATCGGCGCGTCCCTGCACGAAGGCGTGCATGACCTCCTCGAGTTCGTCCTCGTCCATCTGGCCGTGGCCGATGAGAAAGCGGGCTTTGGGAAGGAGTTGCTGCAGTCTGTCCCGCACGCGATGGATGGATTCGACGCGGTTGTGGAGGAAGAAGACCTGGCCGCCGCGGGCGAGTTCGCGCTGGATGGCGTCGCGGATGAGGCGTTCGTCGTAAGGGCAGATGAGGGTTTCTACGGGAATGCGGTTCAGGGGAGGCGTTTCGAGGGTGCTCATGTCGCGTGCACCCATGAGGGAGAGGTAGAGGGTGCGCGGGATGGGGGTGGCGGAGAGGGTGAGCTGGTCGATGAGGCGGAAGCGTTCCTTGAGCCGCTCCTTGTGGAGGACCCCGAAGCGCTGTTCCTCGTCGATGATGACCAGTCCGAGTTGACGGAATTCGATTTGGGAGGAGAGGAGGCGGTGGGTGCCGATGACAATATCCACCGAGCCCTCCCGGACGCCCTGCAGGGTTTCGCGCTGCTGGGCGGGGGTTCGGAAGCGGGAGAGCATTTCGATGCGAACGGGAAACGCGCTCATGCGCTCGCGAAAATTGCGGAAATGCTGTTCGGCGAGGACGGTGGTGGGAACCAGCATGGCGACCTGTTTGCCTCCCATGACGGCCTTGAACGCCGCGCGGATGGCGACCTCGGTCTTGCCAAAGCCGACATCGCCGCAGATGAGGCGGTCCATGGGGCGAGCGGATTCCATATCGGCCTTGGTGGCGGCGATGGCAGTGAGTTGGTCGGCGGTTTCGCGGTAGGGGAAGGCGGCCTCGAATTCCTTCTGCCACCGGGTGTCCGGAGCGGTGGCGTTTCCGATGCACGTTTCGCGCTCGGCGTGGAGTGCGAGGAGTCGCGCGGCGTAGTCGAAGACGGAGCGCTCCGCGTTTTTGCGTGCGCGGGCCCATTTGCCGTCCCCGAGTTCGCTGAGGGGCGGGTTTTTCTTTCCGATGCCGACGTAACGGGCGACTGCGCCGCTTTGCTCCAGGGGGACGTACATTTTCGCCTGGTGAGCGAAGCTGAGGACGAGCACCTGCTCGGGAATGCCTTCCCGAGGAATTTCGTGGAGCCCCTCGAAGCGGGCGATGCCGTGCTCGAGGTGGACGACCAGTTCGCCCTCGTTCCACTCGGAGAAGTCGATGGGAGCGTGTTGCAGGCTTTCGGCGAGCCGGCGGGAGCGGGTGTGGGCGGGACGGGTGGAGCGGCCGAGGATGTCGACGTCGGTGAGCACGGCGACGCGGGCGCTTGGGCACAGGAAGCCTCCCGGCAGCTGACCATGGCACCAGAGGAGGGCGTCGGACTCGACGGGCGGGAGAATTTCCTGGAGGCGCTGTTGGTCGCCCTCGTTTTGGGTGAAGAGGAAGACTTTCCAGCCCTGGTTGCGCCACTGGGCGAGTTGGGCGAAGAGTTGCTCGCGCTTGAATTCATCGACAATCAGATCGCCCGCATGGAAGGGGGCGAGACCCGTTTCGAAGCAGGCCGAGGCGAAGGACTCCGTCCGGGCGGGTTGGGATGGCGAGGAGCCGGGAGCCGGCCCGGTGAGGAGGAGGAGGAGTTGGGGGTGTGTGAGTTCCGGGAGCGGAATGGGGTCATCGTCCGTTTGGGCATCGGAGAAGACGACGAGGTCCTCGGGGGCGATGAGTTCGGAAAGTGGGCAGGTGGCCTCCGGCGGATCGAGGGGGTGAAGGGCGCACTCCTGGAGGGATTCGACGGAGGTTTGGGCGTCGAGATCGAAGCGGCGGATCGACTCCACTTCATCGCCAAAAAATTCGATTCGGAGCGGTTGAAGGTGGGCGAAGCCAAACAGGTCGAGGATTCCGCCGCGGACGGCGATTTGGCCGCGCTCGGAGACTTGGGGGACGATTTCGTAGCCCTGCTGCTGGAGTTGTTCGAGGAGGGTGTCGCGGTGGAGGGTTTGGCCGACGTGGAGGCGGAATTCGGCTTTGCGGAGGGCCTCGGGACGGGGAACTTGGGAGGAGAGGGATTGGAAGCTGAGAACGATGGTTTGGGCCGGAGCGGGGGGGAGGGCAAGGGTCTGCAGGGTGGCGAGGCGTTCTGCGGCGGTTTCGGGGTCGGGAAGAGCGCCCTCCACCGGGGCGACCTCGGGTTGCGGAAAGAAGAGGGGGGAGGGAAGGAAGGATTGCAGGCAGGAGAAAGCCTTTTCCTGAGATCGGGAATCGGGGAAGCAGAGCCAGACGCGTCCCGAATGGTTTCGGGCGAGGAGTGCGGCGAGGGGGGGGTGGGCGTTTGGGGTGAGGTGATCCCAGCAGGGGGGTACGCGGGAGGCCCTCCGCGGCGCGGCGGCGGGAAGGGGGGCAAAGGCCGGGGATTGTGCGAGTGCGTCGAGAAGTGTGGCGGGATCAGCCATGGGCAGGGGAGCGGTTACGCTGGAGGGATCGGGTCTGCAACCGGGAAAAGGAGGGAGGGGATTTTCGCGGGCGTGGGGTGGTTTGACGGTTGCCTTCGGGGGATTTGAAGGGGTAAGAATCACCTCCGTGAAATCCCTCCAGAGTTCCCTCCTTGTTGTTTGCGGTGTGCTTGCGTTGTCCGCAGGTGGTTCGCGCGCGGACATTCACGATCCCTACCTGATGGATCAGAACCCGATCCGGAAGCTGAGCCGGGGCTTGTCGAACGTGACCTTCGGAGCCACGGAGATCCCGGTGACATGGCATTCGGTGAACGTGAGGCACGGGAACGCGGCGGCTTTTTCGTATGGCTTGGTGTCTGGAGTGGGCCGGACGTTGGCTCGTCTTGGCGCGGGGATTTACGACATTGTGACCTTCCCGATTCCCTCCAACCGCGGTTCCTACTCCCCGATTCTTCCGTCGGCGACCCCTTGGGTGCACAACGGTTTCGAGGAGTTTCCTCCGGAACTCGGCTTTGAAAGCCGCCTGGACTACTCGCGCTCGTACGCGGGGTTTTCCCGTTTGCCGTGAGTTTGGAGCGGGTGGATCCCGGGGATTCGGGGGCGGGGTTGGTGGAGGTTTTCGTGGATTCGGTGGCCTATGGGGGAGCGGGCGTGGGACGGGTGGATGGGAAAGTGTACTTTGTACCCTTCACGATTCCCGGGGAGCGCGTTCTTGCGCGTCCGGTTCGGGATCGCAAGCGCTTTTGCGAGGCGCGGTTGGTGTCGGTGGTTTCCGCCTCTGAGCGGCGTCGGGTGGCGCGGTGTCCGGTGTTTGGGCGCTGCGGAGGCTGTGCCTATCAGCATGTGGATTATGCGGTGCAGTTGGAGTGGAAGCGGGCGCAGGTGGCGGAGCTGTTCTCGCGGGTTGCGAGGCTTCCCGATGCTCCGGTGAAGCCGACCGTGCCCTCGCCGGAGCCATGGGGGTATCGGAATCGGATCCGAGTGCATGTCCGGGGCGGTTGCGTGGGCTTTTTTGAGCGGGATTCGCGGCAGGTGGTGGAAGTGGAGGCGTGTGTGATCGCGGCGGAGCCGGTGAACGCGGCTTTGGCTCGGTTTCGGTCGGAGCGCCCCGAGGACGGAGAGCGGACGCTTTCTGCGCGGCCTGGGGTGAAGTTTTTCGAGCAGACCAATGATGGGGCTGCCTCGGCGCTTGTGGGGGTGGTGGCGGAGGGGATGCGCGGGGGCCGCGCGCTGCTGGTGGATGCGTATTGTGGGGCGGGGTTTTTTGGCCGTACGTTTGCTCCTCGGTTCGATCGAGTGGTGGGCATAGAATCGCACGAGGGGGCGGTGGCGGCGGCGCGCCGTGGGGCGACGGGGAAGGAGCGGTATTTGGCGGGGGATGTCGGGGTGTTGCTTGGGGAGGTGCTGGAGGCAGCGCGGCGTGAAGCTGCGGTAGTCCTGTTGGATCCGCCGGCGGCGGGGGTATGTGCGCGGGTGGTGGACTTGTTGGTGGCGATGCCGGTGGGAGAGTTGGTGTATGTTTCGTGCGATCCGGGGACGCAGGCTCGGGATGTGAAGGCGTT
>JBEBAG010000380.1:0-3628 GCA_041159065.1 Verrucomicrobiota bacterium | reverse complement strand
TCGTCGTCGATTTCGAGGGTGAATCGTTTGGGAAATCCGTAACTGGAGGTGGCTCGCGGGTTGGCGGGCAGGGTGGCGGGCACGAGCACCACGGAATCGACGGTCTGGGTGGACAGCAGATCGAGGGTGAGCTGTTTGGGGCGATCCGGGGTGTGCTCGAATTCGGAGTGATAGCCGATGCACTGGCCCTGATTCTTGATCGCGGGGGTGGGCGGCATTTTGGCGAGTCTCTCGTGAATCGCGGCCAAGCGTCGTTCCGAGGCGCGGATGGGGGGTAACGCTTCCACGGCCCGCGAGGCCCAGTTCGGGGCGGGCGAAGCCGGTGGGCGGGTGGGGACCGTCTCGCTGGAAAAAGCCGGGGAGGGATGCGTAAGCAGCCGCACGAGGAGGATGAGCAGGCCGATCCGCGGGCAGTGGCGGAGGCGATATCCCGCGGGGCGTGGGTGGAAAGAATCCGGCATCGCTTGGGATCTGGGGAGATTCTGCGGAGAAAGCGCGAACGACGGTTCCGAGGCGGGCTGGGGTTTAGATGGGGGACTCGGAGGGGGCCTGGAGAGTGCTGGCTCGCCAGTCCCTGGGGGTTTGTCCCGCGTACTTGCGGAACACCTTGCTGAAATACTGGCTGGAGGAATAGCCGAGCGTGTGGGCGATTTCCGTGATGGGAAGCTGGGTGGATCCGAGCAGCTCCAGCGCTTTGCGCAGCCGGAAGCGCTGCAGGTAATCGTTGGGAGACAGGCCCGTGTTCTGTTTGAAAAGCGCGAAGAGCCGGGCCCGGCCGTAGCCTGTAATTTTCTCGAGAGCATGGACATCCAGGGGGGCGTCGGAGTGGCTCTCGAGATGCAGACAAGCGCGTGCCACCACGTTTCCGGTTCCGAACCGGGCCGATTGCGAGCATTGGGTTGCGGCTTCAAAGAGCGCCTGCAGCGCGCTCAGCCGCAGGCCGAGGGCCCCCGAAATCGCATCCGCACCCTGGAGAAATTCGAACGCGCGCTCCCGAAGCGTGCGGACGGCACGCTGCAACTCGGGGCCCATTGGATGGGGCGTGAGGGCGTGCTGCTCCAGCTGCGTGCGCATCCAGTCCCACTCCCCGGGAGGGATTCCCGCAGTGGAGGCGGCGCGGCGTTGGGGGGCAGCGAGGAGCAGCCCGCACATGGTGGCCGGCATCCGCACATCCTTCGAGCCCCGGTGACGGGTGCGCGGGGGGATCACGGTGAAACAGCCTCCGGGCAACTCGAGGAGGCTTCCCGAAGCCGTTTCGTAGGAGGTCGCGCCATCCAGCACGAAAAGCACCTCGGAGCCGGGGTGATCATGCCATGACAGGCGCGAGGCACTGCGGCTCTGGATCACGCCGACGGACTCGAAGAGTGGCATTCCGAATTCGGTTCCCTTCACCAAACGCACGCGACTTTTGAGGGGGAGCGGCATGGTGGGATGTGTCATAGCGTCCAATGGACGGGATTGAAAGACGCGAACCGCAAGGGATGTCAGGATCGGAGCATGTTGGAAATCAAGGGCCCATCCCGCGTTGCGCCTGCCCGTTCCCAAGCGGTTGCACCGCGCTTGCCCGGGGGGGCCTTCGCTTGGGCGGTGGTGCTGCTGCTGGTTCCCGTGGTGTTGCTCAACTACCTCGACCGCCAGATGCTTTCCACCATGCGGGGGGCGATTGCCACGGAGCTTCCTGATCTGCGTTCCAAGGAAAATTGGGGAATGGCATTGGCCAGCTTTAAGTGGACGTATGCACTGCTGAGTCCCTTGGGCGGCCTCGTGGCGGACCGCGTTTCAAAGGGGCCGCTTCTGGCTTTGAGTCTCGGGGGATGGTCGGCGGTGACGTGGTGGACGGGGCACGTGAGTGGGTATGGGGAATTGTTGGCGGCGCGCGCGCTGATGGGGGTGAGTGAGGCTTTCTACATGCCCACGGCGCTGGCGCTGATCGCGGAACTGCATTCGCAACAAACTCGATCGAAGGCGGTCGGTGTGCATCAGGCCGGGATTTATCTCGGGCAGATTCTGGGCGGATTCGGCGGGTATGTGGCCGAGTCTCCGGCGCTCGGATGGCGCTGGGCGTTCGAGTGGGCCGGGATCGCGGGACTCGGGTACGCGCTGCCTCTGCTCTGGATTCTCTCACGCCGCACGTCCCGAGCCATGGCACCTTGCGCATCCGAGAACGGAACGCGCCCGGCCGGGAACGCGTGGGGGGAACTGCTCTCCAACCGCAATTTTCTCCTCATGATGGCCTACTTCACCCTTCCTGCCATTGCGGCGTGGGTGGTGCGGGATTGGATGCCCGACATCTTGCGGGAGAAATTCGGGCTCGGCCAGGGGCGCGCCGGGGTGAGTGCGATCCTCTACCTGCAGATCGCCTCCATCGTGGGAGCCATCGGAGGGGGAAGCCTTGCAGACCGCTGGGAGCGCCATCGGGCGCGGGGACGCATTTACACCAGTGCGCTCGGCACGCTTCTGTTTTTGCCGGCGCTTTTCTGTGTTGGAAATGCCTCGACGCTCTCCATGGCGATTGGCGGGCTTTTGCTCTTTGGTTTGGGGTGGGGGCTCTTTGATTGCAACAACATGCCCATCCTTTGCCTGATCGCTCCCCGGGAGCGCAGGGCAACCGGATACGGGTTGATGAATATGGTCAGCCTGCTCTGCGGCGGGGCGGGGGACTGGATTTTTGGAGTCCTGCGTGACCGGGGGGTGCCGCTGCAGGCGATCTTCGGGGTGTTCGCCGGGGTGGCCTTGGTGTCGGTCGTTTTTTTGCTCCTGATTCGACCCTCGCTCCCTCCTTCAGAAGCTTCCACATAGTATGAAGTACCACGGCATCATCCCTCCCCTGATCACTCCGCTCCTCGCATCCGGCGCACTGGACCCCGGGGGATTGGAGCGCCTTGTCGAGCATGTGCTGGGGGGCGGAGTCCACGGGCTGTTCCTGCTGGGCACGACGGGCGAGGGCCCTGGGTTGGCCTACGCGGTGCGCCGCGAGTTGGTGGAACGGGCCTGCCGGCAGGTTGCCGGACGCGTCCCCGTGCTGGTGTGCGTGACCGATCCCTCCTACGAGCAAGCGCTCGTCGTGGCGCGCTGGGCGGCCGATGCCGGGGCCGATGCCGTGGTTGCCGCGCCCCCCTTTTATTGGACTCCCTCCCAAGCGGAGCTGCGCGACTACTACCACCAACTTGCCGCACAAAGCCCCCTGCCGCTCTTTTTATACAACATGCCCGGACGCACCCAGACCGTGATCGAACCGGATACGGTGCGGTTTCTGAGGGAGCATCCCCGGATTCTGGGGCTAAAGGACAGTTCAGGCAGCATGAACTATCTCCATCAGGTGCTCTCCCAGTGCCGGAATGGGGAGGAGTGGCCGGTTTTCGTGGGCGAGGAAGAGACGCTCCCCTACGCCCTGTCGGCTGGGGCGCAGGGAGGGGTCCATGGTGGAGCCAATGTGTTTCCGCGCCTCTTTGTGCGGCTTTACGAAGCCTGCATTGGGGGGCAGCAGACGCTTGCGGGGCATCTCCAGAAGCAGGTGATTGCCTGGGGCGCCGCCTACCGGCTCAGCCCCGGCCCATTCAGCGGCATCCGCGGGATCAAGACCGCCCTTTCCCTTCGAGGCCTCTGCCATGAGGCGCCGACCTTTCCT
>JBEBAG010000379.1:0-6545 GCA_041159065.1 Verrucomicrobiota bacterium | reverse complement strand
CCCCCCCCCCCCCCCCCCGGGTGGCTCAGTCGAGGGCATCCGGATGGATTAGGGAGTAGCCCGCGCTGCGCACGGTGCGGATGAAGCGGGGGTGCTTGGGGTCGTCACCGAGCTTGCGGCGGAGGGCGCAGATGTGGACGTCGATGGAGCGGTCGAACACCTCGTAGTGGCGTTCCCGAATCTCCTCGAGGAGCGCCTCGCGGGATTTGATGCGGCCGACGGCTTTGGCGAGGGAGAGGAGGAGGTCGAACTCGACGGGCGTGAGCGTCAGGGGGTGATCGTGGAGGGCGGCCGTGCGGGAGTCGGGGTGGACGTGGAGGGGGCCGATCTGGAGAAGGGCCTCTGCGGGAGCGGCGGGCGTGGAGCGCTGGGAGCGTCGGGTGACGGCGCGCAGCCTGGCGAGCAGTTCCCGGCTGGAGAACGTCTTGGGGAGATAATCGTCGGCACCGAGTTCGAGGCCGACGATGCGGTCAGCCTCTTCTCCGCGCGCGGTGAGCATGAGCACAGGCACGTCGCTCGAGTGGCGGATTCGCTTGAGGACTTCGAACCCGTCCATGCCGGGGAGCATCAAATCGAGGAGGATGGCGTGCCAGGATTTCTCCTGGGCGAGAGCGAGTCCCTCGGGGCCGGAGTGGGCGGCGGTGACGGCGTAGCCGAGCGGGGTCAGGTAGCCGGTGATGAGGCGGCAGAGTTTCCGGTCATCGTCGATGAGGAGCAGGGGCAAGTGCTCGGCTTCAGTGTGGGCCGCCGTGGACATCGGGAGGGCTGTTTGAGAAGGCCGGGACGCGGAAGGGCTCGTATTCGGAAAGCAGGCGCCCAGGGACTGCGGCGACGAATCGGACGGAGTCGGCTTCGTAATGGGTCTCGAGCACCTTGGCGCTGCGGTGGAGTCGCGCCATTTTCTCGCCCTCGGACGCGGGGATCTGGAGGTGGCAGATCTCGGAGCCTACGGAGACCTGCTCTGCCATGTGCTCGAGGAGGTTATCAATGCCCTCGCGGGTATGGACCGAGACGAAGTGGGCGTCGGGAAAGGCGCTGCGGAGGGGTTCGAGCGCGGAGCGCTCGGGGACGAGGTCGATTTTGTTAAAGACCACGAGCATGCGTTTGGTTTCGGCGCCGAGGTCCCCGAGGACCTTCATCGTGGTGTCATAAAACTCGAGGACCTCGGGTTGCGAGGCGTCGAGCACATGGATCAAGAAATCGGCGAGGACGGACTCCTCGAGGGTGGCGCGGAAGGCCTCGACGAGGCGGTGGGGCAGGCGGCGGACGAAGCCGACGGTGTCGGTGAGCAGGAGGGGGCGGTTGTTGGGGAGGGAGACCTTGCGGGTGGTGGTGTCGAGGGTGGCGAAGAGTTTGTCTTCGACGAGCACCTCGGCGCCCGTGAGCAAGCGCATCAGCGAGGACTTTCCGGCGTTGGTGTACCCGACAATGGCGGCGTTGGGGACGGGGGCGCGTTTGCGGTCCTTGCGTCGGGTGGATCGGGCGGAGCGGACCTCCTCGAGTTCGCGTTTGAGGCGCAGGATGTGGACCCGAATGCGGCGTTTGTCCTGCTCGAGCTGGGATTCGCCTTCGCCCTTGGCGCCGATCCCGCCGCCCTGCCGGACGAGGTGTCCCCAGGCTCGGGTGAGGCGGGGGAGGGCGTATTCCATGCGGGCCAGCTCGATTTGGAGCCGGGCTTCGTGGGTCTGCGCGCGCTGGGCGAAGATGTCCAGGATGACCTCCTGCCGGTCGAGCACGGTGACGCCGGTGAGGCTCTCCCAGTTGCGTTGCTGGCTGGGGGAGAGTTCGTTGTCGAAGATCAGGGCATCAAGCCCCTCGGCCTTGATGCGTTGAGCGATTTCCTCGGCCTTGCCCGTGCCTAAAAGCAGGCGGGGATGGGTCTCCCTCAGGTGGATGAGCATCCGGTCCACCACGGGCACGCCAAGAGTGTCGACGAGCTCTTCGAGTTCGAGGAGGAGGTTCTCGGCCGCGTCCCTTTCTGCGGGGCGCTCATAGGCGCTGACCAAGAGGGCGCGCTCCACCATTTTTCCGCGGATGCTGATATCAAACATGGGCGCGGAGGGGGGCGGAGCCGGGGCGATTGAGGGGCATCAGGGAAGGGGAGCCGGGTTTCAGAGGAGGATTCGGAGGAGGGGATTGAGCTGGGGGAGCGGCTACTTTTTTGGAGCCTCTTTGGATTCGGTTTTGGGCTGGGATTTTTCCGGGCTATCGGAATTTTCGAAGACGTGTTTCCACTTGCCGTAGCCTTCCTTCTCGAGGTCGGCGACGGGGATGAAGCGGAGGGAGGCGGAGTTGATGCAATAGCGCATACCGGTGGGCCGTGGGCCATCGGGGAAGAGGTGGCCGAGGTGGGCGCCACTTTTGGTGGAGATGACCTCGATGCGGACCATGTTGTGGGAGCGGTCTTCTTTCTCGGTGATGGTTCCCTTTTGGAGGGGTTGGAAGAAGCTGGGCCAACCGGAGCCGGAGTCGAATTTGTGGTTGGAAGCAAAGAGGGGTTCGCCATCGATGACGTCCACGTAGAGGCCGGTGGCGTGATTGTTCCAGTAGGCGTTCCGGAAGGGGGGTTCGGTCGCGGCGTTGCAGGTGACGGCGAATTGTTCCGGGGTGAGTTTGGAGCGGAGGGCGTCTTTATCCATGGTGGTTTTGGGTTTGGCATCCGCCGGGTTTGAGGACGGGGGGGCGCTGAGAGCGGGAAGGGTTCCGAGGGAGAGGAGCAGAGCGCAGAGCGCTTTGGTGCTGGGGAGCAAGCGGAGGGATTTCATGGGAATTCAGGGTGGGAGTGGATGGGACAGTACTTAGTTCAATCGTTTCATCCGATCCAGATCCGGGGCGGCGGGTTTTTGGACTGCTCGCCGGTGGGCGGACTGAAGGACTTTCTGGCAGAGCACTAGCACAAAAAAGACCGGTGGCAGGGCGAGGAGCAGGTACTTGATGGGCAGACGAAACAGAAGGGCGCCAAGGAAAAGGCAGCCCATGAAGGAGAAGATGCTGAATCGTGCCAGTAGCCAGCGTTCGCCGCGCGAGGAGGCCCGCCGCCAGAGGCGCACGAGCGAAACGAGTCCGCCTGCGAGCGCCGCAGTGAGAATCAGCAACGGAAACGTCATGGGAGGGGGGAGAAGGATGCGCGTTGGGCGTCGCGGCGTCCAGATCCGAGGCGGGGATCCGGGGAGTGGGCGAATCGGGAACGGGCGGTCTTGAATTCGCGGGGGGGCGGGCGCATCGTTTGGGGCAATGCAGTTGACTTTGCTGAAATCCAAAATCCACCGGGCTGCCGTCACCGGGGCCAGCCTCCACTACGAGGGAAGCCTGACCATTGCCTCGGATCTCGCGGAGCGGGTCGGGCTTTTGCCCTACGAGAAAATCCTGGTGGGCAACATGGCCAACGGGGCCCGTTTTGAAACGTACGTGATCTACGGCGAACGCGGCAGCGGGGCCATCCAGCTCAATGGAGCCACGGCACATCTGGGCAAGATCGGGGATCGGCTCACGATCATGAATTTCGCGCAGTTCAGCCCGGAGGAAGCCGTGGGGCACCGTCCGCGGGTGATTTTGCTGAATGAGCGCAACGAGGTGCTGGGCACGGAGACGGCGATCCCGGAGTACCGGGATGTGGCGCGCTAGGGTCTGGGCCGCCCTCCAAATTAGTACGTGCACGTACTAATTTTTTCGCTAGCATCCCCCGCAGTCTCGGGGCGGGCGCCCCGCGCGCTTCTCCCAGTCCCTCACCCCTCTCTCCTATGCCTCCCTCTGACTCCTCCGTTCCACCCGGCATGACTTGGCTCGCGTTTGCAATGCTCACCGTCGTGAGCTGGGGGGTGTACGGGGTCTTCCTGCACACGGGCCAGATGCAGATGCAGGATCCGGTGAATGGCCGGTACAAGGCGTTTCTGTTTGTGGGGATTGCCTATTTCCTCGTGGCGGTGCTTGCGCCGTTGGCGATGTTGGTGGCGGCGGGGGCGGACTGGAAATATCCGGTGGGTGGGATGGGATGGTCTTTGGTGGCGGGGATTGTGGGGGCGATTGGGGCGTTTGGGGTGTTGCTGGCGTTTGGGGCGAAGGGGTCGCCCTCGGTCGTGATGGCGATTGTGTTTTCGGGCGCGCCCGTGGTGAACGCGATTGTTTCGCTGGCGATGCATCCTCCCTCGGGGGGGCTCGCCACGATCAAGCCGGGCTTCTGGCTGGGCATTGTGTTGGCCGCGGCGGGGGGATGCATGGTCACCTATTTCAAGCCGGTGCCGGGCAAGCCGGCGGCCAAACCGAACGCGCAGGCGCAGGTGCAGTCGGGGGCTTCGGGGGCCCATTAGGCCTGGGGTCGAGGCTGCGCGCTTCGTCATTTTGACGAGCCCTTTACCCGAGGAAGCGCCGATGAACCTTGGCAATCCAGAACGGCGTTGGCCTGTCCTGCGGGCGCTTCTGGAGGAGGCGGTGGAGTCCAATGCGTTTCAGCGGGGACGGTTGCTGCGCGACGGAGCGCTCCCTAGTTCGTGGGAGGAGTTTCAGGCCAGGGTGCCATGGACGCACAAGTCCGAGTTGGCTGCGGATCAGCAGGAGCATCCGCCTTACGGGAGCAACCTTTCCAAGCCGCTGGACCGCTACACGCGGTTTTGCCAGACGAGCGGGACGACGGCGCGTCCGCTGGCGGTGCTGGACACGGAGGAGAGCTGGGAGTGGATGTTGGGGAACTGGCGGCTGGGGTACGGGTTGGCGGGCGTGGAGCCTGGACGGACGGCCTACTTTGCATTTTCGTTCGGCCCGTTTTTGGGATTTTGGACGGCGTTTGAAGCCGGCGTGCGCATGGGCTTGCGGTGTCTGCCGGGTGGCGGGCTGAGCACGGTAGCGCGGTTGGAGGCGATGCGCCGTTTCGGGGTGGAGGTGCTGTGTTGCACGCCGACCTACGCGTTGCATCTGGCTGGGGTGGCCCGAGCGGAGGGGGTTGATTTTTCGCAGGCTCCGCTGCGGCGGATTCTGGTGGCGGGGGAGCCGGGGGGCAGTCTGGGAACGGTGCGGGAGAGTCTTTCGGAGGCATGGCCGCAGGCGGAGGTGATTGATCACTACGGCATGACGGAGGTGGGTCCGGTGGCCTTTGCGCGCGAGGGGGAGCCGGGGAGGCTACGCGTTTTGGAGGAGCGGTATGTGGCGGAGGTGTTGGATCCGAAGACGGGCGAGGCCGTGGAGCAGGGCGGGGTGGGCGAGTTGGTGCTCACGCCGCTTGGGCGTTCCGCGTGGCCGCTGTTCCGGTATCGGACGGGGGACCTCGTGCGGGCGCGCTGGGGGGGGGGCGGGTTGGAACTGTGTGGGGGGATTGTGGGGCGCGTGGATGACATGGTGATTGTGCGCGGGGTGAATTTGTATCCGGCGGCGGTCGAGGAGGTGGTGCGCGCGTTTGGAGAGGTGGAGGAGTACCGGGTGCGCGTGAGTTCCCGTGGGGCGATGGCGGAGGTGGACGTGGAAATTGAGGTGCGTGGGGGAGCCGTTGGGGTGGCGGGGGCGTTGGAGAAGGCGTTTGAGCGTTCCTTTTCATTGCGAATTCCGGTGCGCGAAGTGTCAGCCGGGACGCTGCCGCGTTTTGAGATGAAGGCGCGGCGGTGGGTGCGCGTGTAGGGTTGGGGGGGATTGAACGAGCTGACCCCCAAAAAATGGTGGGGGAGTTAGCATTGCCTTGGTTTTTAGAGGGATGCTCCACTTGTGTCGCATGGACATGCGGCTTGTGAAAAGGCGTTCCGTGCCAGCCTAGCCATGTGGCTAGGTGACGTTGCCGCTAGCAAGTGCTAGCAAGCCGCCGCCAATTTTCCGTTCGTGCTTGGGGGTGGGTGTCCTCGGTGTGTCGGGTCGTGGCGTTTGAGAAAACCCGATGAGGGCGAACCTAATTTATGAGTCGTAACAATTCTTCGAGTGGAACGCTTTTTTGGGGCGTGGTCGCGCTGGTCATTCTCGGGTTAGCGGGACTGTTGGTCGGGTTGATGCGGCCTACGGCTCCTCATCCGGAGGCGATGGCTGCCGAGCAGGCGAGTCCGGTGGCGGCGGCAGAACCGGAGGGTTCCCGGGATCGATCGGATTTGGATGCTGTCACCGCGGATGCACAGCCCGCGGAGGCGGCCTCGGACGTGGAGCATGAGAGAGATGCGTCCCGGGAAGCGGAGAAACACGGGCACGCGCATGGTTCAAAGCACGCAAATTTCGACAAACGCAGCCTTCCCCTCTGGGAGCTCACAGGCCCTCAGCAGGGGGCTCTCGAGGCGCTCCGCAGGCGGGTTCCCGGGGTGGACGTACAGTTTGATCCGGTCACGGGATCGGCCAATCATGTGATGGCTGCGGGTCGTTTTTTGACGGGACCGATCACGGCGGGAGAGGATCCGAATGCGACTTTGAAGCGGTTTGTGGATGAGAACGCGGCGCTTTTCGGGCACGGCTCGGAGGCGGTGGCGCAGGGGGTCCGGGTGATGCGGGAGGACGTGGCCGCGCACAATGGGATGCGCAGTGTGGTTTGGCAGCAGGAGGTGGACGGCGTGCCTGTGTACAACACGATCCTGCGCGCGAGTCTG
>JBEBAG010000378.1:0-18668 GCA_041159065.1 Verrucomicrobiota bacterium | reverse complement strand
AATCGACGCCGCACCTCCGTTCCGTCCATCCCGGCCACCTCCAACACCTTGTCCCGGGACTTCTCCCCCGCCACCAGGCGCACCGAGCGTACCGCCACCCGCAGACACTCCGCCACGTACTGGCACAATACCGCGTTCGCCTTCCCATCCACCGCAGGCCCAGCCACCTTCACCTTCACTGCCTCGCCGTGCTCCCCCACGACCTCCGAGCGCCGCGCGTTCGGAACCACCCTCAGCTTCACCCCCACAGCGTCCTCCCCGCTTGGCTCTCCGCACCGTGCCGACCGATCACAACCGCGGCTTCACGTACACCCCAATCAAGGGGCGCGGCGAAGGCTTGGGCGAAATGAAATCGCTTACAAACCCCTCCTTCGAACGAAACTCCACGTGCCCCGCGCCGGGCCCCCCGTACACCAGAATGGATCCCATCGGCGCTTTGTAAGGATCGTCTACCGAGATTTTTCGAAACCCGAAGTTCTTCTGCAACTCCACCCCCGCGTCCTTGGCGTAGCGAGTCTGCGGATACGAATCAATGAGCCGAGCCTCCAGAAGCGCGTTCTTCACATACCGCCAGCAGCTGTACGTGGAGGACTTTCTCGCGCGCTCCGCCGCAATCTCCGCCGCTTGGATCATGCGGCGATCATAGCGGATACTCCCGGACTGCGGCCCAAAAAGACTGCGCTGCTCGGGCTTCAACGACTCCGCATTCTTCGAGTTGAACAGGGAGTAGCTGCCGAAGGCTGCGGGGCAGCCGAGCAAAAACAGAAAGAGGCAGGTGAGACGGAAATAGCTCATCGAAATCCAAGCGCCGGGACCGAAACGACCCGCGGACGCTACAAAATGACCCTCCAACGTCAAATGGCTTTTGCGGAAAAGTGGGCGGCATCCCGGCTCCCGCCCCCCACCCAGAGCAACCGCAGACTGTTGAGCACCACCACCAGCGTGCTTCCCTCGTGCCCCATCACCCCGACGGGCAAAGGCACCCGCCCCGCCAGCGCAAACCCCACAAGCACCGCAATCACCCCGAGAGAAATCAGCAAATTCTGAAAAATCACGCGCCTCGCCCGCACACTCAAATCGTAAGCCGTCAAAAAATTTTCCAAGCGATCGTGCATCAGCACCAAGTCCGCCTGCTCCAATGCGGCATCCGCCCCGCGCGCCCCCATCGCCACCCCCACATGCGCCGCCGCCAGACTCGGCGCATCATTGATCCCATCACCGATCATGGCTGCCCGGCACCCGTCCTTCGCCAGAAGCGTGATGAACTCCAGCTTCTCCTCCGGACGCAACTCCGCTCGCACCTCCTCCACCCCCACCTGGACCCGCAGATGCTCCGCCGCCGCGCTCCGGTCTCCCGTCAACATCACCGTATGCAGCCCTCGCGCATGCAACGCCTCCACCACCCCCTTCGAAGCCGGACGCACATCGTCCCTCAGACGCAGCCGCCCCAGAAGCCCCCCACACTCCACCCACACCTCGGAAACCCCAAAGCCCGCCTCCTCCTCGGGAATCCCGAGCCCCCCCCCCCATCGCCATCCCCCGCTCCCCCAACACCCAGACACGTCTCCCCACCCGAACCCGCTCCCCCCGCGCCGTGGCGGCCTCCAACCCCATGCCCGTCACCGAGCTGAACCCCAGCGCCTCGCCCTCCCCCAACCCCTCACGTCTCCCGTACCGGGTAACCGCGCGCGCCAGCGGATGACTCGAAAGCCGCTCCAAAGCGTATGCCCACTCCGCCACCTCCCGCTCACGCCCCGGGGGAAAGCTCTCTACCCGCTCCACCCGGAGCTCGCCCGTGGTCAGCGTCCCAGTTTTGTCCATCGCCACCATCTGAATCTCCGCCAACTGCTCCACCGCCACCCCTCCGCGAAACAAAATCCCCCGCTTTGCGCCAGACGCAATCGCCGCCAAAATCGCGGAAGGAATCGAAAGCACCAAGGCACACGGCGAGGCCACCACCAAGAGTGTCATCGCCTGGTAGAAGGCACTCGGACGCCCCGGGGCGCTCGCAAACGGAGTCCGTCCCTCCCACAACCACCACCACAAGAACATCCCTGCCGTCAGCCCCAAGATCCCAAGGGTGTACTGGCTCCCAAAGCGATCCGTGAACCGCTGCGAGGGGGCCTTCTGACGCTGCGCCTCCCGAATCATCGTAATGATCCGCTGCAACGCGCTCTCCGCCGCCACCCGAGTCACCTGCACCTCCACCACCCCCCACAGATTCAAGGTGCCCGCCATCACCGAATCGCCAGCCCGCTTCTCCACCGGCGTCGCCTCGCCCGTCAAACTCGACTCATCCGCCCCAGTCACCCCCCCCACCACCTCCGCATCCACGGGGAAAAGGGCGCCCGGCTTGATTCTCAGCCTCTGCCCAAGGCGCAACTGCTCCACCGGCATCTCCTGCTCCCCCCCATCTTCACGCACGACCGTCGCCATCTTCGGAGCCGCGTGCACCAGCGCCCGGATCTCCCGCTGCGTGCGCTCCAGCGCGAAATGCTCCAGCGCCCCAGCAAACGCAAAAAGAAACAATAACACCACCCCTTCTCCCCACTGCCCAATCGCCGCCGCCCCGGCCGCCACGGCCAGCATCAAAAAATGCACATCCACACTCCGCTCCCGGAGCTTTTCCCACGTCTCCTCCGCTGCAAACCACGCGCCCGCAACATAGGCCAACACCACCAAAACGACGCGGATGGGAAAACTCGGAACCCACGCCGCAGCCACTCCGAAAACAGCACACAACCCCGCCGCCACCAACTGCCAGCGCCACTCCCCCAAATGGTCGTCCCCATGATCGATCTCCACCTCACGCTGGGTAAGACGCAACCAGCAGGTGCGGCACTCCTTCGGATCGGTCGCTGCTCCAGGCGCATTCATCCGGGAACTCTGCCCCTTTCCCTAAAGCTTGCAATCCCCCTCCCCTCCCAACTCAGCCCCCCAACGCCTCGATCTCCGCGTGATTAATCGTCGTGAGCCGCGCGCGCCGCTGACCAAGCTGGGGAATACACGCAATCAGCGCCCGCGTGTACGGATGCTGCGGATGACGCAGCACCTCTTCCGTGGCCCCCTCCTCCACAATCCGCCCCCGAAACATCACCGCCACCCGATCCGCAATCCCCCGAATAATCCCGAAATTATGGGTGATGAGCATCATGCCCATGCCCAACTCCCGCTTCAGCTGCCGCATCTGATCCAAAATCTGCGCCTGAATCGTCACATCCAGTGCCGTCGTCGGTTCGTCCGCCACCAGCAACTTTGGACGGCACGCCAGCGCCATCGCAATCATGGCGCGCTGCTGCATCCCCCCGGAAAGCTGGTGCGGATAATCCCGCATCCGCAGGCGCGGATTCACGATCCCCACCATCTCCAAACACCGTTCCACCTCCTCGTCCACCGCCGTGACCTCGGGGCGATGCAGCGCAATGGCCTCCGCGATCTGCGAGCGAATCGTGAACACCGGATTCAACGAGGTCGACGGCTCTTGAAACACGTACGCGATCTGCCCCCCCCGCAACGCCCTCAACTCACGCGGCGTCATCTTCAACACGTCTTTCCCCTCAAACAAAATCTCCCCGGACCCGTAAACGGCGGGAGGCTCGGGCAAAAGACGCGTCAGCGCCAAGCCCGTCACGCTTTTGCCGCTTCCACTCTCCCCCACCACCGCGAGCGTTTCTCCATTGCGGATTTGAAGCTCCACTCCGCGCACCGCCGAAACCCGCCCCCCCTCGGTTTCGAAGTCGATCGATAGATTACGAATCTCAAGCATGGCGAAAGTGGGATTGCGGAGTTTCTGGAGTGGCAGGGAATCGGAAGGGAAGGAGACGCCGGGATCGATTCACCCACGGCGCGGGTCAAAGGCGCGACGCAACGCGTCGCCCAAAAGGTTGAGGGAGAGCACGAGGAAGAATAGGGCGAAAATCGCCGCGCTCAGGTTCCACCACACCACCGGCTCCCGCGAGAGCTCCGAGCGCGAGGCATCAATCATCGCTCCCCAGCTCGGTGTGCCCACCGGCGACCCCACTCCCAGGTAGCTCAACATCGCCTCTGCAAGCACCAAGCCCGAGAACCCCAACACAAACTTGATCACGACCAGATGCATCACGTTGGGAAGCAGATGACGCAACAGGATCTTGCCATCCGTCTGCCCCATCGCGCGTGCCGCCGCAATGTAGGGCCGCTCCACCTGCCGCAGGGTCTCCCCGCGGATCAGCCGCGCTAGCCCCACCCAGCCCGTCAGACCCAACGCCACGGCCATCGTTCCCAACCCCTTGCCAAGCACCAGCAGGATCGCCACCAACATCAGAATCTCCGGCACCGCCGCAATCGTGCTGTAGAGGTACTGCACCACCTCATCCACCCACCGCCGGTAATACCCCGCCACAATCCCCAAGAGCACCCCCAGCGGAATGTAAATCAGGCTCGTCAGCCCCCCGATCAGCAGCGCTGTCCGCGTCGCCTTCATCGTGCGCAGGAGCGTGTCCCGCCCCATCGAATCCGTTCCCAGCACATGGCGCCCCTTCAACGGTTCCGGCTTCGCCACCGAAAGCGTCGTCTTCGCCAAAGGCGCGCTGTAGCCCTTCTCCTCCGGAATGGACGCACTCATCGCATCCAGAACCGAACGCGTCCCCCGCTCCGCGGGCAACCGAACCATCTCCAGCGTGCCCACCAGCACGTAAAGCACCACCACCCCGAGGGACAGCATCCCCGTCCGATCCCGCTTCAGGCGCTGCCAAGCCGAAACCCACTGCGCGTCGCCAGACACCCGCCACAAGCCGAACGCCAGGAGCGCGTACACGCCCGCCACCAACGTATTCTGAATCCAAAGATGCTCGAGAAAGGCCATGGCGTTTTATTGAAGCCGGATCCGGGGATCCACCCAGGCGTAGCACAAGTCCGTGAGCATCAGCCCAATCAGGTAGAGAATCGACCCCAGGAAAACGGATGCCTGCACCACCGCGAAGTCCGGCGCCTGAATCGCGCTAAAGAGCACGCTCCCCAGCCCAGGGATTCCAAAAAAATTCTCCACCACCAGGGACCCCATCATCAGGAAGGGCAGCGAGGCCACCACCAGCGTGATCAGATTGATCATCCCATTCTTCAGCACATGCACCATCAACACCGCCGCATTGGAAAGCCCCTTCGCCCTCGCCGTCCGAATATAGTCCTGCCCCATCTCCTCCAAAAAGAGCGCCCGGTAAAGCCTCACCTCCGCGCCGAGACCGCTCACCACCATGAGTGCCACAGGTAAAACCAGAAAACGCACCGCCGAGCCTCCCTCGAGGCTAAACCCAAAAGCCGGAAGATAGTTCAACTGCTGCGCCACCACGTACTGTCCGAAAATCACATAAGCCATCGAGGGCAGGCTCATCAGCCCCACACACACCAGCGCCGCCGCCAAGTCCACCGAAGAATGGCGCACAAAAACCAGATACAAAGCCAGTCCAAGCGCGCTCACCAACCCCACCACAAACGCCGGAACGGTGATCAAAAGCGAAGGCAGCACCCCTTTGGCAAACACCTCCTTCAGCGGACGTCCCGTCACATCCGACCTGCCCAGATCGAAGGACGCAAGGCGCCGCATCTGGTTGAAGAACAGCGAATCATAAAAAGGCCGCCCGGGTACGGTATTCACCAGCAGCGGCTTGTCATAGCCGCGGTTCTGCAGCCAGTTCTCGACCGCCTGGGGCGTGGCTTTCGGCCCCAACACCTTACGCGCCATCGCCTGAGGGCTTTGCACCACAAAAAACAGCACGAACGTCAAAAGCATCACCCCAAACACAATCGGAACCGAAAGGCACAAGCGGCGAATGAGATACGAAAACATGGCTTAGACTTTTCGATACGAACGGAATCCCAACACCCCCCCGGCCACCAAGGCTCCCAACAAAACAAACACCGGCCAAACCGGCTTCACATTCCAGCGCTCCCGCAAACGCTCCCTCAACTCCGGATCCACAAGCGCATACTTCATCCCCCCCTCCAGCATCGGATTCTCCTGCACAAAGGGCGCCCACGGCTGCGAAAGCGCATACGCCGAACGGTGGAAAATCAGAATCTGCGGCACATCCTCCGCCAGCATCGCCGTGAGTTGATGCGCCATTTTCTCCCGCTCCGGGCAGGGCTCCATCGCCGCCATCTGTTCAAATATCCGGTCGTACTCCGGATTCTTGTAGCGAGACTCGTTCTTCCCCACCGGAGGAGTGTTCTTGCTGTACTTCAGGAAAAAAAAGTTCTCGGGATCCGGATAGTCCGCCATCCAGCCACTGCCCGAGGCGATCTGAAAACTCCCCTGATCCAGCTTCTCCATCAGCCGCGCAAAGGTGTTCTCCGTCACCCGGACCTTGATCCCCAACTGTTCAAACTGGCGCTGCTCAAACTCCGCCATTTCCCGCTCCCGCGCACTGCTGGCTGCGATATCGAAGTTCAACTCCAAGGTCTTCCCCGACGCATCCTTCCCATTCGGATAACCCGCCTCCGCCAGAAGCGCCCGCGCCTTCGCCAAGTCAAAGCCATACGGATTGCGAAACTCCCGCTGGTGCCCCGCGATGCCGGGAGGAAGGAGCTGCTGCGCCACCACCGGGACACTGTTCAAAAACACGTCCAGATACGTCTGCGCATCAAACGCCGCGGACAACGCCTGCCGCAACTTCCGGTTGGGCCCCAGCACCGGATCCTCCATGTTCAAGCTCATGTAAAAGGTGCTCGGCTCCGTCGAGCGCCGCAAATTCACCCCCCGTTCCCGGTACTTTCCCGACAGCTCCCGCGTAGGGGTCATCAGGCTCGAGAAGGAATCCTTATCCAGCCCCATCCCGTCCAAATACCCCTGCCGGAACAGCATAAATACCGGAATCGACTCCTTCACCGTGGTCAGGCGCACCTCATCCACCATCGGCAGCACGCCCCCCGCCAGAGGCCGCAACAAACTCTCCTGGTCCGCCCCCCAGCCCCCCTCCGGAAATCGCGTCGCACCATACTGCGGATTGCGCACCAGACGGATCAGCGCATTGCGCTTCCACTCCGCAATCCGAAAGGGCCCCGTCCCCACCGGATGGAACCGGAAAAAGTCGCGCGCCTTCCCCTCATGCACCTTCCCGTCGTAGTACTCCACCGCCTCCCGAGCCACCGGCGCGGTGAAGTGCATCGCCAGCCAGTACACCATCTGCGGATAGGCCTGCTTCAGGTGGATTTCAAACGTGTACGGCCCCGTCACCTTCAGCCCCGCAATGGCCTGCTCATAATCAAAGGCTCCCGTCTTTTTAGCCCTCTCGTACGCCTCCCCCATCCCCTCCACGTAATCCTGAAGCACCGAGAACACCGGACACTCCACCTTCGGATCCGCAATCCGCTGAAAACTGTATTGCACGTCCGCCGCCCGCACCTCCCGCCCCCGGCCGTCTTTGAAGCACGGATCGTCATGGAAATGCACCCCCCGCTTCAACTCGCACCGATAAATCGTCCCTCCCCCCGGACGCTCCCCCTTTTCCGGCATCTGCGCCAACAAGCACGGTCGCAACTCGTACGGGTCCGTCTTGAACGGATGATACTCCAGCAGACAGTCCTGGACGGGTTCCAAAATCCGGCGACTCACGCTGTCATAGCTCACCTGCGGGTCCAGGGAACGCGGATCCTCAGAGGCCACCCCGTACCGAACCCGCCACGGCTGGCCATCCTCCCGCCTCAGCCCCTCCTTCGCCCCCCCCGAGTCCGGATACGGACTGTTCGAACACGCCGCCAAAAGCGCAAACCACGCCGCCACCAACCAAGGCGCGCATCGGAAACGGAGGGGAAACAGACGCATCGTGCCGCAAGCTAACTGCACCTCGCTCCAGCGACAAGCAGCCCCGCAAACAGAAAGCAAACCCAGAAACCCAAAGCGCCGATCCCCCGGAGGGAATCGGCGCTCTGAAAAACAAGGTCACGGAGCGCACGGGACGCAGCTCCCTGCCCTCTCGACGCTCTAGGCGGAGATCTCTTCGCCCACCATGAACCGCACAAACCGACGGATGCTGATGGACTCGCCCAACGCCTTGTTTTTCTCAGCGATCAACTGGGCGATGGTCTGGTCCGGGTTCTTGATGAAGGACTGATCGACCAAGCAGGCGGTGCTGTAAAACTTGTCCATCTTTCCGTCGACGATCTTCTCGACAATGTTGGCAGGCTTTCCGGGAGGCACCTGCCCCCGGTACACCTCGCGCTCGCGCTCCGCCAACGCCTGCGGAACCGACTCGCGCGAAACACATACCGGGCTCGCCGCCGCAATCTGCAAGGTGATGTCGCGCACCAACTGCTTGAACTCCTCCGTCTGCGTGGTCGCGTCGTTGGCCGCCCCAACTTCCACCAAAACCCCCACCTTCGCCCCCGTGTGGATGTAGGAAGCCACCAGTCCGCTGCCCTGCACTTCCAGTCGGGCATGCCGGCGCACCTGAATATTCTCGCCCATTTTTTGCACTGCCGCCACGCGCAACGCCTCGACATCCGCTGCGGGGTTTTCCGCGAACGCCTTGGCCACGGAGTCGCCCAACGCACGGAAATCCTCGTTCTTCGCCACAAAGTCCGTTTCGCAATTCACTTCCGCCAGCACGCCCACCTTCGAACCAGCCACGATGGCCTGGGCAATCACACCCTCCTTGGCCTCGCGATCCGCCTTCTTCGCGGCGCTTGCAGCTCCCTTCTTCCGCAGGAAATCGATGGACGACTCTAAATCGCCTTGGTTCTCGGCAAGGGCTCGCTTGCACTCCATCAGTCCGGCGCCGGTCTTCTCGCGCAGGGTCTTTACCAGTTGGGCATCAATCACTAACTCGCTCATTTCGTTTTGGGAATTTGGGGTTTTTTATGGAAATAGACCGACCGGCGGGGTGCGCCGGTCGGATTCAGAGTCGCGCGCGATCTGCTCATCGCACCGACCCCTGTGGGCTTCGCACCCCGGGGGTTTTTCCGGAAAGCTGCACCGGAACCCCGCGGAACGTGCCAAGCGAAGTCTCTCTGGCCCTGCCTGAAACCGGGCCTCGAATCGGTCCGCGAGGCTATTCGCTAACCGCCGTCAAATCTTGAACCGGGCGGCTTCCGCCTCCCTTGCCGCTGACGATGGCATCGACGAGCTTCTGCAGCACCACGCGAATCGCGCGGATCGCATCGTCGTTGCCCGCGATCGGGTAGGTGACCAACGCCGGATCGGCATTGGTATCCACAATCGCGATCGTCGGAATCCGCAGGCGCCGGGCTTCAGCCACCGCAATTCCCTCACGGACCGTGTCGATCACGATGATCGCGTCGGGAAGCTTGTCCATCTTGCGGATCCCATCCAAGTTACGCTTCAGCTTCTCCCCCTCGCGACGGAGGGCGGAGATTTCCTGATTGCCCATCTTGGAGTACTCGGGCTGATTCTCGAGTTGCTCGATGTAGCCGAGGCGCGCGACGCTCTTCCGGATGGTCGCCATGTTGGTCAGGGTTCCCCCGAGCCAGCGCTGGTTGACGTAGAACTGCCCGCACGCTTCGGCGGCTTCTTTGATCGCCTCTTGAGCCTGCTTCTTGCAGCCCACAAAAAGAATCTTCCCTCCCTTGGCCGCGAGTTCGCTCAGAAACTTGGTGGCCGCTTCGAGCTGCCCCACGGTGGCCCCCAGATCGATGATGTGCAGAGCGTTCCGCTTTTCGAAAATGAAAGGCTTCATCTTCGGGTTCCAGCGCTTGCTCTGATGTCCAAAGTGGACACCCGCCTCGAGCAATTCCGTCATGAGTTCGGTCGACATACGTGTTTGCAGCTTTTGAGAAAAGGGCTGGGAGATTGGGAGCCGCACCCCGTCTTGGCAAGCTCCAGTTTTGGCCCCAGCGTTTTTTTTTGACCCGAGCCCCCCCGACCACCCGCCCCCAAGGCCGCCGAAGTGCTCCCTATCCGAATCGCACCCCCGGAACGTCCCCCGCCCATGGGAAAGCCACCGAGCCCTGGCCCGGTGGCTTTCCTTCCGCCGTTAGGGATTCCTCAGCGCAAACCGCAGGGACTCCCCACCCTTACTTCCGGGCGCTCGAATCCGCAGGAGCCGCCTCCTCCTTGGGCCCAATCATGACCTTCTTCGCCTCCCAACCGTCCCCCCGCTTGTAGGCCTGACCACGCACCAACTCCCCCACCGCAATCGCCCCGAATTCCGACTGCTGATTGCTCGAAAGAATCTGCGTGGCGTCCGTCACTCGAAAGACCCGCGCGGACTTGCGGCCTCCCGTGGTGAAGGTGTGCGAGGCGGCATCGACCGCGATCACCTTACCCTGAAAGGGCACGGGCTTGCCGCTGCCCTCCGCGGGTTTGTCGCCCTCCCGCAACTCTGCAGCGGGTTTCTGAGCCCCCAGCGCGGGCCTCTGCCCATCCGCCGCCTGCATCAGCGGAGTGGCCAGAATGCTCACTCCCATGGAAAGAACCAGTGCCCTGAATCCAATAGACTTCATGTGTCGTTTTCTGTGTGGTTTGAGTGCGCTCAGGCGCGCCGAATCCAGCCTCTAGGCCAGATCCAAACGCCGCCCTTGCCGTTGCTTGAGGCGCCCCCAGACCCTCGTCTCCTTCGAGGATTCTCCGGCCCGAGCACCACCTCTCCCACCCATCGCGCCCAACCCATTCGCCGGCCGCATCGGACTCATTCCAAGCCGCCGGCTTTCGCCTCAACCGCCTTTTCCAGAAGGCGTTCACATACGGCTCCCACCGTCTCCGGCCCCTCCTCAGCAGACACCACCTCCACCCCGGGTCGCCGAATCTTCAGAAAAATTTCACGCACCCGCTCCAATGCATCCAGACGCTCAAACTCATCCACCCCGCCCCCTCGCTGCCGGACCCGCTCCAGCGTCACCCTGGGATCGCAGTCCAGCAGGAGCACCAGGTCCGGCGCAGGCGCAAAGCACTCATTGCGGCGCAACACCGACTCGGGATCCGCCCCCCGGGCCCCTTGGTACGCAGCATTGGAAAAATAGTAGCGGTCCAGCAAAACCACCGCGCCGCGATCCAGCGCAGGCCGGATCAGGTTCTGCACGTGTTCCCGGCGGTCTTGGAGAAACAGCTCCAGCTCCTCTTCGAGCGAAAGTCGCCCCACCACCGCAGACTCTCGAATCCTGCGCCCCCAAGGACCATCCGTCGGTTCACGGCTGAGGACAAAATCCAAGCTCCGCTCCGCACACCAGTCCGCCAAACGCTTCAGCACGGTGCTCTTCCCCGCCCCGTCCACCCCCTCCACCACCACCAGAAGCCCCCCCAAGATACGCACGTTTTTCTGCATTCGCATTCGCCCTCCCTCGGCCTCGCACCGCCGTTCAACGCTCCCCCGCCACCCGGAAACCCTCCGCCTCCAGAAACTCCCGAACCCGCCCCAGCTGGTTCCCCTGTACTTCCACCACCCGGTCCCGAACCGTCCCCCCACACCCGCACACCGCCCTCAACCGGCGCCCAAGTGCCTCAATCGCCCCCTCACTGTGCTGCGGACCAAACCCATCCACCACCACCACCTCCTTGCCCCCACGCCGCGCGGTTTCGCGACGAAGCACCACCCGCCCCGGCTTGGCTTGAAGTTGCTCCCCCTCCGGCTCCGGCAGACCCGCATCCCCACGCCCGAGCGGCAGTCCCTCCGCACTCAGCCCAGCAAAAGCCCCTGTGTTCAAACCGCTCTGCGGCCCCTGCGTGGGAATGCGCTCCTTCGGACGGGACATACGACCCCGGATTTCAAGGCACCGCCCTGCGGCTGGCAAGCCTTCGCGAGTCCGGTTCCATGCTACTTTTCCGACCCCTCCCCCTCTTCCCCTTTGCCTCCCGAGCCGTTTTGGCCTTTGTAATCGGCGGCTCCCACCTCAATGAAAGTCTCCGACCTCCGCGGCATCCTCCAGTACGTCCCCCGCTTCCGCGAAAAAACGTTCGTTGTCGCCATCGATGGCGAAGTCGCCGGATCTCCCAACCTCAGCAACCTGCTCCTCGACCTCGCAGTCCTGCGCTCGCTGAGCATCAAAGTCGTTCTGGTCCACGGCTGCGCGGCCCAACTCACCCAACTCGCCCAAGACCGCAGCCTCCCCATCACCAGCTCCGACGGCACCGGCATCACCGACGAAACCACCCTCAAGCTTGGAATTGAAGCCTCCCACGCCGTGCTTCAGGAACTCATGCAGGGCCTCGCGTCCGTCGACCTCCGCGCCGCCTACGCCAATGTCATCGTCGCTCACCCCGCCGGAATCCTCGGCGGCGTCGACACCCTCTACACCGGGAAGGTCGAGCGCGTCGAAACCGCCACCCTCCAGACATTCCTCAACGAGGGCATCATCCCCGTGATCCCCCCCATCGGCTTCGATGGGGAGGGACGCACCTTCCGCGTCAATTCCGACGCCGTCGCCTTGGAGATCGCCGAGGCCCTCCGCGCCATCAAGATCATCTACCTCGCCAATCAAGGCGCCCTGCGCATCGCCGACCAACTCGTCCGGCAACTCTCCGTGGCAGACGCCGAGGAGATCGTCCGCAAAAAACGCGCAGCCTCCGATCCCCTGCTCGTCTCCAAACTCGAGCATGCCGCCCGAGCTTGCCGAGCCGGAATCCCGCGGGTGCACCTCCTGGACGGCACCCAAAACGAGGCGCTCCTCAGCGAAATTTTCAGCCCCGAGGGCATCGGCACCATGGTGTACTCCAACGAATACCAGCAGATGCGCCGCGCCCTAAAAAAAGACGTCCGCGCTGTCATGGCCCTCATCCGCGAGTCCATCGCCAACGCCGAGCTGGTCAAACGCTCCCGCGCGGAACTGCTCTCCCTCCTCGACGACTACTGGCTTCTGGAAATCGACCGCAATCTGGTCGGCTGCGTCGCCGTCCACCTCTACCCCGAGGACGAGGTGGCAGAGCTCGCCTGCCTCTACGTCTCCAAAAGCCACGAGGGCCAAGGGTACGGACGCAAACTCATGGCTTTTGCCGAACAACTCGCCGCCAAAAAGGGAGCCAAGCACCTCATCGCCCTCTCCACCCAGGCGTATAACTTCTTCCAGCAAAAGGGTGGCTTCCTCGAGGTGGGCCCCGACGCCCTCCCGCCAGAACGCAAACGCAAGTGGGAGGCCAGCGGGCGCAACTCCAAGGTCATGCGCAAACCCACCTCCCCGCCCTCCTCCCGTTCCGCCCCCTCCCAGCCCCCCCTCTGACCATGTCCTCCCTCTGGATAGACGCCCTCGTCATCGTCGCCTATTTCGGCCTCATCATCGGCGTCGGGCTGCGCGCAGGCCGCGGCGACCAAAACATGGAGTCCTTCGCGATTGGCGACCGGAACATTCCCTGGTGGGCCGTGCTCGCCTCCATCCTCGCGGCGGAAATCAGCGCCGCCACCTTCTTGGGCACCCCGGACGAGGGCTATGCCAAACGAAACTTCACCTACGCCCAGCTCGCCTTCGGCACCGTGATCGCCCGCTTCGTGATCGCCGCCGTCTTTATCAAACCCTTCTATCAATTCCGCGTGGTCTCCATCTATGAGTACCTCGCCCTCCGCTTCGGAGCCCGGACGCGCACGGCCGCCTCTGGCCTTTTCCTCGTCACGCGCGCCCTCGCCAGCGGGACCCGCCTCTACGTCGCCGCCATCGTCATGGTGATGGGATACGAACTCGCCACCCACCAGGCGCTGGATCCCTTCCAGCAGGTCGCGATTTACATCGGTGCCCTCATTCTCCTCTCCGGGGTCACCGCGATTTACACCACGGCCGGCGGAATCAAGGCCGTCGTCTGGACCGACCTGATCCAGGCTTCCCTCATGTTCGGATCCCTCGGCTTCGCCATCTGGAGCCTGCTCCGGGGAATCCCCGACGGCTGGACCGGCGTGCGCAACACCCTCACCGGCCCTTCCGACTTTGCTCTCATCGACCTCGGGTTCTCCCCCCACGCCAGCCTCTGGGAAAACCTCAAGGGCATCCTCGAAAGCGAGTACACCCTCTGGGCCGCCCTCATCGGATCCACCTTCACCACCATGGCCACCCATGGCACCGACCAGGACATGGTCCAGCGCATGCTCACCGCGCGCGACCACCAGCGCTCCCGCCTCTCGGTCATCCTCTCCGGCATCGCCGACCTCCCCCTCGTCCTCTGCTTCCTGCTCGTTGGGATGCTCTTGTGGACCCACTATCAGGATCCCCAGAAATCTTCCCCCTTCGCCTACTACATCGTCCACGAGCTTCCCCCGGGCGTCCGCGGCCTCCTTTTCGCCGGCATCTTCGCCACCGCCATGGGCTCCCTCAGCACCGCCCTCAACGCCCTCGCCACCAGCTTCACCCAGGACTGGTACAAAACCCGCATCCGCCCCGACGCCACGGAGGCCCAAGTACTCCGCGCCGCCCGTTGGAGCACCGTCCTCTTCGCCCTCGCCCTCGTCCTCATCGGAGCCGCAACCGCCTACGCCAAAATCATCCTCCACACCCGCATCATCCCCATCGTCCTCGGCATCTTCGGCTACACGTACGGCTCCCTCCTCGGCGTCTTTCTCGTCGGACTCCTCACCAAAAACCGGGGAAGCGAACGCGGCAACCTCCTGGCGATGACGGTCGGCTTCCTCGCCGTGTCCCTCCTCAGCGGCCTCCATAACGACCTCTGGGCCCTCGCCCACCCCAGCCCCGCCGCCGGACAAGCCCTCCCCCCACTCTGGGCTCCCGACTGGCTCCCAAAAATCGAGTTCCCCTGGAGAATCGCCGCCGGCACCCTCGTCACCTTCCTCACCGCCTTGGCATTCCGGACCCCCGATTCCCAGCTCGCCCTCGCCCAGTCGCATCTGCAGAAGCTCGACGCACTCCCCAGACGCCCCTGACTCCCCGCCCCCCTCCAAGACCCCCTGAGCCCCGGGCTCGCCACCCCGGGAGACGGTCAAACAAAAACGGGGAAACGATCGTAACTTTTCCGGTTCCGTCGACCGGCTTTTTCCTTGTCCCTCCTAGGGGGCATTCCTAGCCTCCTCGCCCCAAGCGGCAAGGGCCGCAGGGGCTGTGAATAACTTGTGAAAAACCCTGCACAACTCCCATCCCGCCTGTGTAACTGGGCTCCCTCCAGACCCTACGCCCAGATTGCATCCCTCTCCCTCCCCGGAAAGGGCAGTGCGGCACAGCTGAGAAGCCAACCGGCTCAATTCAAGGAGCTTGCACCAAAACATCCCAGCTTCCCCGGCCTTTTCTGGCACCGTGGCGCCTCCGCCAACCCCCGCCTCCCCCTGGCATTCCGCCCCTCCGTCCGCCGGAAGGGAATGAAAGTGAATTAAATTTCTTGCCTCCCCTTCTCCTCTCACTCGTGGACCTCTCCGCCCCTCTCCCCCCACCCTCCGCTCCCGCCGCCGCCATCGAGCTCTGGAAAGCCATTTCCAGCTCCCTTCAATCCGAGGTCAGTCAGGACTCTTTCGACCGCTGGTTCAAAGCCGTGGAACCCATTTCTTTGGAGCGGGAGGGCCTGACCATCCGCGTGCCCAACTCCATCCATCAATTCTGGATCGAGAGCAACTACCAGTCCCTCATCGATTCGGCCATGCTGCTGGCCACGGGCAGCGTCCTGCCGCTCCGCTTTGTGCTCGGCGGCTCGCAGCCCCCGCCGCCTCCCGTCGCGGCTCCCCCCCCCCTGGATTCCCCCGCGCCTTCCGCTCCCGAGAGCGCTTCGAAAGGCGCCTCCGCCGCCCCCAATCAAACCGGACTCAACCCGAGAAACACCTTCGAATCCTTCGTCGTCGGCGCAAACAATCAGTTCGCCCACGCCGCCTGCTCCGCAGTCGCCGCCGGACCGGGCAAAACCTACAACCCTCTCTTCATCTACAGCGGCGTGGGATTGGGGAAGACCCACCTCATGCAGGCCATCGGGCAGCGCATCCTTTCGGAAAAGAAGAACGCCAAGGTCCTCTACATCACGTCCGAACTCTTCACCAACGAGTTCATCGACGCCATCCAGTCCGGATCCATCGTCAAATTCCGCAAACGCTACCGCCAAGCCGATGTCCTTCTGATTGACGACATCCAGTTCCTCTCAGGCAAGGAGCGCTCCCAAGAGGAGTTCTTCCACACCTTCAACGCCCTTTTCGACGGCCGCAAACAGATCGTCCTCTCCAGCGACCGCCCCCCCTCCGAGATCGCCAACCTCGAAGCCCGCTTGGTCTCCCGCTTTGAATGGGGCCTCACCGCCGAGATGCTCCCCCCGGATATCGAGACCCGCGTGGCGATTCTCCGCAAAAAATGCCAGTCCATGGAGGTCAAACTCTCCCCGGAAGTCCTCAATTTCCTCGCAGAAAGAGTGCGCACCAACGTCCGACGCCTCGAGGGGGCCCTCATGCGCGTCGCCTCCTTCGCCTCCCTCAACGAGGGGAAAATGCCCTCCGAAGAGCGCATTGAAATGCTCCTCAAGGACATCCTCCAAGAGGAAGCCCGCAGGGCCGTCACCATCGACCAGATCCAGAAACGTGTCGCGGAACACTTCGATGTCCGCCTGGCTGACATGACTAGCAAGCGGCGCCCGGCCAACATTGCCTTCCCGCGCCAAATCGCCATGTACCTCTCCCGCGAACTCACCAAGGCCTCTCTCTCCGAAATCGGCGAGGCCTTCGGCGGACGCGACCACGGCACCGTCCTCCATGCCCATCGTCAGGTGCGCGATAAAATGCTCCGGGACGACAAAACCAAACAGGTAATCTCCTTCCTGGACAACCAGCTCCAGCGCTGACCCTCCCGCGCCACGGCCCCGTGCTTGTGCCGTTCTTCCCACGTCGCGGAAGGAATCTTCTCGGTTTCCCCCGCTTCCCGCGAAAAGAGGTTGCCTCTCCTCCATCCTTTCTCCAAACCAACCCGCCATGAGATTCAGTGTCGCCAAAGAGAAGCTACTCGCTGGCTTGCAGACCGTCCAAAACGTCGTCAGCTCCCGTACCACCCTGCCCGTCCTCTCCAACGTGAGAATCCAGGCCAACGACGGACATTTGCGCTTTACGACCACGGACCTCGACGTCGGCATCAGCTGTCAGGTCGAGGCGCAGTCCGAAAAAACCGGAGGCACCACCCTGCCCGTCAAACGACTCTCCAGCATCGTCCGCGAACTCACCAGCGGAGAGGTCCAGGTCGAAGTCGATTCGAAAAACATCGCCTCCATCCGTTGCGGCCAGACCTTCTTCAAAATCCACGGCCTTCCCGAGGACGAGTTCCCTGCCCTGCCCCATTTCGAGAACGCCAAGCTGTTCACCCTCAAACAGGCCGATCTCAAGGACGCCCTCCGCAAAACCTCCTACGCCATCTCCACCGACGAGACCCGCTACGTCCTCAACGGCATCCTCTTCTCCTTCAAGGACAACCGCCTCACCATGGTGGCCACCGACGGACGCCGCCTCGCGCTGGTCGATGTGGAGGTCGAGTTTCCCCAAAGTGACGAGGTCGAGATCATCGTCCCCACCAAGTGCGTCAACGAACTCGCCCGCCTCGTCGAAAACGAGGGCGAACTCAAGATGCACGTCTCCCAGAACCAAGTCGCCTTCGACATCGGTTCCACCCGCCTCGTCTCCAAACTCGTCGAGGGGAACTACCCGAACTATCGGCAGGTGATCCCCTCCGAAATGCGCGAGCGCGTCACCCTCGAGCGGCAGCTCTTCCTCGCCGCCGTCCATCGCGTTTCGCTTCTGGCCAGCGAAAAGAGCAACTCCGTGAAGCTCGTCTTCACCAAAAACAACCTCGAGATCGCCGCCAACACCCCCGACGTCGGTGAGGGCCGAGAGTCCATCCCCGTCGTCTACAAAGGCGCCGATATCTCCATCGCCTTCAACCCCGAATACCTCATGGCGCCCCTGCGCGCCCTCCCAGATGACGAAGTCTTCCTCGACCTCATCGATGAAATGAGCCCGGGCGTCATTAAGATCCAATCCCCCTTCCTCTACGTGCTCATGCCCATGCGCATCAGCTAGCCCAGCCCTTCGAAACACCTCGCGCCGCCAGTTCCTCCGGGAGCATGGCGGCGCTTTCGTTTTCAGCCTCCCCGCGAGCCCACGATCTGAGGCCTCACCACAACCGGGGGCTCCCCAGGTTGCCCCGCGCACCCTCACCCCGCCAAACCCACCCCACCCGTCTCGTCCAGACGGTCCACGTCCATCTCTCGAACCCGTTTCCGATCCCGCTCCGACTGCACCGCCGTGCGCAGCTTCTCCCGAACCTCCGCCACTCCCGGAATCGCCCGGAGCTCCACCACCGGGGTGCTCGAGTCACTCGACAAAAGCCGCAGATTCCCAAGCCCCACCACCCGCAGCAAAAAGGGCTGCTCCAGCGTGTAGTCCTTCACCCGGAAAAGCTCCAACTCATCAGACCGCCGATTCAAGAGCCCCTGGCTCACCCTCAGCCGCTGCGAGGTCAGCTCGTAAAGCATGCATTTGGTCATCCACCAACGCACCGCCCACATCCCCGCCGGCAAAACCAACCCCGCCAGCGAGAGCCCCCCAGTGAAGGGAGCCGCCCCCAAAGCCCCGCCCCCAAGCAAAACGCACAGCGCGTAAAACCGCACGTACACCCACTGCGAGGGATGCCCCGTCCACAACATCGTCTCTCCCGCGGACCCCGCGGCTCCCTCGGAATTGGCTTCGGTACTCATTGGTTCTCCAGTCGGCTCAGAAAAATCAGGCGCCCCACGCAGCCCCCGCCTCTCCGGCGCATCCTTCCACTTCCATCGCCCGAATGCCAGCGGGGGGGGGGGG
>JBEBAG010000377.1:0-9871 GCA_041159065.1 Verrucomicrobiota bacterium | reverse complement strand
GGGGGCGAGGTCGAGGGCGTCGGGGCGGGGATCCGAGGAGGGCTCGGAGTCTGGCTCCGAGGCGGAGGAGGCCGGTTCCGGGGCTGAGGCAGGGGCTGCGGCAGCAGGGGGGGGAGGGGTCTGGGCCCGGAGGGGGAGGGGGAAGAGGAATCCGCAGAGAAGGATGACTCTGAAAAGGCGGCCCAGCATGGGAAAATCGGTAGGGCAGGGGGCGGTTGCTGAAAAGCTCTTTGGCGGTTCGGTTTGCCGGTGGGGGGGTCAGGGTTTGGCGTTCGGAGGCGTCTCTGCCGATTCGCCCACGGCGAAGCGCAGGGCGTATTGGGCGCGATTGAAGTCGACCACGGCGCGGACCTGGGCGAGGCGAGCCTTGGCGAGTTCCTCGCGGGCGAGGACGAATTCGAGGACGACGCCGATTTGACTGGCCTGGCGTTGCGCGGCGAGGCGGGTCATCTCTTCGGCGGTGGTGACGGCGGTGGAGGCGATGCGGATTTGCTCGAAGCAGGAGGCGGAGCGGATGGAGGCATCGACGACCTCGCGACCGATGGCGGCGCGGAGGCGGGTGATCTGGAGGGCAACGGCCTCATGACGGGAAGAGGCGAGTTTTTGGCGGGTGGAGTCGAAGAGGCCACCGGGGCCGATTTTCCAGCTGAGCCCGATGAAGGCGTCCTGTTGTTCTCCGAAACGGCCGGAGGAGGAGCCGCGGCCTCCGCCGAGTCCGCCGCCGGAGTAGCCGGCCTGCACATTGGGGATGAGCGGGCCGAGGCGGGCGCGATCCTGTTCCCGGGAGAGGGAGGTGAGGGTGGCGCTGAGGGCTTGGATTTCGGGTCTGCGGTTTTGGGCGAGCTGGAGCAATTCGGGGAGGGATTTTTGCGGGGCGGAGTGCACGGGCATGAGCTCGCCTTTGGCGGGTCGCAATTCGGTGTCGGGGGGGAGGCGCAGGGTTTCTGCGAGGCGCGCGGCGGCGAGTTGGCGAGCCTCCTGCGCTTGGCGGATTTGGATGCGGAGTCTGGCGATCTGGGTTTGGAGGCGCAGGAGGTCGCCGCGGAAGGCAGTGCCGACTTGAACGGCGCCTTCGAGTTGGGAGGCGTAGTGTTCGGTGACGGTGACTTCCTCGGAGAGCACGGCGAGGGAGGCCTCGGCGGCGAGGAGTTCGTAGAAGCGATCGGCGGCCTCGCGTTGGAGGTCGAGGCGGGCTTTGGAAACGGAGTGTCCGAGGGCGGCGGCTCGTTGTTTGGCGGCGAGGGCGGCGTAGAAGGTGTCGCCGGGCGTCCAGTCGAATTGGAGGAGGCCGCCCGCCGAGTAGAGGTGTTTCTGGGTGTTCAGGATTTCGCCCACGATGTCCTGGGTGTGGCCACGGTGGGACCGGAACTGGGCGCCGGATTGGAGGGAGGGCCAGAAGCGCTGCCCGATTTGTTCGGACTCGAGAAGGGCTTGTTGGTGGTGGAGTCGGGCGAGTTCGACTTCTTCGTTTTGGGCCCCGGCCAGGCGGAGGACGGCGGGGAGGTCGACGTAATGGGGTTGGGCGTGGGCGAGGCCCGCACAGAGGAGGAAGGGCAGCCAGAATTTCATGGGGTGCGAGCGGGGAACGGGTTACTTGGCCGGGGCGGTGAGGGTTTTGGGGGTGACGGGTTGCCCGTCCACGAGCGAGGTGGTGCCGGGAATGAGGATGGTGTCTTCGGGGCTGAGTTCCGGGACTTCGACCGAGGTGCCGTCATGGAAGGCGGTTTTGACGGGGGATTTGACGGCTTTGCCCGAGACGAGCTTGAAGACGAAGGCGGCGGTTTTTTCCATGACGAGGGCGGAGGCGGGCAGGAGGGTGGCGGCGGGGTGGGATTCGACGGCGATTTTGGCGGTGGCATTCATGCCCGGGAGAATTTGGGCGGAAGGGTTTTCGAGATCGGCCTCGACGAGCATGGTGCGGGTGAGGGGGTCGAGGGCGGAGCTGACGCGGGTGATCCGGGATTCAAGGGGGAGGGAGGGGAGGGCGTCGAGGGTGACGCGCACGGGTTTACCCGGGGCGAGGAGCGGGGTCTCCATTTCGGGCACGGGGATTTGGCAGCGGATTTTGGAGGCGTCGACGAGTCGGAGGAGGAAGGCGCCATTGGGGGCGACGAAGGCGCCTGGATCGATGGTTCGCGCGGAGATGGTGCCGGAGAAGGGGGCTTTGATTTGGGCGAAATCGAGCAGCGTGGAGGAGCGATCGACGCTGGCTTTGGCGGCGGCGAGGCGGGCCTCGGCGTTATCGATGGTTTGAGCGAGCACGAGGTCGGGGGATTTGGAGCGGGCTTCGTGCAGGCGTTTGACCTCGGTTTCGGCGGCGGCGAGTTCGGCCTTGGTTTTGAGCAGGTCGGCTTCGAGTTCGGGGACTTGCACGACGGCGAGGGGCTGTCCCTCTTGGACGGAGTCCCCTTTGTCGACGCGGACCGAGTGGACGTAGCCGGGGACGCGGGCGTGGAGTTGGACTTGTTGGAAGGCCGCCATGGAGGCGGGAAGGGAGATCCAGCGGTGGATGAGGCCCTTGGACGGGTGGACGACGGGGAGCTCGATGGGGGTGGGTGGGGCGGAGAGGGACCGCAGGGGGGAGGCGAGGCCGAGGAGGGCGAGGGAAGCGAGGGCGAGGCGGAGCATGGTGGGAGGAGGGTTCAGGCGGAGGGGGGGAGGGTGGAGGAGCGGACGGAGGCTTTGGGGAGGCGGCATTCGGGGTCATCCGGGTCGAGAGAGGGGGCTGGGGGGGTTGGGTTTGCGGCGATGGCGAAGAGGGGTGGGAGGAAGAGGAGGGTGGCGAGGGTGGAGAGGAGGAGGCCGCCGAGCACGGCGATGGCGAGGGGTGCGGAGGAGGAGCCGCTGAGGGCCATGGGGAGCATGCCGGCCATCATGGCGAGGCTGGTCATGAGGATGGGGCGGACGCGTCCGCGGACCGCACCGAGTGCGGCTTCGTGGCGGGAGGCGCCTTGGGTTTGGAGTTTGGCTGCGAGGGTGACCAAGAGGATCGCGTTGGAGACGCAGACGCCGATGGCGAGGATGGCGCCCATGAAGCTTTGGAGGTTGAGGGTGGAGTGGGTGGCCGCGAGGGCGAGCAGTACGCCGGCGATGGCGGCCGGGGCGGTGCTGAGAACGAGGAGCGCCAGGCGCACGCTTTGGAAGTTTGCGGTCAGCAGCAGGAGGATGACCACCAGAGCGGCCCCGAGGCCGGAACGCAGGCCGGATTCGAGTTGGCGGAGCGGGGGGATTTGCCCGCGCAGGGCGAGGGAGACTCCCGGGGGCAGGGAGACCTCCCGGAGGGCGGCCTCGATTTGTCGGGCGGCGTGGCCGAGGTCAGTCCCGTGGAGGTTGGCGGTGACACTCAGGGTGCGGGCCATGTTGTAGCGGTCGTATTGTCCGATGACGGAGCCTTCGGAGATTTTGGCGAAGTGGCGCAGGAGCGTGCTGCGGCCGGACGGGCCGGAGACGGGGAGGTTGAGGAGGTCCTCGGTGGTTTTGGGTTGGGCCTGAGGGGTTTGTATTTGGAGGCTGTAGCTCACGCCGGTTTTGGCATCGGCCCAATAGTTGGGGGTGGTGAAGCGGCTGCTGGCGGTGGCGGCGACGAGGCTGCGGGTGGCATCCACCATGCGAATGCCTTGGAGTCCGGCGCGTTCGCGGTCCACCTGCACCTCGAGGCTGGGGTAGTCGAGGGTTTGGGCGATCTGGACATCGCGGAGGGCCGGGAGGGTTTGGAGTTTGGCTTGGACCCGTTCGGCGCTGGAACGGGTGAGGGCGAAGTCTTTCCCGGAGAGGGCGACCTCGATGGGGGTGCTGGAGCCGAGCGCCATCACGCGGCTGACGATATCCGCGGGTTCGAAGGAGAGGCGGATCTCGGGCATTTCCGCGGCGAAGCGTTTGCGGAGTTTTTCGCGCAAGGCGGCGACGCGCAGCGGGGAATGGGGCCTGAGCTGGATCTGGAGGACGCCCTCCTCGGGACCGCTGTTCCACTGGTGGAGGAGATTGACGGGGTAGTTGGAGGCATGCACGCCGAGGAGGGCCATGGAAATGGCGACCTCGTTTGGCCCGGCCTCCTCGGCGAAGGCGGAAAGAATGCGGTGGGCGGTTTGCTCGGTTTGTTCGAGCCGGGTGCCACTCGGGGCGCGGAAGCGGAGTTGGATTTGGCCCGCGTCGATTTGGGGGAAGATTTCGAGTCCGAGTCTGGGAAAGAGCAGGAGGAGGAGGGCGGCGGTGGCGAGGAAATAGAGGGGGACGAGGATCCAGCGGAGGGCGAGAAGTGCGGAGGTTCGTTTTCCAAAAAGGGAGGAGCTGGAGGGGGAGGGAAGGGGGGAGGGCGTGGGGGAGGCGGGGGCTGGATTTTTCATCCACCAGACGCTGAGGACGGGCAGGAGCGTGCTGGAGAGGAGGTAGGAGGCGAGCATGCTGAGGGCCACGGAAATGGCCAGGGGGGCGAACAATCCCCGGGCGGCGCCCTCCATGAACAGCGCGGGGAGGAAGACCGCGACGACGCAGAGCATGGCGAGCAGGCGCGGGAGGGCGGTTTCGGAAACGGCGTCGAGCGCGGCGCGGGCGAGTCCGCTGCCGCGGTGGAGGTGGGTGTGCAGGTTTTCCATGGCGACGGTGGCTTCGTCGACGAGGATGCCGACGGCGAGGGCGAGTCCGCCGAGGGTCATGAGGTTGAGGGTTTGCCCGGTCAGCCAGAGGGCGAGGAGGGCGGCGGCGATGCTGATGGGGATGTTGAGAACGACGATGAGGGCGCTGCGGAAGTTGCGCAGGAAGAGCAGGACCATGAGTCCGGTGAGCGCGGCGCCGAGGAGGCCTTCCTTAAGGAGATCGCGCAGGGCGCGTTCGATCCAGGGGCTTTGGTCGAATTCAAAAGAGACGTGGATGTCGTCGGGGCAAGCGGCTTGGAACTTGGGCAGGTTGGCCTTGACCAGTTCGACGACGCGCAGTGTGGAGGCGTCACTGCGCTTGGTGACGGGCATGTAGACGGTGCGGCGTCCGTTGACGAGGGCGATACTGGTGACCAGATCGCTGCCGTCGCTGACTTCGGCGACGTCGCGCAGGAACACGCTTCCCTCGGGGGTGACGCGGAGGGGGACGGCGGCGAGGTCTTGGATGTTTTTGACGACAGCGTTGGTGGGGACGATGGGGAACGCGTTGGAGGTTGCGAGGTTGCCGCTGGGGGTGATGGGGTTTGCGGCGGTGACGGCCGCGACGATTTCGTCTGGGGAGAGCGCGTAGGCGCGGAGGCGCTCGGGCTTGGCGGTGATCAGGATGGTGCGGGCGCTGCCACCGAAGGGCGGCGGGGCGGAGACGCCGGGGAGGGTGGCGAAGAGAGGGCGCACCATATTGAGGGCGGCGTCCTGCATTTGGCCGACGGTGCGCTGGGGGTTTTGGGTGGAGAAAACGAGGTTGCCAACGGGCACGCTTCCGGAATCGAAGCGGGTGACGAAGGGGCCCGGGGTGCCCGGGGGCATGAAGGCCCGGGCGCGGTTGACGTAGGCGACGGTTTCCGCCATGGCGTTGCTCATGTCGGTGCCGGGATGGAACTGGAGTTTCATCAGGGAGGCGCCCTGGATGGACTTGGATTCCACGTGTTCGATGCCGGTGATGTAGAGGAAGTGGTATTCGTAGTAGTAGGTGAGGAATCCCTCCATCTGGAGGGGGTCCATGCCTCCAAAGGGTTGGGCCACGTAGATGGTGGGAACGCCGAGGGAGGGGAAGACATCCCGGGCCATTTTCTGGGAGGCGCTCCATGCTCCGAGCAGCATCCCGAGGACGAGGACCACGACGGTCCAGGGACGGCGCAGGGCGAGGCGAACGAGGGAGAAGGAGGGCATAAGGATGCGGGGAGCAGGGAGACGGAGGCAGTGGAAGCCGGAGTAGCCGGGGTTAAACCCCGGCGCGTGGGAAAAGTTGGCGCGGGCCTTGGGCCTCCAAACGCAAAGGGAAAGCCGGCGGCTTTCCCTTTGTCATGTGGCGCGGATCGGGGTCTGCGCGGGATGGAGGCGTTTTGGGGAGGCGCTATTTGGCTGGGATGGGGGTGGGGTTGGGAGCGTCCGGGGTGGGGGTGGGGGCGGCCTCGGCTCCCTCCGTGGGGGGGGCGAGTATCAGCTCGAGGCGTTTGATCCACGCGGCGGCCTGCGGGTGCAGGGGGTGGTTGCGGATCAGGTTCAGCATTTCGAGGATGCCTCGGTTGCGCATGCCGATGAGGTGGAGTTCCTCGGCGCGGTTCCAGAGGAGGATGGGGCGTTGGAGGGAGGTGAACTTGTCTGCGTCGAAGGCGAGGCGGGTGCGCGCGGCGGCGTCGCCTTCGCGGCGGATTTTGAGGTCCCAGTATTCGAGGGCTTTGGGGTCCTTGGCTTCGCGGTAGGCGGCCTGGATAATTTTCAGGTAGATGCCGTCAAAGTTGCCGGGGTTGCTTTCCCATTCTCCGGGATTGATGAAGTCGGCAAGGCGCAGCCACTGCACGATGGGGCTTCCGGAGAGTCCGCGTTTGAGGATGGCGTCGTGGGCTCTGCGGCTCTGGTCGTGGGATGCTTTGTGCACGGGGGCGGGCGGCCCTTTTTTGGCTGCCGGGTTGCCTGGATTGGCGAGCGTGGCGAGTTCTTTTTCCTTCCGGATGGCCTCCTCGTTCTCGATCACGAGTTGTTCGTCGGCGAGGAGGTCTCGGGAATAGGCAAAAATCTGGGGGAGGAGTTCTTTGACGGGGGTGCCTGCGTCGCGCTGGATGGTGAGATGGAGCCAGCGGAAGTAGAGGAGGAGCGCACTTTTGCCGAGGGGGGAGCTGAGCGCGTCGCCCTCCTTTTCTTTCCATTCACGAAAGGCGGCGCTTTCTCGCGAAACTCCGGCGAATTGGGTGGCCCGGATGGCCTCCTCCCAGAGCACCAAGGCTTTCTCCGCACTGGCGAGGGCTGGGGCGATGGATTGAAGGGCGGCGGCGATATCCACGGCCGGGGCGTCTTGGGCGAGGAGTGGCAGGGTGGGGAAGAGGGTGACGAGGGGGAGCAGGAGGAGGAGCCGGGGGGATTTCATAGGGATGGGAAGGATTGACGGAGCGCTGGGGGGGACAAGTTTTCTTATGGGGGAGAGGTCAGGGCAGGTGTTTTTTGGCGAAGCGGAGGAGGGCTTGCCAGTCCTCGAGGGTGACGTCATGCGCGCCGGGGCGGAGGAAGTAGCCGATGCGGCTTTCCAGCAGGCTGGAGGCGGGGGGCATCGTGGGGGGGAGTCCGGAGTGTCCGAGGAGTTGGTAGACGGGCGAGGCCGCGAGGGCGCTGAGGAATTCGCCCCGGGGATCGCTCCAAAGGTCGGTGCTGCCGCTGGTGACAAGCAGGGGCCTGGGAGCGATGAGGGCGAGCAGTTCGTGTTGGTCGACGGGGAGCTGGGCCTCGTTCGCGGCGTACTGGGTGAAGGAGGGGGTAAACCAGCCGGCGTTCCGTGCCACGAGGTGCTGCACCGTTTCTCCGAAGAGGCGTTTGCTGAGCGCCGCGCCCCCGGCGCCGGAGCCGAAGGAGGCGACCATGGCAAAGCGAGGGTCTTGGGCGCCGGCCCAAAGGGCGGCTTTGCCCAGGCGGCTGAAGCCGGTGAGCACGACGCGTTGGGCGTCCACGCGGGGATGCGTCTCGAGGTAGTCCATGGCGCGGCTCAACCCCCAGGCCCAGGCGCCGATGCGTCCCCAAGCTCCGGATTCGGGCAGGGGGGCGAGGCCGCGCGGGCCCTGCGGGGCAAAGCCGTCGGCGTCGGGCTCGATTTCCCCGTACGCGGCGGTGGCGACCCCGAAGCCGTGCTCGAGGGCGTAGGCGTAGGGCCAGAGGTGTTGGTGGATTCCGCGGCCGGCGGGCGAGGGGGTGTGTTTTTCGAGTTTGTTGGCGAAGAGTCCCATGGCCCAGTGGGAGGGGACGGGCAGGTCGGGCTCCGCGGTGGTGGTGTAGTTCCCATCGAAGTTGAGTCCCAGGATGACGGGGACGGGGCCCGGAACGTGGTTGGGGAGGTAGACGAGCAGCTCCATTTGGGGGCCCGTTTCGGTGCCATCGAAGAGGAGGGCGACGCGCAAGCGGGTGGCCTGGTTGCCGCGCGCGTTGGGGATTTCCTCGCGGACGACGAAGCGGAGGGCGTCTGGGCGGCCGAGGGGCGTTTTGCCGTAGACGTGGGTTTCGAAGAGGCGCAGGAGCTCGGGACGGCGGAGAGTCTCCCATTGGCTTGGGGAGAGGATGGGGGTGTTTGCGGAGCTGAGGAGGGGCTGGGGAAGTTCGTAGGGAGGGACTTGAGACTCCTCGGTGATGGTGGGTGGGAGGGGTTGCGCGGCGTGCATGGGCGGGGCGGGCAGGAGCAAGAACGGGAGGGAAGCGAGGAGGGAGCGGAGGCGGAGGGGCATGGGAGTGAGGAAAACGATGAGTGTTCGGTTTTACTAACAATCGATGCTTCTGCTAGAGCTGGAAGTGATGGACCCGGAAAACCAACGACTCGCGGAAGATAAGGCCGGAACCAAAAGATGGCGGCGTTGGGGGCCTTACTTGAGTGAGCGTCAGTGGGGAACGGTGCGGGAGGATGATTCGGAGCACGGGAACAGTTGGGACACCTTTCCGCACGATCACGCGCGTCGCCGGGTGTATCGCTGGGGGGAGGACGGGCTGCAGGGGTGGACCGACTGGGGGTGCCGCCTCTGTCTGGCTCCGGCGCTCTGGAATGGACAGGACTCCATTTTGAAGGAGCGCCTGTTTGGGTTGACGGGTTACGAAGGCAACCACGGGGAGGATGTAAAGGAATGCTACTATTATTTGGATTCTACGCCGACGCATTCCTACACGAAGGCCCTCTATAAGTATCCGCAGAAGCGCTATCCCTACACGGCTTTACGGGAGGAAAATCAGCGGTTGGGTCGGTTTGGTCCGGAGTGGGAATTGGCGGACATGGGGATGTTTGAGGAGGGGCGGTATTTTGACGTGTTGCAGGAGGTGGCGAAGCGTTCGCCGGAAGATTTGTTGTGGCGCATGACGGTGACCAATCACGGGCCCGAGGCGGCGCCGATCCATGTGTTGCCGAGCGTGTGGTTTCGCAATGTGTGGAGCTGGCCGAACAACCGCGAGATGCCGGCGGCAAAGCCGTTCCTGCGCATGGACGGGGAGGCGTTGGTGGTTTGGCACGAGACGCTTGGGGAATTCCGGTTTTGGGCGGAGTGCGGGGAGTTGGGGGAGCTGGGCGGGACGATGGAGTGGCTGTTTACGGAGAACGAGACCAACCTGCAGAGCTTCAACGCGGGGCGGAACGCGGTTCCTTACGTGAAGGATGCGTTTCACCGGTATGTGATCTTGGGGGAGAATGCGGCGGTGAACCCCGAGCGGAAGGGCACCAAGGCGGCGGTGTACTTCAAGGTGGAGGTGCCGGCGGGCGCTTCGGTGACGATCCGGTGCCGCTTACACCGGGTCGGGGAGGACAATGGGTTTCGGGGGATGGAGGGGTATGAGGAATGTTTCGCCAATCGGAAGGCGGAAGCGGATGGGTTTTACCGGGGGTTGATGCCCCGGGAGAGTTCGCCGCAGGAGCAGATGATTTGCCGCCAGGGGTATGCGGGACTGCTGTGGACCAAGCAGTTCTATTACTACGTGGTGGACGACTGGTTGCGGAGGGACCGGGACGAACCGCCGTCGGAGGCTCGTTTGCGGATCCGCAACGGCGACTGGAACAACCTGTTTGCCAAGGACATTTTGTCGATGCCGGACAAGTGGGAGTATCCGTGGTTTGCCGCGTGGGACACCGCGTTCCACATGATTCCCTTCTGCTCGGTGGATGCGGAGTTTGCGAAGGATCAGCTGCTGATTCTCTTGCGGGAGTGGTACATGCATCCCAACGGACAGTTGCCTGCCTACGAGTGGAATTTTTCGGATGTGAA
>JBEBAG010000376.1:0-16969 GCA_041159065.1 Verrucomicrobiota bacterium | reverse complement strand
TCTGGGCGGTGGCGGGTTCTTTGGGGCGGGTGGTCGAGCTTCGCGAAGCCACCTTGCAAGAGGAGCGGGTTCGTACCGCCGGGGCACGCCTGCCACTCGGGATGCAGGGTTCCAAGGGCTGGGCTGGCGACGTGGCGGAGTGGGCAGGGCCGGAGTTCTCCAAGGCGACCGTTCGTTTCATGGAGGCGATGGGCGAGGGAGAGAACGAGGCGAGTTCTGCGACCTCCTGTGATCTGTACCGAATCGTGGATCTGCGACCGCTGCTCGCCGCTCGGACCTCAGACAAGGCGGCCCTCGAGTTTTCCGCGGAGTTTTTGGACAACCGGCCGGCAGCCGGCGACTTGGTGCGCTTTACGGTGCGGGTGCAGCTTTACTCCGGTGAGCCGGAGGACTTCGTGCGGCGCTGGCCGGAGAGTCGCGCGGAGGTGGTGAGTTTGGGCAGTGAGCTGGTCCGTTCCTCCGGCGGGGAGCCCGGGGTGTGGCGTCGGGCCGTGGCCCAGACTTTTGTTCCCCGTCAGGCGACGTTTGCGTTGCTGCAGGTCGTGGCGACTCGTGCGGCCCACGGCGGCCCTGCGCGCTTTGAGGCGCAGTACGTTCGGGCGATCAGCGCAAAGCTGCGCTCTGCACCGACCCCCTAGGAGCGCGGCGTGGCACTTTCTTGAATCAACCTGACCCCGAATTCTCCATGCGATTTTCCCCGACCTCATTCGTGTTGGCCCTGTGGGTTCTTGCTCCCGGTTCGCTTGGGGCGGCCGTGTCCGCCCCGCCGCCGCAGGTGCGGATAGGCGAGCAGCACCGCGCATTCCTCAAGAGCTACTGTCTGGAGTGTCACAACGAGCAGAAGCAGAAGGGGCAGGTCCGATTGGATGACCTTTCCTTCCAGATTGATACGACCCAAAGCGCGGATCGATGGCAGAAGGTCCTCAACCAGATCAATTCCGGCGAAATGCCGCCGGAAGACGCCAAGCAGCCCGGGCGCGGGGCGAAGACGGAATTTTTGGCGGAGCTCTCGGAGACGATGATGCTGGCTCGGAAAGTGATCGGGGATCAGGGGCGTAAACAGATCGTGCGCCGGCTCAATAAACGGGAGTATCAGAACACGATCCGGGATCTCCTGGGGGTGGAGGTGGATGTGAGCGAGCTGCCCGCGGATGGCGGTGCCGGCTCCTTCGACACCGTGGGGTCGGGACTCTCGATGTCGAGTGACCAGTTTGAGTCGTACCTTGCGCTGGGCCGGAGGGCGTTGGGGGAGGCGATGGCCCTTCAGAAAACCCTCTCTGCCAGGCGGGTGAAGGATCACCGGGAACTGGAAACCCACGTCAACGCGCAGCAGCAAAAGCAAATCCAGGCCCACTCCGATAACGCAAAAAAGTATGCCGATTGGACCCGCGCGGTGGATGCCCTCGCGGCGCTTCCCGAGCATGCGGCGGCCGCTGCGGAGATTCGCAAGCGCTTGGCGGGAAGGGGGGATGCCACGCCCATGTTTTACAAGGAATGGGATCGGCTCCAGGGAACTCCCGGAGTGAAGTCCTTCGGATTCAACGACGCGAATTCGATCGATTTCTTTGGCCGCTCGAGTGCGGGACGGTATCTGCCGACGCTCAGGAATTACTACGAACAGCCCCACACGGACACCGGCGTGTATCTGGGCTGTCACTTCGTGCACAACCACGTGGCACATCCCATTCCCAACGGATGGCCCCCGGGAGAGTATGTCTACCGCTACCGGATCGCCGCCGCACCGGATGCGCCTTGGCATCGGCGCTTCGTGCAGTTCGGGATCAAGGGAGGCGGACTCGACAACTTCGACCTGATCAGCACGCACGAGGTGACGGGTACGTTCGAGCAGCCGCAAATCTTGGAGGTGAAGGTGCGCGTCGGGACGGGCATCAACCGCGTGTTCTCGATTCGCGAAAAGCGGCGGATCAAGCGGGGCACGGATAACGATCTTTTCGAGGCCTCCTTTCGCGAGGTCGGGCGGGGGCCGACGCCGGTGCTGTGGGTGGATTGGAGTGAGATCGAGGGGCCGTTTCCCGACGCGTCGGGCGGGCCGCAGCCCGTGGCGTTGGCGAGCAAAACGCAGGACGCCGAGGGAGCCCGGGAGGTGATTCAGCGGGTGGCCACGCGCGCTTTTCGCGGGGCCGCGCTGGAAGCCGAGTTCGTGGAGCGGTTGGTCCGGCTCTTTGAGGCGCGCGTTGCGGCGGGTGACGGTTTCGAGGAGGCGCTCAAGCGGCCGCTTTCGGTGGTGCTCGCCTCGCCTGCGTTCCTGTACGTGCTGGAACCGAACCCCGGCCCACAGCCGCGTCCTCTGGACGGGATGGAGTTGGCAAACCGGCTCTCCTATTTCCTCTGGAGCGCGCCTCCGGATGCGGAGTTGTTCGCGCTGGCCCAGAGCGGAGCCCTCTTGAAGCCGGAGGTGGCTCACGCGCAGGTGGATCGACTGATTGCAAGCGAGCGCTTCAACGCCTTTCTCGGGGGCTTCCTGCACCAGTGGCTGGGAATGGAGCGGCTCGACTTTTTCGACTTCGACCGGCTGCGGCATCGCGATTTTGACGACAGCATGAAGGTGGCGGCTCGGCAGGAGGTGTATCAGACCTTCGCCCATGTCGTGCGCAGCGGAGGCAGTCTCCGGGAGCTGCTCCAGAGCGATTATGCGGTGGTGAACGGTCTGCTCGCGAAGCACTACGGGCTGGCGGGGGTGGCCGGGGACGCCTTTCGGAAGGTCGCGTTGCCTCCGGGCTCGCCCCGGGGAGGGTTGCTGGGGATGGCGGCGATTCATGCGATGGGCAGCAATGGTGCGGAATCGAGTCCGGTGCATCGGGGGGTGTGGGTGGTGAAGCATCTGCTGCATGATCCGCCGCCGCCGGCTCCGCCCAATGTGCCCCAGTTGACCCGTCTGGAGGGCCAGTTGCTCACGACCCGGGAGCGGTTGATGGCGCATCAACAGGAACCGCAGTGCGCGAACTGCCACCGCCGCTTTGATCCCATCGGATTCGGCTTGGAGAACTTCGACGCGGCGGGGCTCTGGCGAACCACGGATCGCTACGAAAAAAAGGGGGTCGGAACGAAGGAGTGGGCGATCGATCCCGCCGGTCGGTTCCACCGCGGCCCCGCCTTCCAGAATTTCTTCGAGCTGCGAAGCCTCGTCGCTGCGAAGACGGAGACGTTCACCCGGGGGCTGACGGAGGCGCTGCTGGAATACGCTCTGGGCAGGCCCGTGGGCTTTGCAGACGAGGCGCTGGTGACCGACCTCGTGCGGCAGACTCGGCAGAAGAACTTTGCCGCGCATGCGCTCTTCCATGCCGTGACGGATAGCGCGGAATTCCGATCCAAATGACCCTCCTCGAAGCCCTCTCCTAGAACCTCCCGAACCCATGCACACCCCGCTGAACCGCCGCCACTTCCTTCGCAGTGCCTCCGCTTGGATCGCCCTGCCCGCCTTGGAATCCCTCGGTTTCCGTGCCTTCTCCGCGCCCAAGGTGAGTCGCCCCCCGAAACGGATGATTGCGATCTCCTTCGGATACGGGATCACCAACGAGACCTGGTTTCCCGACCTGAAGATGACGGGAAAGGAGTATCGGCTCTCGCCCGGGCTGGAGCCGCTCAAACGGCACCAGTCTCGGATCACGGTGGTGCAGGGGCTCACCAACAAGTTTTCCAACGAGGGCCACTGGGGCAGCACCTTCTATCTGACCGGTGCAAATCGGTACGCCGTGCCGGGGACCAATTTCTTCAACAGCATTTCCGCCGATCAGGTGGTTGCGGAGGCCTTTGGAAAAGAGACGCGCTTCACCTCGCTGCAGCTCAACAGTGCGGACAACAAGGACAGCGGCCATGGGCCGGGTCTGTCGCTGGCGTGGAATCGCCAGGGCAAGCCGGTCGCGGGAATGGAATCTCCCCTGGCCGTTTTTCAGAAACTCTTTGGGAGCGATGACGCGCCCCTCGCGGAGCGTCAGCGCATGCTCGAGGAGCAACGCAGTGTGCTGGACGCGGTGAATGCCCAGGCCAAGGGCATTGCCAAGCGACTCTCGCGCGATGACCGGGACAAGCTCGGGGAATATCTGCAGTCCATCCGGGAGATCGAGACGCGGTTGGCCAAGGACGAGTCATGGATGGGCCGGCCCAAACCCAAGACGGAGCTTCGCCAGCCACCCGAGGCGCCTGCGAACGGCATCGAAGAGGTGCGCCTCATGCACGACCTCATGATCGCGGCCCTGCGGACGGACTCCACGCGCGTCATCACCTACCGGCAGCCGCATTGGAATCTCATGAAGGCGCTCGACATTGACTATCACCCGCATGACGTGAGCCATTACGCGCCGGGAAGCCGTATGGAGGCCTCGCAGAAACGGGACCGGAAGATGAGCGAACTGCTCGCGGAACTGATCGACAAGCTGGCGGCGGTGAAGGAGGCCGATGGGAGCAGTCTGCTGGATCAGGTGGCGCTCTCCTTTGGAAGCAACATCCGCAGTGTGCACTCCCTCGACAACTGTCCGACGATTCTGGCGGGAGGCGGGGCCGGGCTGGGGCATGGTCGCCATGTGGTGGTTTCCAAGGACACGCCGCTGTGCAACTTGTGGTTGACCCTCATCCGCGGGCTCGGAGTCGAAGCGGAGCGGCATGGGGACAGTACGGGCGTGGTGAAGGAACTCCTCGGCTGAAACGCGGAGGGCAGAAATCAAGGTCTCATTCCCATGAAAAAATGCATCCTGATGGCGCTGTGGGGCGCCCTCGTTTCGCTCGGAACTGCGCAGGCTCAGAGCAGCGCGAAGGGCACGGTGTTGATTCGGGAGGACTTCAGCGGAGGGGAGAAGCGGTCGGAGCCCCGGCTCTGGGGGGGCGGCCTCACGTGGAACATTCCGGAGACGTGGGAGATCCGCGATGGGGCCATCGCGTGCATCTATGACGCGAAGGCGCATCCCGGCAAAGCCCATGGCAGATCGTTGGATCCGAAGTTCAAGGCCCGCAATGTGCGGGTGTCTTACCGCATCCAATTTCAGGCGGAGGGCGCGATGATGGACATGATCCTCAACGCGCCGCTTCGGCCGGGAAAACCGGGCAGTGTGCTCTGGCACATCGGGGATGTGGTTACGCGAGTCACAAGGCCGGAGGCGAGGGATGATGTGAGCATCGGGGAGCGAGACTTCACGCGCGATGTGACGCATCCGGCGCTGGCCAACAAAAAACTGGATCCGGCGATTCTGGAAAAACCCGAGGGCACCTTTGGCAGCGCGTATGGGATTCCCGGGGCGGGCACGCGTGCGAAACTGGGGCTGGTCACGGGGAGATGGTACCAGTTTGTGGTCGAAAGTGTCGGAACCCGGTGGACGCTGTGGGTGGATGGCAAGCAGACGCTGTCGCTCGATCTGAAGCGTTCGGAAGGGGAGAAGGAATCGGTGAACTTTATTGGGTTTGGCCCCTTCCTTCTGGACGACATCGTGATTGAGGAACTGTCCGAGGGGGTTCCCGAGCCCGCTGCTCCACGGTAGCGCACGGTGCCTTGCCGAATCAGACCTCCGCGCGGAAATCAAAAGCGGAGCGCCTCGATGCATCCCTCGGAGCGGGCGTGAGCAGCCCGTTGCCCGGGGAGGGCGAGGCGTCGGGCCATTGCGTTTCGAATCCGGGCAGGGCGCGGAAGGATGCCGCAATCGCGAACCCTTCCCACCGCCGTGCGAGGGTGAGGCAAGGCGGCAGGCTCCCGCCCTCTTGAAGCGGGCGGCCGTCCATTTTCAAACACGACTCCAGGCGCGCCCAGGCGAGGGCAAAAGACTTCTCGGGAGATTCCGCAGTTCGCAGCGCCCGGGCTCCGCCGGGAAGGTAAAGATCGGCCACCTCCTCCAGTTCTTCAAAGGCTTGGATGCGGACGGCATCGATTCCGACCTCCGCTCCCCAGGCGAGTCCCAGCCAGGCATCGGGGGCCGCGTAACTGATGGAAATACGCAGCGGGGAGTCCTGCTTGTGCGGGGGGAGCAGTCGGGGCCCCTTGGGGGTTTCCTCGAGCCTCCAGTCCTCCATGCCCCAGTGGCGCAGCAGGGACTTCAGCAGGGCGCGCACCTGGGTTTTGCCCGAGGGCTCGCGGAGGGTCCGGGGGATTTGGAGCAGGTGAAAAAGGGGATTGGGCGGGATGCCCAGCCGGGGAGGAACGGGCTCGAGGCGCGTGCTGGGCCAACCGTCCGGGATTTTGGTTGGGAGGAGCTCAGGCACCATGCGCTGGGCTTTGGGAGGAGGGAACAGCATTCGCCGGGGTGCCTTCCCAGCGGGTGTGCGAAGGTAAGTGTTCTCCCTTGGTGAGTAGGGTGAGGGGCCCCAAGCGGCAGCCCTCGCCCACCCGCGCATCGTAAAGCACGGTGGTTCGGGGCCCGAGGGTCGAGTCGGCGCCGATTTCCACTTCCCCGATGCGCATGATCCGGTCTTCGAAGAGGTGGGTCTGCGGACCCGAGTGCGCGTTGAGTTCGGCAAAGTCTCCGATGGAGACGCAGTCAAATTCCGTCAGGTCGGTGGTGTTGATCCAGGCGCCTCGGCCGACGCGTGTTCCGAGGAGGCGGAGGGCCCAGGGAAGCATGGGGGTGCCCCGCAGAGGATCGAGGAGGGTGGGCACGGCGAGGCTTTCATAGAGGACGGTGATGGCCTCGCTGATCCACACGAAGGGGGTCCACATCGGGGCCCTGCGCGGCGTGTAGCGTCCGATGCAAACCCACTTGAGGGCGACCACCAAACCCAGTGTGGAGGCCGCGTAGACGAGACTGGACCCCAGGAGGCTCGTGGCGCACTGGACGAGTCCCGCCTCTCCCCAAAGAGTCATGGTTTGGTACACGATGGCGTAGCCTCCCGAAATGCCCCACGAGAGGGGTACGACGATCCGGAGGGTTTCGATCAGTCCCCGGGCAATTCTCCGTGCGGTGGAGGGGCGGAAGGTGAGCGAGGGATCCGGTGCGCAGAGGGTTTCGCGGGCTGGAAGAATCAGCGCAGGCGATCCCAGCCAGGTTTGGCCCGGTTTCAACAGGGCATTCTCGGGGGTCGCGCTTTGGACCCCGATGAGCACGTCCTCGGGAAGTTGGGTTCCATCGGCTACGTAGGCTCCGTTTCCGATAAAGCTGCGCGCCCCGATGCGCGTGCCCTTGAGATGCATCCAGCCCGCGCGTTGGGCTTCGTCTCCGAGCAGAACCCCGTCTGCCACAAACGAGTCCTCCCCGATGGACAAGAGGTCGGGGGTGATCCCCACGGCGGTCGACACCTCGGCCCCTCGCTCGATGTGCGCCCCCATGAGGCGCAGCCAGAAGCCCACAAACACGGAGGCGTAGAGCCCGTAGAGCACGTGGAGACTGGTTTCAAACAGGCTCGAGAAGAGCCATTTGAAACAGTATGTCGCCCCGTGAATCGGGAATTTTCCGGTGTCCGGCCTGGGGAAAATCCGGCGAAGCCCCCCGGCAATCAGCGCGGTGAGCAGCACCAGCAATACGGAGGCCGGGAGCGCCATCAAAAAAAACAGAGGAAACGTCTGCCACCACGCGAGGGCCGCTTCGAACGTGTCCACGGTTCGCGCATCCAGCCAGTCCACCAGCATGAAAACGGGGAACGTCGGAACGAAAAACAGAACCGAGATCAGCGCGGCGCCTGCCGCATAAAAGGCCATCGTCACGGCATGCCTCCCACGCCCTAGCGGCGGGGCGGGGGCCTCCGTTTCCGGCGCCTCGGGTTTTCGGGTGGCCGGGGCCCCAGCCCAGTGCTCTCCCTCGGGAATCTCGCATCCGTGGGTGAGGCTCGACTGTCCTCCCAGCCGACTGCCGAGGCCAACCCGCGTGTTTTCCTCTAGGACGGAGTAGGAATCCACGCTGGCCCCATCGGCGATCCGGATGGGGCCCACCCAAAGCCGCCCTCCCTCGACGCGCGCGTTTTCAAAGTTCACGAAGGTTCCGATGCACACGTGGCTGCCGATCTCCAGCAGTTCGGGCGCGGCCACCGTGATCGCGTTTAACAGGGTATCCCTCCCGATTTTCGCGCCCAACATCCCGTAATAAAGCGAGTTCCATTGGGTTCCAGAGATCAGGTGCACGGGGGCGATCTCCTCGAATCGGGCTCCCAGCCACCACCGGAAGTAGTGCCACCCCCAGAGCGGATAACTCCCCGGGGAAAGCTTTCCGGCCACAAAGCGCTTCAAAAAAATGCTCAGCGGAAAGGCCAGAAACGTGGCGAGGAGGAAAACCAGAATCGATGCCGCAAGGGCGGTGGGCATCCGATCCGAGTCGCCGCCCGTCAGCGCGTGGTAGGTGAAAAAAGGCGCCAGCCACTGGAATACCCGCAGCAACAGGATGAGCGGGAGGCACAAGGCCTGCCCCATGCCGCAAAGCAGCCGTCTTCCGAGCGGGGGACGCTCCCGAGGGGCGGTCTCGGCGGGCTGCGCCTCCAGCGCGGATTGCCGAGCCAGCGCCTGAAGGCTCCGCGCGATGCGGTGAAGCGTTCTCTCCCGGTAGATGAGCTGGACTCCGACACTGGCAAAAAGCTTCTCCCGACGCAGACGGGTGACCAGACGCGCGGCAAGAAGCGAGTGCCCACCCAAATCCGAAAAAAAATCATGCGCCCCGGAGAAGGAACGACCGGGGAAAATCGCCTGAAGACCGCGGTGCAAATGTTCCTCCCAGGGCTGCCCTGGCGTGGGCCAGGGCGGGGCATCTTCCGCGTCGGAGACCGGCGAGACGGAAAGTTCCAGCTCCCGGAGGGATTCCAGCCTCACCTTTCCCGAAGCCAGCCTCGGGAGTGCGGCGACCGATTCGATACGGGCCGGAATCATGTAATGGGGCAGCTTGTTCTGCAGAAGCCGGCGCAATTTCCACCCATCCAGACTTCCGGTGCAGGGCACCACGAACGCCACGATTTCATCCGAACCGTACACGGGCCGGAGGATGGTGGCGGCGGTCGCCACCCCCGGCAGAGCGGACAGGGCCGCGGAGATTTCATCCAGCTCGATTCGGAATCCCCGCAGCTTCACCTGGCTGTCACGGCGTCCGAGGCAGACAACCTCCCCCTGCGGGGTGATTCTCCCCAGATCCCCGGTCAAGTAGACTCGGGTGGGTGCGCCCGCTTTCCCCAGGGGAAGCTGCACGAATTTGGCGGCGTTCAGCTCGGGCCTCTGGAGGTAACCGAGGGAAACCCCGGGGCCGAACACCGCGATTTCCCCCACTTCGCCCCTACCGACCGGTTGGTTGTGTTCGTCCAGAATCGCGATGCCGTAATTGGGTAGGGGGACCCCAATCGTAACCGATTTCTGCGGAAGCAATTCCGCCACGCTCGCGCTGACCGTGGTCTCGGTCGGACCGTAGGTGTTGAAGACCTGCACCCCGGGCAAGCACAAACGTTCCGCGAGCGAATCCGGGCACGCCTCCCCCCCCAGGTTGATCAGTCGGATCCCCTTGGGAATTTCAGGCAAGAGCGCAGCCAGCGTCGGCACCGCGTGCAGCACCGTGATGTTCTCACGCTCCAACGCGCCGGAAATCGCCTCGGGATCCGCCACGGTTTCCGCCGGAGCCACCCAAACGGATGCGCCAACCAGGTAGGAGATCCAGACCTCCTCCAGCGACATATCGAAGGCCACGGAGAACCCCTGATAAACTCGGTCCTCGGACCGGATGCCGAGCACCGCGTTTTCGCTCCGAAGGAAGTGGCAGATGTTAGCCTGACTGATGGCGATTCCCTTTGGGACCCCCGTAGAACCGGATGTGTAAATTACGTAGGCCGGATCGGAGGGCAGGGGACGGGTGGCAGGCTGGCGCGGGGCCCCTGCCTCGAGCAGGTCTTCCACAAACCATGCCGTCACGGGTAGCCCGCGGATTTGGTCCGCCCAGGCGCGGGTGGTCACCACGCCCAAAACGTCGGCGGATTGAAGGCACTGTATGGCGCGCTCCTGCGGAAGTTCGGAGTCGAGAGGAAGCCACCCGGCTCCGCTGGCGGCGATGCCCGCCTGTGCCACCAGAAGCGGAGTGCCCCGGGGAAGCCAGAGCCCGATCAGTTTCGAGGGGGCCGCCCCGTGAGCCACGAGTGCCTCGCCCAAGGCCTCCGCGCGGAACACGAGCTCGGCGTAGGAGAGCGTGGAGTTCTCGGAAAGGAGGGCGGCTTTTTGGGGAAATTGCGCTGCGCTTTCGCGGAGGATTTCAAAGAGGCTTTCAGAACGGAGGAGTTCGGGCCGGTCGGCTCCGTGGAGGATCATAAGCGGGGGGGGGGATCGGGCGTCATGGCGGGGCTTGTTCGGGAAAATGCAGCCGTTCCCGCCTCCTTTTCACCAAAATTCCTGCGTCAACCGGCGGGCCGTGCGCAGGGGAGGGAGCAGGAAAAGCTCCGGTTGAGATCCGAGGGGGGGCGGAGGGCGACCGAAAAAAGGTCGTTTTTTTGCGAACGGCGCCCCTTTTGCGCGTGTGGCTTTCGTAGGGAGGGAAGCCATGTGCAATCACTCGGAAGACTTTGAGCGGAGCGTGCCGTTCGCAACGCGTTCCGCATTCTCATCCCTCTCAGATCCCCCCGCGGCGGCTCCCCCTCCCGCAGCTTTTCCTCACCCCGGGGCATTTCCTCACCCCGGGGCCTCCTCCTCGCCCCTCGAGGGATCGGGCAGGGAGCTGGCCGTTCATGGGAGGGGGGAGACGGAAGGAGGGGGGGCGGGGATTTGGAGGAAGGGGGTTTTGGTGGTGGCCAAAAGCCCGGAGATGGCCGGCGCGGTGGTTGCCCGGTTGGCGCGCGCGGGGGCGGATGTGCTGGTGGCGGCGCGGGAGGCGAGTGAGCTGAGCCACTGGATTGCGAGTGCGAAGGGAAGCTCCGGCACGGTGCACGGCATGACCGTGGATGTTTCGCGCAAGGAGGAGGTGGAAAGAGTGTTCCGGTGGGTCGACGGGACCCTGCTCCATCTCGATTATTTGGTGGATGTTTTGGAAGAGGAGCGACTGGAGAGCGGACCCGCGGGGGATCTCAATGCATGGCATCGCGAACTGGAGGAGCGCTGGGTGATGCCCCTGCTGCTTGTGGAGGCGGCGGCGCAGCGCATGCGGCTGCGCCGAAGCGGCCACCTCCTTCAAGTTGCGATCCAAACCCGAACGCCCCTGGGAGGGGCGGCGGAATCATCGCAGGCCGTCGGGGCCTACGGCCAGCCGGTCTGGAGCACCCTCCGGGAGATGCTGGAGGCGCGCCGCGAGCTGTTTCGTCGCGATGGAGTGCGTCTGAGCATTCTCGAGGTGGAGGGGGAGCTGGGGGCCTGCGCGTGGGCTCCAGGAGGGGGGCGGTCCGCTTCGCCGGAGTCCCCCGGCGAAGCAGCCTCCGGGGGCGGCATGCCCCCTCCGGCCCATGCGGTCCCGTCGGCGCCAACCGCCTCCCTGGGTTATGCCTCCCTTTCGGCGTCCCGAAATCTGCAGCCCTGGGCAGGGTGTCCGAGTCCCGACGAGGTGGCCGCCGCGGTCGAGTTCTGCATGGGGCATCCGCGGGGCGCCGTTGTGGAGGTGCTGCGCCTTTCCGCGCCCTGTTCCGCCGCGCCCTGCTCCGGATCCGGCTCCCGGGCGGGCTGAGGCCCTCCCGGGGGGCGCAGAACAGGGGGCGCAGAACGGGGGGAGGGGAATTGCGAGGAAGAAGTTGAAGGGGGTGGTTTTTTGCTCTTTTGATAGGGTCCCGCTCCTCCATGGGATGGGGCGGAGACTACTCTCATGAAACTTTTCATTCCCGGCCCTGTTCAAGTCTCAGCGAAAACCTATTCCGCCTTCTGTCGTCCAATGATTGGACATCGGAGCGGGGATTTCAAAAAACTGTACGGAGGGATTCAGCCGCGCCTCCAAGAATTGTTCCAAACGAAGCAGCCCGTATTCCTTTCGACTTCCTCCGCGTGGGGCGTCATGGAGGGGGCTATTCGCAACCTGGCGGGCAAGGGGAAGGTGCTCAACTGCATGTGTGGAGCCTTTTCCGACAAGTGGTTGGACGTGTCCAAACGCTGCGGCAAGGAGGCGGTTGGACTCCAGGTCGAGTGGGGCCAGCCCATCCGAGGGGAGCGGCTTCGGGAAATGCTCCAGCAGGGGGGATTTGACGTGGTGACCGTGATTCACAACGAGACGTCCACGGGCGTCATGTCTCCCTTGACGGAGATTGCGGAGGTGATGCGCGAGTTTCCGGAGGTGATGCTGGTGGTCGACAGTGTCTCGTCGTTCTCGGTAGTTCCCATTCCCATGGATGAGCTTGGGATTGACGTGCTGTTGACGGGATCCCAAAAGGCGCTCGCGATGCCTCCCGGACTGGCGTTGTTTGCTGCGAGCAAAAAAGCGATGGAGCGGGCTGCGCAAGTTTCGGGCCGGGGCTATTACTTCGACTTTATCGAATTTCAAAAAAATCAAGCGGAAGACATGACGCCGTCGACCCCTTCGATTTCCCATATCTATGCCCTCCAGTCCAAGTTGGAGGACATCTTCTCCGAGGGAGTCGCGAACCGCTTTGAGCGTCATGCTCAAACCAATGCCCTGGTTCACGATTGGGTACGCCGCCATGGATTCGAATTCTTTGCGCCCGAGGGATACCGGTCTAAGTCGCTGACCTGCGTTTCCAATAACCGAAATATCGATGTGCCCCTACTGCTTCAAAAGCTGAAGGAGAGACACCAGATTATTATCGATGGCGGGTATGGAAAATTGAAAGGCAAGACCTTTCGGCTCTCCAACATGGGAGACGAAACGCTCGAGTCTATTCAAGCCCTGCTTGCCGCCCTCGACGACTGCCTGTCTGCCTAAAGCTAGATCCTTTTGTAGAATCCTGCTCCAAATAACCAATCAACCTCAATCCTCATATCCCTATGTCCGTACTCGTTGGAAAAACCGCACCAAACTTCAGCACCTCCGCCGTCATCAATGGCTCCGAGATCGTCAACGGATTTAGCCTCGATTCGTTTCGGGGAAAAAACTATGTGATTTTGTTTTTCTACCCCAAGGATTTTACCTTTGTTTGCCCCACCGAATTGCACGCTTTTCAGGAAAAGTTGGCGGAGTTTGAAAAGAGGGAAACGGTCGTGCTGGGGGTTTCCACCGACACCGAGCACAGCCATTGGGCTTGGCTGCAGATGCCCAAGAATCAGGGCGGTATCCAAGGCGTGAAATACCCGGTTCTGGCGGACTCTAACAAAACCATCTCGGCCGCGTACGATGTGCTCAATGGCGAGTTCGGCGTGGATGAGGATGGCCGATTGACGGCTTCCAGCGAGATGATTGCCTACCGCGGTCTCTTCCTGATCGACAAGGCGGGTGTGGTTCGTCATCAGGTGGTGAACGATCTCCCGCTCGGGCGCAGTGTCGATGAGGCTCTGCGTATCGTCGATGCCCTCCGCTTCTTTGAGAAAAACGGAGAAGTATGCCCTGCGAACTGGTCTGCAGGCAAAGAGGGCATGAAGGCCGACTTTGCTGGTGTGGCTTCCTACCTTTCGAGCCACTGAGCCGAGAGCATCGGATCTCCTCCCAGGTCGCTTTCTATGAGTACTCATCCCAGTCCGCTCGGTTCCAGTCGAACCCCTTCGGCCGCAGTTCCGCTCATGGCAAAAGGCCCGGGCGGAATCCGTCCGGAGGAGGCCGCGGCTCTGGTGGCGCAAACCTGTCCGCCGGATGACTACCGCGGGCAGAGGGTGCTGATGATCATTCCGGATGCGACCCGGACTTGTCCGGTGGGGATGCTGTTTGAGCTGCTGCATTCCCACTTGAGGGGCGTCGTTCAGCGTTTGGATGTGATGGTGGCCCTTGGCACCCACCAACCAATGAGCGAGGAGGCGATCTGTGAGCGGTTGGAGATTACCCTGGAGCAGCGGAAGTCCGTCTATGCTGCGGTTGGATTTTTCAATCACGAGTGGGATAATCCCAGCGCCCTGCGAAAGATCGGAGTGATTTCGAAAGAGGAAATCCATGAGCTCAGCGGCGGTTTGTTTTCGATGGATGTTCCGGTTGAGATCAACGCCAGGGTCTTCGATTACGATCGAATCGTGATTTGTGGTCCGGTTTTTCCGCATGAGGTGGTCGGATTTTCCGGCGGGAATAAGTATCTCTTCCCAGGAATCAGTGGTCCTGAGATATTAAACTTTTTCCATTGGCTGGGTGCGGTGGTCACCAACCCGATGATTATCGGAAATAAGTGGACTCCGGTGCGGAGGGTAGTGGATCGCGCCGCCTCCTTGGTGCCGATTCCAAAGGTTTGTCTTGCGATGGTAGTCGATCACGGGCAACTGGCGGGACTTTACGGAGGGACTCCGGAGGCCGCCTGGGATGCCGCTAGTGATCTTTCGCGGGAACTGCATATCGAATACAAGGAAAGACCGTTCCATACGGTGCTTTCTTGCGCCCCTCAGATGTACGATGAGCTGTGGGTTGGCGGGAAGTGCATGTATAAACTGGAACCGGTGGTTGCGGATGGGGGCGAGTTGATCATCTATGCCCCGCACATCCATGAGATTTCGTTGACGCACGGTCGCTTAATCCGGGAGATCGGCTACCACTGCCGCGATTATTTCCTCAAGCAGTGGGATCGGTTTCAGAGCTACCCTTGGGGCGTTCTGGCTCACTCGACGCATGTGCGGGGAGTCGGCGAGTACGCGGACGGGGTCGAGCGTTGCCGTGTGAAAGTGACGTTGGCCACGGGTATTCCGGAATCGGTTTGTCGGGCGATTAATATGGGCTACCGGGATCCGGCGAGTATTCGGGTGGAGGAGTTCCAAGGACGCGAGGAAGAGGGGATCCTGTACGTGCCCAAGGCGGGTGAAATGCTTTTTCATCTCCGCCAGAGGCCCTCGTGGGCTCGGGAGATGTAATTACGGTTGGGAGGGGGGGCGGTTGGGGGCGGGGAATCTCCTAGGGGATTTCAGGGGGTTGCCTGCGTCCGTTTCGATGGAAGAATCGGCCGGGACAAGTAGTTTGCTGAATGAGCAATCATTGGGTGTCAAAGATTGGGGTGGGGGCGGAGGGTTTGGGCGTGGCGGATGCGTTGCTGGTGCAGAAGCGCGCGCGGGAATTGGCCGCGATTGAGGGGCGCGAGGAGCCGGACCCCCGGGACTGGGAGCGGGCGGTACGGGAGCTGCATGGTCGGGAGCACAGGGAGGCTTCGGGGGAGGCTTCGGGAGCAACCGGTTGGGTATCCGAAGCCCAAGGGGGGGACCTCCGCGGGGCACGGCCTGAGGAAGCGGGAACGCGTGGGGAGGAAGAGGAGGGGATGCGCTCCGGAGTGGGAGAGCGGGAGGGGGCGGAGGAGCCGGCGGTGGGCGAGGAATTGTGGAGGGAGGGCATGGAGGAGGCGGAACACGAGCGCATGTTCCTTGGAAGCCAACTGGAGCGCGAATCGTCGGAGGGCGAGGTATTCGAGGACTAGCTTGCTTGGGGGCCGCGGCGGCTCCCATGCTGCCAGGGATGGCTCTGGGGCGGGGGGAAAGGCTGCTTTCCGGATTTATTTGCCGGGGGAGCTGAAGTATCCAACGCGGATGATTCCCTGGATCGTTCCCCTGTGCAGGGCGGTGCCGTGTGCCGCGTTTTTTTCGTTGTGGTTGAGCTCCGCTGTGGCGGTGGAGGAGTGGGCTCAGTTTCGCGGGCCCTCGGGGGATGGGCATTCCGAGGCACGGGGGCTGCCCCTAGAGCTTGGGGAGGGGGTGAATGTGGTGTGGAAAACTCCGATCCACGGCAAGGGGTGGTCTTCGCCGGTGGTTTCGGGAAATCGGATCTGGCTGACGACGGCGAAGGAGGATGGAACGGAGCTGTCGGTTGTGTGCGTGGACCGGGACTCGGGAAAGCTCGTGCATGATGAGGTCCTATTTCGCGTCGCTGCGCCGCAGTTTTGCCACAAGTTCAATAGCTATGCCTCGCCCACTCCCGTGGTTTCCGAGGGGAGGGTGTATGTCAGCTTTGGATCGCCCGGGACGGCGTGTTTGGACGAGAAATCGGGGCGGAAGCTGTGGGAGCGGACGGATTTTGTATGCAACCACTATCGGGGTGCGGGTTCCTCTCCGATTGTATGGAAAAACCTGCTGCTGATGCATTTCGACGGTAGCGACGCGCAGTACGCGGTGGCGTTGGACAAGGAGACGGGAAGGACGGTGTGGAGGACGGAGCGTTCGGTGGATTTCCAGGACCTGGATGGCCAGGGCAAGCCGGCAGGGGAGGGGGATTACCGTAAGGCCTTTGCGACGCCGACTGTAGTCGAGTGGGAGGGCCGTTCGGTGATGATCAGCAGTGGGGCGAAGGCCCACTACGGGTATGACCCAGCCACGGGGGAGGAGTTGTGGAGGATGGAGGAGCGAGGGCAGCACAGCGCCTCGACGCGTCCGGTGGTTCGCGGGGGCGTGGCCCTGATCCAGACGGGTTTCGGGAAGCCGCAGTTGCTGGCGTTGAAGCTCGGCGGGCGTGGGGTTTTGGAGGAGTCGGCTGTTGTATGGCGGCTGAAGAAGGGCGTGCCGAGCAAGCCGGGGATTATTTGGAGGGAGGGGCTGGTTTTTGCGGTGGACGATTCGGGGATTGGAAGTTGTGTGGATGCGGCCACGGGCGAGGCGGTTTGGACGCAGCGGGTGGGGGGGAATTATTCCGCTTCGCTTTTGGAGGCGGAGGGGCGGATTTACTGTTTGAGCGAGGAGGGGAAGGTGTCGGTGCTGGAGGCGGGGCGGGAGTACAAGGTCTTGGGGGAGGGAAAATTTGAGGAGGGCTTCATGGCCTCGCCTGCGGTGGCGGGGAAGGCTTTGTATTTGCGGAGCAAAACGGCCCTTTACCGGGTGGAGCGCCCTTAAGCCGGGCCCCCCGGGGATTGCCTGACTCGGTTTCCGGCTTTTTCCCTACCCCCGCCCCTTCTCCCGGCTCCGCAGAGGGGGGTGTCAGAGCGCCTCCGCCGGCGGTTCGGCGGAGGGGGTTCTGGAGAGTTCGGAGAATTAGCGGGAGGTTTGATGGAAGGAGCGGAAGTGCAGGCGCAGGGGACCCCGGCGGGGGATGGGCAGGGGGGCGGGGAG
>JBEBAG010000375.1:0-27379 GCA_041159065.1 Verrucomicrobiota bacterium | reverse complement strand
GCGGCGGTGGCCTGATGGGGCCTTGCGGGGGGAACTTTCGGGTGTTTGATTGAGGGAAATTATGTCCGAGCAGAGGTACCGATTCATCGTAGGGACGGCGGAGGAGGCTGGTTCCGTGTTGCGTATGCGTTTTGGCGAGCGGGCTCGGGTGGTTTCGGTGCGACAGGTTGAGGGCAAGGGATTGGCGCGGTTTTTGCAGAAGCCGAAGTTGGAAGTGGTTGCGGCAGTTTTAGATGTTTTGCCTGCCGAATCTGCTTCGTCCACGGCGTTGGCCCCGTCTGGGGGGGGGGCTTCCCCGGGCGCCCGACCGGTGTCGGGAGGGGAGGCGTTGCCCCCCGTTATGGCACCTCCGGCGGCGGCAACGCTGGGAGGGGAGGGGGGACGGAGCGCTGGGACGACGATGGCTCTCGAGGGGCGTGAAGTGGCCCGGAATACGGGAAACGAGGGGAGTCGTTTGGTTCGGTTGCTGGAGGCGGGCGGAATTTCGCGGCAGGTTTTGGCGCGGTTGCAAGCCTACCCTGCATGGTCGGCAATTCAGGGGATGCCGCTTGCTCGAGCGCTGCCGGAGGTGGCGGGTTTGCTGCGGTCGGAGTATCGAGCGATTCCTCGGCGGTTGCTGGGAGAGCGGGTCGCATTTCTGGGGGCGGCGGGATCCGGGAAGACAACGGCGCTTTGCAAGCGGTTGGCCATGGATGTGTTCCTGCGGGGCGAGAGGCCTGCGGCGCTCAAGCTGGACTTGGACAGAGCCAACCCGGGGGATGCGCTTTCGGTATTCTGTGAGGCGTTGGGTGCGTCGTACATACGCACCCCCGCAGATGCTCCGTCACCTGGCAGAGGGCGGACGCTTTACATTGATTTGCCTGGGTTTTCTTTGTGGAGTGATGAGGAGTCGGAGGAGATTCGCGGAGCGCTTGGGCCTCTCTTCACCACCAGTCGCGCCATTGTGATCAACGCGGCTTATGATGTGGGCCTGATTCGGCGGTGCTTCGAGGTGGGAGCAAAGCTTGATTGCACCCATGTGGTGTTCACGCATGTAGACGAGTTGCAGCACTGGGGAAAACTCTGGGATTTCCTGCTGCGCTCTGGGATGAGCCCTTTGTTTTTGAGCACAGGTCAGAACATTGCGGGGGACTGCGAGGAGAACGTTTTTGAGGCGGTTCTGGCGCGAACCTTTTCGTTCCTTGGTTTGGAATCTGCTCCTCAGGTAGCAAGCGCATGAGGTACTTTCTTTTGCTTGGAGGAGCCACGGGTTTTTCCCTGGTGTTTTTTGCAAGTTGCTACGCAGGAAATCGGCCGGCGCTAGCCCTTCGCGATGCGGGAGTGGGCTGTTTGGTGGGCGCCGTTCTGTTTCGTTTTCTGCACGGGGCGTTTGTCTCTGGAATGAAGTCGCGAATTCTGGAGCGCACCAAGCAGGGAGAAGTGCTGGTAAGCCGAGACGAGGCTGGAGATTCTCGGGTCCGGTAGTTTAACAAGGATACCGAGAACAGGATATGAGACGCCTCAGGGATACTGCCTCAGTGCCCCCCCCACCCCCGCCGAATACGAGCGTGGTGAAGGCCTACTTTTCGGAGGAGGAGCGGGAGGCCATGCTGGAGCGTCACCTCCCGATGATTCGGGCGGTCGTGGATCGGATGCGAATTTTTTTGCCTGCGGCCTTGGAGGTACAGGATCTCTACAGTGTGGGGTTTCACGGGTTGATCAATGCGATCCAGAAGTATGACCCCACCCAAGGGAGTGCTTTTGCGGGGTTCGCGGCGATCCATATCCGCGGGGCGGTTCGGGACGAATTGAGGAGGATGGACTGGACGCCACGGAGCGTGCGGGACAAGGCCAAGCGGGTGCGCGGTGCGATGGATCGTTTGGAGCAGCGTTTGGGGAGGCCTCCTTTGGAGGCGGAAGTGGCGCAGGAGCTCCAGTTGGGCTTGGAGGAGTACTGGTCAATTTTGGATGACATTCGGCCGGTGAGTTTCGTGCCGCTCGATGATGAGGTTGGGACGGAGGAGGGGCATGAGGCGGCGCTCCATGAGCGGATTGCGGATGATGCACAGGAGGGGGCTCGGGAGGCTTTGGAGAGGAAGGAGCTTCGGGAGGTGTTGCTTGGGCAGTTGACAAAGCTTCCCGAGCTGCAGCGCAAAGTACTTGCGATGTATTATTTTGAAAACATGCGGCTCTCGGAGATCGCGTTGGCTTTCCATTTGACCGAGGGCAGGATTTCCCAGATCCATACGCAGGCGGTCATGAGTCTTCGGAACTTTCTTAAGCGATTGAACAACCCCATCTTATGCTCTTAATCATCGGTTTTCTTTTGGTTCTCGGTGGCTGTGTTGGTGGCTTTGTGATGGCCGGCGGCCACGTGGCCTCTCTGATTGTTCCCTCTGAAATTGTGACTCTCGGTGGCATCACCATTGGTCTGCTGGTTATTTCCAGCTCGATGAATGGGCTTAAGAATCTGGTTCGTGCCTTGGTGGTTGCGCTCAAGGGGGGGTCGGTCGCAAAGCCTGACGTCGATGAGTTGTTGAAGTTGCTTTACGAGTTGTTCAATACGGCTCGGCGGAATGGGCTGATCGCCTTGGAGGACCATGTGCTTGACCCGAAAAAGAGTGCGATCTTCACCAAGTATAAGTCGCTTGCCAGCAACCATGAACGGCTCGATTTTTTATGTAATGGGCTCAAGCCTCTGATTGACGGTCGGATTAAGCCCGATCAGTTGGAGTCACTCATGATGGTGAGCGTCAACGCGAAGGAAGAAGAGGCTGCGGAACCCATTCATATGATGCAGTTGATTGGGGACTCCCTTCCCGGGATCGGGATTATCGCGGCGGTGCTTGGGATTATTCATACCATGGCGATTGTGGACCAAGGGGCGGCCCTCGTGGGGAAGGCGGTGGCGGGTGCTTTGACGGGAACTCTGATGGGGGTGCTTGGCGCCTATGGCTTTGTGAATCCGACAGCCGCTAAAATCTCCCACAACAATGCGCTTGAGTTGCAGTACTACGTTGCCTTGATGCGGGGTCTGTGCGGATTTGCTCAGGGAATGGCCCCCCTCATGGCGGTGGAGGTCTCCAGGCGCTGCTTGGACCACACGCTGACTCCCTCGGCCGATCAGCTTGAGGAAATTTTGAAGACTGTTGGGAAGTAATTGCTTTTGAAACGGCTCTTTTGGCACCGGATTTCCGGTGTCTGATGGATTTCCAAGACACATGGGAAAAAAGGACGCGCATCACGGGGGGGCATGGAAAGTGGCGTATGCCGACTTCGTGACGGCAATGATGGCGCTATTCATCGTGCTTTGGATCATTAAGGAGCGTCCGCAGATGGCGGAGGAGATCGCGGCTACGTTTAAGAAGCCGCTGATTGGCCAGAAGGGGGGGGTGAGCAAGAGCGAGATTGTGACCCCCGGGGTGGATTACGAAAAGATGGCCGCCGAGCAGCAGAAGGAAAAGTTAGACCGGATTGCAGCCGAGATGCAGAAGATCGTGTCCAGTGAGGACGCGGAAGACCAGTTGATCGACGTTCAGGTCACCTCGGATGGGATCAAGCTCACCTTGTTTGACAAGAATAAGAGGCCGCTTTTTGAGCGGGATAGTGCAAAGTTTACCAAGTGGGGAGAGTTTGTGATGGAGGCGCTGTCTTGGATTATTGAGAAGAACAAGATGCGGGTTTTTATTGAGGGGCACACCGCCGCCAGTGCGTTCCGGAAGTCCCCCGACTATGGGCTTTGGGAGCTGAGCGCCGACCGAGCCAATGCGTCTCGGCGAGCCCTCATTAGCTACGCGTTAGAACCGAAATGGATTGTCAGGCTCTCCGGCTACGGCGACACGCAACCGCTGCCCGGCACAGACCCCAAATCGCAGGATAATCAGAGGATCACCCTTAACCTGAATCTACTGAAATGAAGTTCATGGAAAGCTTTCTCGCCAACCGCCCCAAGATTGATTCGGGAGCGGGCGGGGCTCCGGATGCAGTGGGTTCCGAATCAATTTCTCCGTACGGAATGGCCGGAGGACTCGAAGCCGAAGGGGCATTTGGAATGGGATTCTCCTCTCCGGCGGGAGGTTTCCGCTCGTTACGTGACGCCTTGCTGGAAAATGGGAGCGTGGTCGACTCCGGCAAGACCAGCGTGGCGCCTTTGGCATCCAAGGGCGATCCGCGGGAGGTCTCAGGGGCGACGATTCACGAAGGATCGGAACCCACCGTGGAGCTTGTCATGGAGGGGGATCGGATTGCCAAGGTGGTGGTGACGTGTGCGTGCTGCCGGAAGATCGAGTTGGATTGCACCTACTAGTGGGCAATTCAAAAAGCGAAGCGTTACACCCGAAATTTGTGTAGATTCAAGGCATGGGAAAAAAAGGCGGACATCATGGCGGTGCATGGAAGGTGGCGTATGCCGACTTTGTGACGGCGATGATGGCGCTCTTTATTGTGCTTTGGATTCTGGCCCCCGACCCTCGCGAGAAGCAGAAGGTCGTCTATGATGATGAGGTGAAGAGCGAGGGCGCTCCCGGGGGGCAACAGGATACGATTGGAATCAAGGAGATGCCGCTGAGCGGGGAGGAAACGTCGACCGAGCAGAAGAAGAAGCTGGAGATGATCAGCGACGAACTCGTGCGTCTTTTAAAGCTGAGTGAAATTCCGCACGAAAAGCCGGTCGAAGTACTGCCGCTCCACGGAGTGATTCGGGTCACCATGTTTGAGCGGAACAACCAGCCTGTGTTTGAAAAAGGAACCACGAAGCTGACTCCTTGGGGGGACTTCGTGATTCAAAACCTTTCTTTGGTTGCTCGCCGCTACAATATGAAGATGTACGTGGACGGGCACACCGCGAAGGGCACGGGAGCGGGAGACACGGCGAGCTACGGACCGTGGGAACTGAGCATCGACCGTGCAAATGCGGCCCGCCGCAAGTTCGTTCACTACGAGGTGCGTCCCGATCAAATTTTGCGGGTCAATGGGTTTGCTGACACGCGTCCCCTCGAAGGAACGGATCCGAAAGCTCCGGAGAACCAGCGCATGGCCGTGCATCTGGCCTTGAAGTAAACGCTTTTTGACGCGAGAGCAGCCCCACCACAGGGCGACGTGTTGAGTTTGCGTATCCGCGTCATGGAGCGCGCCGATTGATTTGAGCGGAACCCAGCGGATCCTTTTGGTGGCCTGTTAGGGGGTGCTCGATGAAGGGAGATTTTGCAGGGCGGGGAGTCGGTACCCTTTCTGAAGGGATGGACCTACTTTTTCGCACGCCTCCGCATCGAGGAAAATTTCGAAAGGATCGCTGGCAAACTCAATGCGGTGGATTCCGTCACGTGGGTTGGCGAGCGCCTCGGGAAGGTCCTCGAGGCTTTTCAGGGGGATCCCATTGATTTTGCGCACGACCAGATGGCGGAGTTCCTCGTAACCGATGGTGACATTGGAGGGCAGCACCCGACTTAGAAATACGATGCGTCGCGCTCCGGCGTGCTCGAGTTCCGACTGGGTGCGGTCGAGGTTGGTGAGCTCCGGGGGGGCCTTGCGGACCCAGTCAGAGCCGAATTCGCGGAGGTAGGCGCGGCTGAGTTCTTGGAAAACCAGTCCGCCGAGGATGAAATAACGCGGCGGCTTGTCGAAGCTGTAGGGTTCACTCAGGAACTGTTCAGGGCGGCGCCGGCTGACCTTGGATTGGATCTGCAGGGGCTTGCCCTCCCGCAGGATACGAAGGGAAATGTGTTCTCCCTCAAAGTGTTTGGTGCAAACGAGATGGCCCAAGGAGATCCTGCCGTACTGGGCGTCCTGGTAGTTCCCATCGGCGTCCAGCGGATGGCCGTCGATTTCCAGAATCACATCCCCCTTTTGGATCCCCGACTCGTCTGCGGGGCCGCCGGGTAGGGTCTGGGTGACAAGGACTCCGCCTTTGTAGTTCTCCAGATGGAGAAACCGTCGCAGCTGCGGATCCCTAGTCCCCGAGAAGGAAAGCCCCATGCGCGGGAAGCCTTCGTAGGGGTGGCGCTTGGTGTCTTGGAGGAAATGTTCCACCACTGGGGCGGGGATCACATCGAGAAGGTTCGAGGAGGGCTCGTAGCGGAGCATCAGGCCGGCAAGCTTTCCATCATGCAACACCGGGAGGGTGGCGGAGGCGTCGCGCATCTGCAGCGGGACGCTCACCCGGTACGTCAGGAAGGCGGATTCATCCAAGGGATAACGGGTCACCTCCGCCGTGGTCATGGATCCCTTCGAAATCATCAGGTTGCCGTTGGACTCCAATTGCCAGACAGACATGGAATCGCCCACTTTGGCTGGCGCTACGGAGAGCCCGGGGTGCGGGCGAAGAAACTCGGGGGCGTCACTTTTGAGGAGCGCGAGATTGGCTTCGTAATCGACGGCCTCGACGGAGGCGGACTGCTTGGATTCGCCGTCGGGGCTTTCCAGCTCAATGTAGGTTGCATTGGCCACGCAGTCGGCCGTCACGAGAACGCGCTGTCCCTGTAGCACCGCTCCGAGCGAACGCTTGGAAACGGGAGCGCGCTTTGCCCATGGACGGGAGAAGTCGAACGCCTGCGACGTGACGTTCACGCGGACAACGTTCTGCGCGACCGGGGAAGTCTGAGCGTGGGCCGAGGAAGCGCTTGCCATCAGTGCGGCGGCCAGCAGCGGGAGCGAAAAACACCGGATAGTCGGAGCGAGGGAGGGCTGGTTCATGGAGGTGCGGCGTTACTGGACGAAGGATTCCTCGAGGTTCTGATCGCGGAGGACACCGTATCCCTTGCGTATGCGCGGCGCGGCGGCCTCCACAGCGGCCCGCTCCAGCACGAGCGGGCGACCGTTGCCAAGGAACTCAACCACATAGAATTCCGACGGCATCGCGAATGCATCCGCTACGTCCTTGAGCGTCCGGACCGGGGTTTTGTTGATCGAGGCTACGATGCCCTCCTTGAAGTCGTTCAGGTAGGTGTTTACCGGATCGGGAAGGAGAGCGGTGAGGACCACGAGCTGAGGATGTTCGAGGTAGACTTCCTTGGGGAGAAACGACTCGAAGAGGTATTGGATTCGAGGATTCTGGAAGGAGTGGGAGGAGAGAAGGTTGCGCGAGAGCGGTTGGAAGAGCAGCCCGCCGAAAAGCACGTAGGTCGGCTGGACGTCAAACTGGTTTGACTGAGAGGCGAATGGCCATGCCTTGGAAAGAGGGATAGTGACTTCCTTCGCCTGCTTTTGGCGGATGATACCCAGCTTGACGGTGTCCCCTCGGAACTTGCGTTCAACGACCTCGGTCATCTGCACGCGTTCGTTGTCGAGTGCGACGGTGCCGTCACTTGCTACGGTCAGGCCGTCGATGGAGACGATGACGTCCCCCGTCTCGAGAAAACCCGCGCACACCCCCGCAGTAAACACGTTGGACACCATGACGCCCGTGTCGTTTGCGGGAAGCCCCAGCGCCTTGCGCATCGCGGGATTGAGGGTGTTGAACGTGGTGATGGAGAGGTCCATGTAACGGTCGTACACTCCGTCCTCAATGTCTTTGAGGAAACGACGCACCACGGGAGTGGGAATCATATAGCCCACGTTCTGGGCGACATCTCCGCTGAACCCTTGGAATGCCACGCCGACCACCTTTCCGTTCTGGAGCACGGGACCTCCGCTGTTGCCCGGATTGATGGCGGCATCGATTTGGATGGTCAGATGGGAGTCGATAGCCGAGTGGGCGTACGGGCGGAAATCGACTCGCGAGACAATCCCCCGGGTGACGGAGAGGCGTTCTCCCCCGATCGGGTAGCCGTACACGGAGACCTCCGATTCGATTTCCGGGACATTGCCCAAATCGAGGGGGGTGGTTCCTTGAAAGAATGTGGGGTCCTGAAGTTTGAGGACGGCGAGGTCGCAGTCGTGCGCGACGAACTCCACCTCCGCGATGTAGCGCTTGGGATCGTTCTCCTTCTCCACGGTCAGGAAGCGAGCGTTGGAGACGACGTGCGCGTTGGTGAGCAGGCGCTCCGAAGAGACGACCCAGCCCGTCCCGGAACCGGTTCCCGTGGGTCCGGCGAGCCAGGGTTGGCGATAGTTGGGGTCTTGGGCGTTGTTGACGATCCGAGCCAGACTTTTGCGAATGGCAGCGGGTTCCGCGGCTTCTGTGGGCTGGAGTGGCAGCACAAAAAGCGCGAGCAGAAGGCAGCGTTTGAGGAGCATAGGATTCTGGGGATATCCGTGGTCGGAGAGGGGGGCGTGCCTTTCGGGGTGTTGGGATCGTTGAGACAGCTGGGAGCCTACCGGTTGATTAAACGTTGAACCGGAACTCGATCACATCCCCGTCCTGCACCACGTATTCTTTCCCCTCGATGCGAAGCTTGCCCGTTTCGCGGGCTTTCGCGGTGGAGCCGAGGGCAACGAGATCTTGATACGCAATGGTTTCAGCGGCGATGAATCCGCGCTCGAAATCGGAGTGAATCACCCCAGCGGCCTGCGGAGCCTTGTCCCCCGCGCGAATCGTCCAAGCGCGTGTTTCCTGCTCGCCCGTGGTGAGGTAGGTGCGCAGGCCCAGCAGATAGTAGACGCCCCGGATGAGCGCTTCGACGCCGCTGCTCTGGACGCCGAGTCCCTGCAGGTATTCGGTAGCCTCTGCGGGAGGAAGATCGACCAGTTCGCTCTCGATCTGGGCGCTGATGACTACGGCTTGGGTTGCAAACTGGGACGCCGCGTACGCTTGGACCGCACGGACGTGCACGGCAGCGGGAAGATCTGACGCTGCGTGGGCTGCATCCCCCGCGGCCATCGCGGAGACGACCGCCAGATCCGCCTCGGAGACATTGCAGGCGAAAATGGTGGGTTTGTTCGTGAGCAGGAAGAACTCCTTGCCGAGCCGCTTTTCCTCGTCGGAGAGAGCGGCGGTGATTGCGGGTTTTCCCTCGTTGAGATGGGGGAGGAATTTCTCGATGAGCGCTGACTCGGCCTTGGCCACCTTGTCTCCGGTGCGCACCGCCTTTTGGAGGCGCTCGGCCCGCTTGGTGAGCGAGGCGATGTCGGCGAGGATCAGCTCTGTGTTGATCACCTCGATGTCCCGAACCGGGTCTACGGATCCACTCACGTGATGGATATCCTCGTCCTCGAAACAGCGGACCACCTGCACGATCGCGTCCACCTCACGGATATGGCTTAGAAACTGGTTTCCAAGTCCCTCTCCGGCACTCGCTCCTTTGACGAGTCCCGCGATGTCCACGAATTCGATGGCGGCGTGGACCAGCTTCTTGGACCCGGAGAGTTTGGAGAGAACCTCTAAGCGCGGGTCCGGGACGGTGACGATGCCGTTGTTGGGGTCGATGGTGCAAAATGGGTAATTGGCCGCCTGCGCCTTGCGGGTGCGGGTGACGGCGTTGAAGAGGGTGGATTTGCCCACGTTGGGGAGACCGACGATGCCAGCAGAAAGCATGATGAGAAGAGGATACGGTTTTCGGGGCGCCCGATGGTGGTGCGCCGGAAGGTCATTGAGCCGGCACTTGAGGGTGGGCTCAATCTTAAAGCAGAAAAGGTTTGTCTGTGCCCCGCGTGCGGAAACTCTGGCCAAAAGGGGGAGATTTCTTCTTATTATCGACCTTCCGGCAGGGATGCGGTTTTGGGGCTTCCAGGTCCCAGACTCTCCATTCCCGAGGGACGCGAGGAAGTGCGGGCAAGCCTTCGAAGCGGCTCTGAGTGCCTGGGGGACCGAAGCGTTCCTGAACGAAGATCTGTATCACCTATTTCTCATGAGTTCTGAATCACCATCAGCGAAGCCGCTCGCCGCAAACGAGGGCATCAAGATCGAGTCCCACTTTCTCCGCGGAACCATCGCCGAAGATCTGCGGGATTCCTCCACCGGAGCGATTTCTGAGAACAACAGCCAGTTGACCAAATTTCACGGTCTCTATCTTCAGGATGACCGCGACTTGCGCATCGCTCTCAAGCGGGAGGGCAAGGAGAAGGCATTTTCGTTCATGCTTCGGGTGCGTTTGCCCGCAGGCAAAGCCACGCCAGCCCAGTGGATCGTGCTGGACAAGCTGGCCGGAGACGTGGCCTCCCCCTCGCTGCGATTGACGACCCGCCAAACCTTCCAGTTTCACGGGGTGCTCAAGGGCAATCTCAAGCCCCTCATTCAGCGCATGCATCAGGCGCTGCTGGATTCGATCGCCGCGTGTGGAGACGTGAACCGCAACGTGATGGCTCCTCCCAATCCCGAGCGGAGTGCTGCAGCTCAGGAGGTCTACGAGCATGCCAAGAGCTGGAGCGAATACGCGCTCCCCAAGACCCGTGCGTACCATGAAATCTGGCTCGATGAAGAATTGGTGGCCGGCGGCGAGCCGGAGTCCGAGCCGATGTACGGGGCGACCTACCTCCCGCGCAAGTTCAAGACGGGCTTTGTGTTGCCGCCCTCCAACGACGTGGATGTTTTTTCGCAGGACCTCGGTTTCATCGCGATTGTGGAGGACGGAGAACTCGTGGGGTACAACGTCACCGCAGGTGGCGGCTTGGGGATGAGTCACGGGAACGCGGAGACCTTCCCGCGCCTTGCGGACGTTCTGGGATTCATTCCCAAGGACAAGGTGAACGCCGTTGGCGAGGCCATCCTCGTCACCCAGAGAGACTTCGGAGATCGTACCAATCGAAAGCATGCGCGGCTGAAGTACACCATCGAGGATCGTGGCGTGGCGTGGTTTAAGGCCGAAGTGGAGAAGCGCTCCGGCGTGCGGTTTGGCGAGGCGCGCCCCTATCATTTCACGACCATCGAGGACCCCCATGGCTGGCATCAGTGCGTGGATGGAACGTGGTTCTACGGGCTGCACATTCTGAGCGGACGCATCCGGGATCTCCCCGGCTGGCCCATGAAGTCGGCGCTTCGCGAGATTGCCGAGATACACACCGGAGACTTCCGGCTCACTCCTTCGCAGAACCTCAGCATTTCGGGAGTGACCGAATCTCAGAAGCCTCTCATCGAAGCGATTCTCCAGAAACACGGGCTTACCGCGGAGAACCTGCGCTCGCGGCTGCGTTTGAATGCGCTTTCGTGCGTGGCGCTGCCCACGTGTGGACTGGCCCTTGCGGAAAGCGAGCGCGCCCTCCCCGACATCCTCGCCAAACTCGAAAACGTCTTGGATGAATCCGGGCTGCGTGAGGACGCGATCAGCCTGCGGGTCACGGGTTGTCCGAACGGATGCGCCAGACCTTACCTTGCCGAGATCGGCATGGTGGGGCGCGCCCCGAACAAGTACGCCCTCTATTTGGGGGCCAGCTACAATGGCACTCGCCTCAACCGCCTGGTGTCTCCGAGTGTGACCGTGGATGATGCGGTGAAGCTGCTGACGCCGATCATTAAACGGTACGCCTTGGAGCGTAACGAGGGGGAGGGTTTCGGGGATTTCTGCGAGCGCGCCGTCCTCCCAGCGGACGCGACCTTTCACAGCGTGGGAACGGTGGCGGTAGCGGGTTAGTTCGTCTTTCAAACGACGCCGTTTTTACGGATCCAAAGCAATGGCGCGAACGCAGTTTCGCGCCTTTGCTTTTTTCAGGGAGCGGGAAGGGGCGGCGTTCCGCTCCCAGTTGGGAGTGAGCTCAGTTTGTTAATGGAAGGGAGATGCGGAGTATGGCCGAGATTGTATTGGCGACGATCAACGCGAAGTACATTCACACAGCATTTGGGCTGAGGTATTTGTACGCAAATCTGGGCGGCCTCCAGTCGCGTGCCGCCATTTTGGAGTTCGAGATCAAGCAGCGTCCGCTGGAGATCGCCGCCGAGATTCTTGCGGCCGGCCCGAGGATTGTCGGGCTCGGGGTGTACATTTGGAATGCGATCCAAACCACCGAGGTCGTCGGAATTTTGAAACGGGTCCGCCCGGATTTGGTCGTGATTGTGGGGGGGCCCGAGGTGAGCTACGAGACCGATTCGCAGGAGATTGTCCGCATCGCGGACCATGTGATCACGGGGGAGGCGGACGTGAAGTTTGCCGAAATCTGTGGGCGGATTCTTGGGGGCGAGAGCGGGATTCCGAGGGTGATTCCGGCGGAGTTGCCTGCGACGGGGACGCTCCGCTTGCCCTATGACTTTTATGGAGAGGAGGATCTCTCCCACCGAGTTCTGTATGTGGAGGCGTCGCGGGGGTGCCCCTTCACTTGCGAGTTCTGCCTTTCCTCGCTGGATATTCCCGTGCGGGCCTTTGACTTGGGGGTGTTTCTTTCGGCAATGCGGGATCTTTTGAAGCGGGGGGCGAGGGTGTTCAAGTTTGTGGACCGCACGTTCAATCTCCATCTGGCGACGAGTCGCGCGATCTTGGAGTTTTTCTTGCAGGAGTGGCGGGAGGGGATGTTTCTGCATTTCGAGATGGTGCCGGATCGGATGCCGGAGGCCTTGTTGGAGATCTTGGGGCGTTTTCCCGAGGGGAGGGTGCAGCTCGAGGTGGGGATTCAAACGTTCGATGCGGAGACCTCCCGGAACATCAGCCGGCGGCAGAACTATGAGAAGCTGGAGAAAAACATCCGCCACCTGCGCGAGCGCACGGGAGTCCACATTCACGCGGACTTGATCGTGGGATTGCCCGGGGAGACGTGGGAAAGTTTTGGCGCCGGCTTCGACCGGTTGGTGGCAATGGGCCCGCAGGAGATTCAGGTGGGAATTCTCAAGCGGCTGCGCGGGACTCCGATCATTCGCCATGAGCAGGAGTGGGCGATGGTTTATCAACCCGTTCCGCCGTATGAGCTTTTGCAGAACGCGCGCTTGAGTTTCGAGCAAATGCAGCGCCTTCGCAGGTTTGCGCGCTTTTGGGATCTTCTCGCAAACAGCGGGCGCTTCCCGGACACGCTGCCATGGTTGTGGAAGGCGTGTGGGTCGCCCTTCGGGGGATTCATGCAGTTCAGCGACTGGCTGGGGATGCGGCTTGGCAGGAGCCATTCCATCGCGCTGGTTTCGCTGGCTCGGGAGCTGTTTGTTTACCTGACGGAGGAACTTCGCGAGGTGGGGGTCGAGGAGGTTTTGCGTCGGGACTGGGAGCGCGGTGGGGTTCGGCGCGAGCGGTTGGCGTTTCTCGAAGGCGCAGGCGTGGAAGGAGAGTCGCGGCGTGAGGGCGGCACCGAGGCGCGTGCAGTGGATGGGGGGACGATGGCGAAGCGCCAGGCCCGTCATCGCGGCGCTGGGTAGGGCTCGGATGGCTGTGCCCAAGCGGACACCCGAGTCCGCGTGCGTTTTGACAAAGAAATCGGATCGCGATCGGTTGGAATGGTATGCGCTTTCTCTGGTTGCTGCTGTGTGCCTTTGTTTGGGTTATGGAAGCCCGAGGTGCGTCGGTTCCGCTGGAGCTGGATGGTAGGCGGGTGCACGAGCTGCGTTTCGAAGAGAAGGAAGCCGGGCAGTATGTGCTGGAGACGCAGGGCAGCGACCCCTACGTGCTGACGCGGGAGGTGGCTTTAGATGCGCTGCAGGGCGAGCTTTGTGTGGTGGCCTTCGAGTACTTTTGTCCGGACGGGGTGGACAACCTGCAGGTGTTTTTTGGGCCGCCGCTCAGCGCCGCACAAAGTGCGCACTACGGCCCTTTGGCGAAGGCGGAGACGTGGCAGCCGGTTGCCGTGAACTTGAGCGCGCTCGCTGCGGGCTCTTGGAAAAGTCCTGCCTCGCAGTATCGTTTGGATTTTGGCTCGCGCGGCGGGATTGGAATTCGGATTCGCAATCTCCATTTGCGGACGCGGGATGAGCGTGAAGTCCGTTTGGAGACCGAGGCGGCGGATGCCGAGCGGCACAAACGGGAGCAGGCGCTGATCTTGAAGGGTTACCTTGAGCGGGAGTACGGATCGGTGATTCGGAGCGTGCGGGTCCGGGGCGAAGAGATCGAGGTTCGCGGGCGGGTCGAGGCTGGGCGGGAAGCGTATCTGGGGGAGGTTGAAATGCACGGGGTGGGCTGGGACGGCACGGGGATTCGCGTGGGGAGTAGATTGTCTGAGGGGGAGTTTTGCGTGGTGCTTTCGCGGCGTGAGGCGGGCAGGGATCGTCTCTTTTCCCGCTGGGGTGTTGTGAGTCAGCGTGCGGACGGACAGATCGTGTGCGACTCCCACCAAGTGTACGCGAATCCCGGCTCCGACTTGGGGAATGCTGTCGAAGCGGAGCGGATCCGGCGGAGAAGTAAAAAGGGAATGGGGGGTGTTTTGAGCAATGCGATCAGCGGGGAGTTGCGGGAGATGGGGGTGGAGCACGTCACCGTGAATGTCGATTTGCGGAGCCTGTTCGGCGTCACTCCCAGGGAGGGATTTCACTCCTATCGGTTTGAAGGAAAGGAGTATGGGGTTTCTCGATCTGCTTTGGATGCGCTCGACTCGACAATGCGCGAGTTCAGCGCGGGGAGCGTGGTCTCGGCCATCGTCCTTGTGGGATTTCCGAAGTCGCTGGAGGAAAGGCGCTTGATGACGCACCCCGAGTCCGGCCCGCCTGGGGTGTATGCAATGCCGAATCTGACGAGCGAGGAGGGCGTGCAATTTTACCGGGCCGCGCTGGCCTTTTTGGCGGAGCGCTACTCTGGGAGGGAGCAGGGCCTGATCTCGCATTGGATCCTGCACAACGAGGTGGATTATGCGCACACGTGGACAAACATGGGCGAGCAACCCATGGGATTGTTCATGGACCAGTATGCGCGGTCGATGCGCATCGCTTATCTTACGGCGCGCCAGTGGAATCCGGTGGCGGATGTATTCATTTCACTCACGCACAATTGGATGACGCCCGAGGGAAAGGAGGGGCGCAATTACTGCGTTCGGGAAATGCTGGAGCGTCTGGTTTCCCACTCCAAGCGGGAGGGGGATTTCGAGTGGGGAATCGCGTATCATCCCTATCCCGAAAGTCTGTTTGAGCCTGCGACGTGGAGGGACAGGCGGGCGGTTTGGGACTTCGATACGGAACTCATCACACCGAAAAATATCGAGGTACTCGATGCCTACCTGCATCGGCCTGAAATGTTGTATCAGGGGAAAGCGTTGCGGCGGGTGCTGCTTTCGGAGCAGGGGTTTCACACGAGGAACGACGGGGTGGAGGCTCAGCGGCTTCAAGCGGCGGCGCTCGTGTATATTTGGCACAAGATTCGGCCCCTCGAGTCCATCGAGGCGTTCCACAATCACCGCTGGCAGGACCATCCCGGGGAGGGCGGTTTGATGGTGGGGCTCCGGACGCTGCCGAGTCCCGGCAAGCCCTTTGGAGAACGCAAGTTTGCCTGGGAGGTGTACGCCGCCCTGGATACGCCCCAAGAGGCGGAGATCACCGCTTTTGCAAAGGAGATCCTGGGCGTGCAGCGCTTGGAGGAGATTCCCCACCGCGCCCCCATCACCGGAGGAGCCCGCCCCAGGCCTCCCGGCAGGTAGCGGCGGGTATTGGTCGGGGTTCAGGATTTTCCTTTTGGGCGTGGACCTCCATGGTGTGGCGATGGTCACAAAGAAACTTTTCACGCCGGTGCGAATCGGAGCAGTCCATGCGAAAAACCGCATTTTCTTGGCGCCTCTGACGCGGTGTCGCGCGCTGCCTGGGCATGTCCCGGGCGAGATGAATGCGGAATACTATGCGCAGAGAGCCTCGGGCGGGCTGCTTATTGCGGAGGCCACTTCGGTTTCGCCAAGGGGCTTTGGTTATCCAAACACTCCGGGAATTTTCACCGAGGAGCAGGTGGCCGGATGGAGAAAGGTGACGGATGCGGTGCATTCGGCGGGGGGGCTCCTCTTTCTGCAGCTCTGGCACGTGGGGCGGGTTTCGCATCCGGTGTTTCAGCCTGGGGGAGCGCTCCCGGTGGCGCCCTCCGCGATCCGGCCTGCGGGGCAGGTTTTCACGGGCACGGGGATGGAGGAGTATGTGACGCCTCGTGCTCTGGAGCGTGAGGAGATTGGGGGGATTGTGGAGGAGTATGCGCGCGGGGCGGAGTTGGCGTTGCGCGCCGGATGTGACGGCGTGGAGATTCACAACGCCAACGGCTACCTGCTGGATCAGTTTCTGAGGGATGGAACCAACCGGCGGACGGACGATTACGGCGGACCAGTGGAGAACCGGGCGCGGCTCACGATGGAGGTGACGCGGGCGGTGGTGGAGGTTTGCGGAGCGGATCGCGTGGGGATCCGCTTTTCGCCGGGGGGCGTATTCAACGACATGCGTGACTCCGATCCGATGCGGACTTTCGGCTACGTGTTACAGCAGCTGAGCCCGTTGGGCCTCGCGTATGCGCACCTGACCCGGGTGACGGCACAGGATCTGGCGCACGGGGCAAAAGAGGGGGTGGGACCGCGCGAGCTGCGTCCCTTCTATCCGGGGACAGTGGTGGCCAATGGCGGATTCACGGGAGAGAGCGCGGAGCAGGCTTTGCAAGAGGGTTGGGCGGACGCGATTGCGTTCGGAGTCCCGTTTTTGGCGAATCCCGATTTGCCGGAGCGCCTGCGGAAGGGGGCGCCCTTGAATCCAGCGGATCCTGCGACCTTCTACTCCCCCGGGCCGACTGGCTATACGGATTATCCGGCGCTTTCTCACTAGGCCGCAGCGCTTTAGATCAGGCTGCCAATGCGTACGAGGGAGAGTGCGCGGTCCGATCCGGACTGCAGTGCCTCCACGTGCGCGGCGAATTCGGCAGACCAGTCGTTGAGACCCTCGGGGTCTACGAGGGTCTGCTGTATTCGCCATTGGCCGGAAGCCTCGTCGAGGAAGAGGCGCGTGTTCTGAGCGTTGCGCGCCTCGGGATCGAGGCGGATCCGTCCGCGTTCCGCGAAAAAGGGCTGCATGGCCGACTCCAGGGTGGAGGGGCTCCATGCGGGCGCGGGAGTTCCCTGCGCATCGTGGAGTTGCTCGAGGGCGGTGGCGAAGTCGCGGTGACTGAGGGCGCGGAGGAAGCGGAATACGTGGTCTCGGGCGCGCGCGAGAAACGGCCCGGGACGGTGTGCGGGGTCCAGAGTCTGCGTGGCTTGGAGGGGTGCGGCGGGGGGGCGGGATTCGGTGGCGGACCGGTCCGACGGGGAGTCCGGATTGAGCATGTGCTGCCACTGGTCGAGAAGACTCGAGTCCACTTGGCGGAGGAGGGTTTGAAGGTAGTTCTCCATTTCCTGAAGCGCCTCGTTTTTGGCGGTGTCGGGGACGGACTGGGCGAGAACTTTGTGGACGGCGGAGAGGTGGCGCAGAAGCAGTCCCTCGACGCGGTGAAGCTGGTAGATTTGGATGTAGTCGGAAAAGGAGCGGTATTCCTCGAACATTTCGCGCGCGATGGACTTAGGGCGGATGTTTTCCTGCTCGACCCAGGGGTGTTGCTTCGAGAAGGCGTTGAAGGTGGCGTAGATGAAGTCGCGCTCGGGTTTGGGGTGCTCGAGTTTTTCGAGTTCCTCGAGACGCGCTTCGTATTCGACACCGCGGGCTTTCATTTCGGCGAGGGCTTCGCCTTTCACTTTGTCGAGCTGGCGGCGGAGGATGAAGTCGGGGTCTTCCAGGATGGATTCGACGAGGGAGAGGACTTTCAGCGCGTAGTCCGGGGCGTGGGGGTCGAGGAGTCCGAGGGTTTCGTGGAGGTACAGCGAGAGGGTGTGATTCATCGAAAAATCCTCTTGGAGCTCCATGTTCACGCGGAGCCGTGTTCCCTCCGGGGAGGGAGGGATGATTTCGATGATTCGGGGTTCGAGCAGGGCGCGGAATAGCTGCCAGGCGCGCTTGGTGTGCTGTCGCTTGGATCGGGCGCTTTCGTGTGAGCGCTGGATGAGTTGGCGCATTGCTCTGGCGCCATCGCTCTTGCGGCTGAGCACATTGAGAAGCATCCCGTGGGTGACTCGGAAATGGCTCTGAAGCCGCTCCGGCGGGGCGGCGATCAACCGGGCAAGCGTCTGCTTATCCCAGGCCACAAAGTTTTTCTCGGGCGGTTTGCGTTTGACGAACTTTTTGCCAGACGTGGCCTGTTTCTGTTCGAGCTGCAGATTCTCGATGACATGGGCCGGTGCCTGCGCCACGACCCATCCCACATCGTCGAATCCCTTGCGTCCCGCGCGTCCGGTGATTTGGTGGAAATCGCGGGCGGAAAGAACGGCGGTTTTCTTTCCGGAAAACTTGAAAAGCTGAGTGAGAAGAACGGTGCGGATGGGCACGTTGATGCCGACGCCCAGGGTGTCGGTGCCGCAGATAATTTTGAGCAGCCCTTGTTGAGCGAGTTTTTCGACGAGGATGCGGTATTTGGGGAGGAGGCCGGCGTGGTGGAGCCCGATTCCGTGGCGGAGCCACTTTTTGAGGTCTGGCCCGTACGGGCTCGAGAAGCGGAATCCCTCAAGTGCCTCGCTGAGGCGCGTCTTCTCCTCTTTGGAGCAGACGTTGAGGCTCATGAAATCCTGCGCACTCTGAGCGGCTTCCAGTTGGGTGAAATGCACGACGTAGACTGGAGCTTTGTGCTCGTGCAAAAGGCTTTCCACCGTGTTTGCAAGCGGCACCTCGGAGTAGCTGAAATCCAGGGGCACGGGGCGGTGGCCGGATTTGATGGTGACGGAGTTTCGACCGTTGAGTTGGGTCAGTTCGCGTTCGAAAAAGTCGGTGTCCCCAAGGGTCGCGGACATGAGGAGGAATCGCGTCTGCGGAAGCGTGAGCAGGGGGACCTGCCATGCGACCCCGCGTTCGGAATCGCCGTAGTAATGGAACTCGTCCATGACGACATCGTGTACCGCGGCCTGGTTGCCCTCGCGGAGGGCGATATTGGCGAGGATCTCGGCGGTGCAGCAGAGGATGGGCGCGTCGCGATTGACGGTGGCGTCGCCGGTGCTGAGCCCGACGTTTTCGGGACCGAAATCGCGGCAGAGTGCGAGCCACTTCTCATTCACCAAGGCCTTGATGGGACAGGTGTAAACCGAGCGCCGCTTCTGTGCGAAGGATTGGAAATGGAGTGCGGTGGCGACGAGGGATTTTCCGGATCCCGTGGGGGTGTTGAGGATGACATTGCGGCCCTCAAAGAGTTCGAGAATGGCGTTTTCCTGCGCCGGATAGAGGGCGATTCCGACCGCCTCGGTGTATCGTAGGAACGCTTCGAGCAGGCTGTCGTTGTCGGGGGAAGGAGCCTCCGGGAGGAAGGAGAGGATTCGAGGAGTGGTGGACTTCACGAGGCGGGGATGGGGGGGAATGCGAGCGTTCCTTGCAGGACGCGGAGTTTGTGGGCGCGCGAAAGTTTTTTGAAGGCTGCTTCGAGTCGGAGTGCCGCGGAGTGGGAAAGGTTTCCGCAATGGAACCGGAGGGTGACGGGAGAGCGGGCACGCGTGTATCGAGCGGCGGTGCCGCGATTGTGCTGATCGATTCGGCGTGCGAGGTCGGTGGTGATCCCGCAGTAGAGCGAGTCGTCGCGGCAGCGCAGGACGTAGAGGGTCCAGGCTGGTGGCTGCGCTTCGTTCATGGCCTCTGACCCTACACGAGAAATGCGGGATGACAGGTGGTTGTTGTGGGGCGTTGGGGAGAGGCGCCGGGAGCACTGGCGTGTCCGCTGGCTGCGGCGGGTACGGGGAGCATGGGAGCGCTGGAACTGGCGGCGGGTTCTCCTGTGCGATAGCGTTTCCCGATCTATGAAAGCCTTCGTTTCCCCTTTGACTCGGATTCTGTGCGTGGCTGTGGCCCCGGCCCTGTTTGTGCCGGGTGGTTGGAGGACCGCGAGTGCGGAGGAGTTTCCTCCGGTGCGCGCGGCGGTGGAGTGCACGGCGCGCAAAGGGTTGCCCCATTTTTTCGCAAAGGTGGCGCGAGGGGGAGAGATCAAGGTGGCCTATCTAGGCGGGAGCATCACGGCGCAGCCGGGGTACCGGGTGAAAACGCTCGCGCATTTTGCCAGTGCCTACCCGCAGGCGAAGTTCTCGGAGATCAACGCGGCGATTGGAGGAACGGGGAGTGGATTGGGAGTGTTCCGGATTGAGCATGACGTGCTCGCGGCGTCGCCGGATCTGCTCTTGGTGGAGTTTGCGGTGAATGACGGTGGAACGAGTCCGGAGGAGATTGTGCGCGCGATGGAGGGGATTGTGCGCAAGACATGGCAGCGGTTGCCGGAGTGTGACGTGCTCTTCGTGTACACGTTCACGGACAAGATGGTGGAGGAGCTGCAGGGCGGAAAATTCAATCGTTCCGCGGCGACGATGGAGGTGGTGGCGGACCACTACGGGATTCCCACCATTCACATGGGCTTGGAAGCCGTGCGTTTGGAGAAGGAGGGCAAGCTGCGGATGAAGGCTCCCGAGGCGAAGGTGGAGCGGGTTTCGGGAGATGAGTTGAACAAAACCTCGCCCATTGCCGTGGATGCCGACGGGAAGATTCCGTTTTCCCTGGATGGCGTGCATCCCTATGTGGACACGGGGCACCGCTTGTACACTGAGGCGGTGGTGCGCTCGCTTTCGCTGCTGCGTGCCCCGTCGGAGGGGGCCTCGCCTCGCCAGATTCCCGCACCGCTGAATGCCAAGAATTACGAGAAGACCGCCATGTTGCCCTTGGACAAGGCCGCGATGCGGGGCGAGTGGACCAGGCTTCCGGCAGATCAGGGGCTCGGCAAACAGTTTGGAAACCGCGTGGACGCTTTGTGGAAGGGGGCTCCCGGCGCGGAGTTGTCCTTCAAGTTCCGAGGAACCACGGCCCGCATGTACGACTTGGTGGGACCGGATTGCGGGAAGCTCGAGGTGACCGTGGACGGGAAGACCAAGACGTTCCCCCGATTCGACGCGTACTGCACGTACCACCGCCTGGCAACGAGCACGCTATTCGAGGGGGGCGAGGAGGGCGCGGTGCACGAGGTCACGGTTCGCGTGCTTTCCGATGCCTTGGACAAGCGCTCCATCCTGTTTGAGAAAAACCGCGCTGACATGGACAAGAATCCCGCGAAATACGAGGGCACCTTTTGGTATTCGGGAGCCTTGTTTCTGGTTGGTGAACTGGTGCCGTGAGCCGGTTCGGAGGGCAGGGAGCCAGAACGGGTGCATCGGTTTTTCTAGCGGGGAGCAACGCTCTGGGCTCTGTCGATGAGTTGAAGAAATTCGCCCCGGTATCCCAACGGGTCCTCCCCCTTGCTGCGGCGGGCCATCTCGCGCACGTCGTTCCACGTCAGATTGCCCGCGTGAGCGGAGCCGCGCAGGAGCATCGCGAATCCGGCCACGCTGGTGGCGAATTGAAACTCGGAGTCGGACTCTGCCAGCTTTTTCCCGGAATCGGTGACGGGCAGCTCCAGCACCTCGCTGGCTTCGGCATCCGGTAGTTTGTAGCGGACCTTCACGGTCAGGCATTCCGGAGAGGAGGGGGCCTGAGCGGGCGCGGGCGTCTTGGGGGCGTACTTGAGGCCGTCCACGAGCGGCTTTCCATCGGGGTGTTGCAGGCGCGCCGGAACGATTTCGTAGAGGGCGGTGACGGACTGTCCCGCGCCGAGATCGGCAGCGTCCTTTCGGTCGTCGTTGAAGTCACGGTTTTCGAGGTGGCGTTTTTCGTAGCCTAGAAGGCGGTAGGCGGCGACCTGGGCGGGGTTGAATTCGACCTGGATTTTGACGTCTTTGGCCATGGGAACCAGGGTGCCTGCGAGTTGGTGGACGAGCACCTTGCGGGCCTCGCTTGCGGAATCGACCGCCGCGTAGTTCCCGTTTCCCCGGTTTGCGAGTGCCATCATGGTGCGGTCACCGAAGCTTCCCTGACCGAACCCCAGCACGCTGAGGAAAACTCCGCTCTTGGCCTTCTCCGCGATGAGGGACTCGAGCTCTGCGGGGGATTGAATTCCCACGTTGAAGTCGCCGTCGGTGCACAAGATGACGCGGTGGATTCGGTCTCGCTCGAAGTGCGCAGCGGCTTGTTCGTACGCGAGCCGGATGCCGCTTTCCCCGTTGGTGGACCCGGCGGCACGGAGGCTCTGAATGGCGGAGCGGATGCGCTCTTTTTGGTCACCTGTCGTGCTCTCGAGAAGAACGCGGCATTCGCCGGCGTAGGTGACGATGGAGACCCGGTCGTCCTGCCGGAGCTGATCCACGAGAAGCAGCAGGGACTCCTTGAGCAGGGGGAGGCGTTCCGGGGAGTTCATGCTGCCGGAGACGTCGACGAGGAACACGAGGTTCGCGGCGCTGCGTTTCTCGGGGGCGATGCCCCGGGCTTGGAGGGCGATGCGGGCGATCCGATGGAGCGGTTGCCACGGAGCCTCTGCGAGGTCCACGGTGACCCCGAGCGGGTGATCGTTTGTGGGCGCGGGATAGCGGTAGGGGAAGTAGTTGACGAACTCCTCGAGGCGAATCGCGTCGGCCGCGGGCCGCAAGCCCTGCTGGAGCAGACGGCGCGTGAGGGAATAGGAGGCCGTATCGACATCGGTCGAGAAGGTCGAAAGGGGTTCCTTTTCTGTGTATCGGAAGGGACTTTCGGAGAGGGGCTTATTGGCCTCGATCTGCAGGCGGTAAACCGGAGCGAGCTCCCGCAGAACTGCAGTTCCCGGGACGGTCACGTCCCCGGGCATCCGGCCTGAGGGGATGGCCTCCGAGGCGTCTTTCCGTTGCAGGCGCATGACGGTCTCGTGGACACTTTTCGCCTCCTTTTCCGGGGCCGCCATCCTTGCCGAGGCCATGGCGATCGGGAGGGGTCGGACTTGTGCGTCATAGACGGGAGCCAGCGTGGGCTGCTGCGCCGTTGGAATGGATTTCGCGCTATTCGGCGGCGTGCTGGCGACCAATACGGATGCGTTAGCGCGGGAGGGCTGTGGCTCCGTTTTGAATCCCGAGAGAAGCGAACCCTGGACTGCTCCGGTATTTCCGGGGATCAACGTATGCCCTGGAGGGGTGTGGAGTGGGGGGGCGAGGGGGAGTGGCTTGGCGGCTCCGAGCTCTTTGGAAGCAAGGGGGGCGGAAGGGAGTGGAGCGAGGCTCTGCGAGGTTCCGGGGCTTGGTGCCGCCGCGGCGTGGAGTTCTCCTGTTTGAGAAATCGGAAGCGGGGGGCGCAGGGTGGTGAATGCGTAGGCGGCCGCCAGGGCCCCCATTCCCGCGAGGAGACTACGGATGGGGAACGGGCGGACCTTGGGGGACGGGACCGACGGGGGCGCTGGCGGGTCCGTGAACAGGGAGTTCAAGCTGGCGTGTTGTTCCGCGGTGAGGGAGGGGGCGTGGGCCGGGCCGATTTCGCGCTGGAGCCATTCACAGAACTGCTGCGTCTCGCGGAGCTCGTTCTGCAGCTCGGGATGGGTCTCGATCTCGGCGAGGAGTCGCTGGCGTTCCTGTTCGGAAAGCTCGTTGAGAGCGAGGGCCGTGATTTGCGTGTTCATACGGAGTTCGTGGTTGGAAGAGGAATGGGGGAGGGTCAGGCGTTTTGGGCGGCCCAGCTCTGTTTCAGGGATTGGATGCCGAGGTGGATGAGGGTGCCCACGTTTCCAATGCTCGTGTGAAGCGTCTCGGCGATCTGCTGATAGGATAGACCGGACTCAAATTTCAGGCGGATCGCCTCCCGCTGTTTTTCGGGAAGGTGCTGAATCCAGAGCTGGACGAGTTGTGCGGTTTCGCGGTGTTCGAGCAGCGTCGAAGGAGCCGGGTTGGAGGCGGGATGGTGGTCGAATGCTTGATGGTCCATGGGGACGACGTGTTGGTGTTTGCGGCAGTGATCGAGCGCGCGGTTTTTGCAGACGGTGAACAGCCAGGGAGCGATGTTTTCGCGGTCGAGGCTCGCGACGTTTTGGGCAAGTTTGATGAAGACCTCCTGAACCACGTCGCGTGCTTGGTGAAGTTCGGGGACGAAGCCCTGCGCATAGCGCAGGAGCGGGCGCTCATAGCGGGCGAGGGTGTCGCGGAGAAAATCGGTGTGGGAGCGTGGCGGCGTGTCTCGCATGGAATCTTCGGGGAGCATCACGGGCGGACTGGGGATTTCTTGGAAAAAAGACGCGGAAATCCGAGCCCAGCTCCGAGTGGGCGAGGGCGGAGGTGCGCGGGCCCAGCATTTGGTGCCGCGAGCGAGAGGCTTGCGGGGGGGATTCCCTGGCGACGGTCTGGGCAAGGGAGATCGCACCGCAATCCCCCGAGGCCCTTGTTCCCACCCTGCAGATGGACTGCCTCGCCTGGCAGGGGCGCCGATTCAACCCTGTCCATGCGTCCACGTCGGTCTGCTCAGCCAGGCGGCGACCGGTGTGTTTAGAAAACCGAACTCTGGGACGATGGAACGCGCGTGGCCGTCATTGCACGCTGGTCCCTGCACATTCGGAAAGGCGTGGGCGTGCCCTTTAGGAGGGCGTGGGCGGTTGCGTCCCGAACCATTTTTCGGCCTGAAGGCGCGCTTGTTCGCGGTGTTCCTTTTTGACGTGCATCGCGACGGCGGCGACGCAGGCCGCGATGGCGGTGAAGTCGTCCGTGTAACCGACCCCTGGGACGAGGTCGGGAATCAGATCCAAGGGTGAGATGAAGTAGGCCAGTGCCGAGAGAATCGCTCCGCGGGCCCAGAGCGGGGTGTCTGGATCGCGAAGGGTGTGGGAGAGCGTCAGAACGTTTTCCACAAGTACGCGTCCCGCAGTTTTCGCGTAGCCGATGAGTTTCTGCGCGAGAGCGGATTCGAATTGGGGCGGGGGCGAGTCCATGCGTCGTAAGGCGTCATTCCCTGCACGGAATCGGCGGATACGAAAAGGCGAAATCGACGAGGGGCGCAGAGGCCCTTGAAGGTCAAGAACCCCTGTGGGGCGGAAGGCCCGCAATGGGCAAGCGGAGCGGGTAGCTCGGGTGGGGCGTCAGGCGAAGAGATCGGTGATTACATGGCTGGATTCGACGCCGGTGAGGCGCTGGTCGAGCCCTTGGAATTTGTAGGTGAGCTTTTCGTGGTCGATGCCGAGGAGGGTGAGGATGGTGGCGTGGAAGTCGCGCACGTGGACCTTGTTCTGAGCGGCCTTGTAGCCGACCTCGTCGGACGCGCCGTAGTGGAAGCCGCCCTTCACTCCGCCGCCCGCCATCCAGACGGTGAAGGCATGCGGGTTGTGATCGCGTCCGGGTTTCCCGCCTTTTTGGGAGGTGGGGGTTCGGCCGAATTCGCCGGCCCAGATGACGAGGGTTTCCTTGAGGAGGCCCCTTTGTTCGAGGTCTGCGAGGAGGGCGGCAATGGGTTGGTCGGCCTCGAGAGCGAAGCCGCGATGGTTGCCGACGAGGTCCCCATGGCAGTCCCAGCTTTGTTGGTTTTCCATGCCACCCGAGTAGATTTGGACGAAGCGCACCCCCCTCTCGACCATCCGGCGTGCGGTGAGGCACTGGGAGGCGAAATGGGCGCAGTGTTTTTGATCAATGCCGTAGGCTTTGCGGATGTGCTCGGGTTCCTTCGAGATATCGAAGGCCTCCGGGGCGGCAGTCTGCATCCGGTAGGCGAGCTCGAAGCTTTCGATCCGGGCGGAGAGCTCGCTTTCGATCGGGTTTTGTTGGAGATGGTGTCGGTTAAGGCGGGCCAGCAGATCAAGTTGGGCACGCTGCGAATTCCCGCTGAGGGTTTCTGCGGGCTTCAGGTTTTCAATTGGTTCCCCGTGCGGACGCAGCCAGGTGCCTTGGTATACGCTGGGCAGAAATCCGGCCCCCCAGTTCAGCGCGTTTCCCTTGGGAAGCCCGCGGTTGAGCGGATCGCTCATCACTACAAAGCTGGGGAGGCTTTCAGCCTCCGAGCCCAGCCCGTAGGTGACCCAGGAACCCACGCAGGGCGCGCCCATGCGGGTGATGCCGGTGTTCATCATGAACAGCGCGGGGCTGTGGTTGTTCGAGCCGGTCCAGCAGGAATGGATGAAGGACATCTTGTCCACATGCTTGGAGACGTGGGGGAAGAGGTCGCTGACCCAGGTGCCGCTCTGGCCGTGCTGGGCCCATTCAAACGGGGACTTCATGAGGGGGCCGGCGGCGCCCGGAAAAAAGCCGGTTTTGGGGTCAAACCCGTCGAGTGTCTGGCCATCGCGTTTCTGGAGCTCCGGCTTGTAGTCGAAGGTATCCACGTGGCTTGGACCGCCATTGGCGAAGATCCAGATGACGGATTTGGCGCGTGCCTTGAGCGGGGGAGTTTTGGGGGCGAGGGGGTTGAGCGATCCCGGAAGGGCCGCGGCGAATCCGGTCCGTTCGAGCAGCGAGGCGCAAGCGAGCCAGCCGAAGCCGGCTCCGGCGCGTTGCAGGGCTTGGCGGCGGGAGAGTGGCGAGGAGGAGGGGTTCATGTTCGGGAGGGTTAGGGGCGGTAAGCGAATTCGTTGGTTTCAAAGAGCACCTGGCAGAACTCGGGGAGGAGTTGGGCGCTGCGCGCGGGTTCGCCTTGGAGGAAGGCCGATCCGGCTTCGAGTTCCTCTGCGCTGGGGGGGCGCCCGAGGGCGAGGGCGTAGGCGTGGCGAATCAGGGCGTCGGCGGGCGCGTTCGGTCCGCAATGGGTTTGGACGCGCTCGGCGAAGGCCTTGGCGCAGGCTCGCACGTGGGGGCTGTTCATCAGGATGAGGGCCTGCGGGGCCACGGTGGTCGTGGGCCGGATCCCCTGACTCGCCAGCGGCTCCGGTTGATCGAAGTTGACCATGGTGTTCAGGAGTTGGCTGCGTTTGACCCGAAGGTAGATCGAGCGCCGGTTGCTCGATTCCTCCCGGCTCGGCGGGCCGAACAGGGTTTGATCGAGCTTGCCGCTCACCGCCAGAATGCTGTCCCGCAGGGCCTCACCCTCGAGGCGTTTCGGGATCCTGCGCAGGAACAGCTCGTTGCCCGGATCCGCGCTTTCCTTGCGCGAATCCTGGAGAGCCGCCTGTTGGTAGGCGTCACTGGTCATCATGAGGCGGTGCATGGCCTTCACGCTGCCTCCGCCGCGCAGCAGTTCGCCCGCAAGCCAGTCCAGAAGTTCGGGCTGGGAGGGCAGCGTGCCGGTTTTTCCAAAGTCATTGGGAGTGCTGACAATCCCCTGTCCGAAGTGGTGGAGCCAGAGGCGGTTGACAAATACCCTGGCCGCGAGGGCTCCGGCGCCCGATTGTTCGTCCAGAATCCACGAGGCCAGCGCGCGCCGGCGTCCTGCATAGGTTGCGCCCTCGGGCGGGGTCCAGGACCAGCGCTGTTCGGGGGCGCGCGAGAGGGCCTGCAGGAAGCCGGGGGAGGCCACGCCATCCTTGAGTGCCACGTTGCCGCGCTTGAGAACGAAGGTTTCCTTGTAGGTCTCCACGCTGCCCCCGGCGGTGTGGTAGCGCACGGGCGGAAAACTCTCCGACGCCACGAGCACTTTGCTCAGTCCGGTGGGCTGGCTTTTCTCGCTCTCGGCCCGCTTGGCCTCGAGGGCCCGCCAGGGGGCGTGGCGCTGGAACCACCAGCGCTCGAGCTGAGCGCGTTCGGCGTCGGTTTGCGGGGCGGAGCCGCTCCGGAGGAGGCTGGCAAGGGGCGCCTCGACGAGGGGGGCCTTGAGCTGGGGAGTGGCGTCGCTCGTCAGACTCAGGCGCGGGCGGCCAATCGATTTGTCGGTGCCTTGGAATTCGAGGGTGACCAC
>JBEBAG010000374.1:0-8069 GCA_041159065.1 Verrucomicrobiota bacterium | reverse complement strand
GCGCCCTCCCGAAGGTGGTGAGCACGCCCCGCTCCGTCGGGCCAATGGAGTACACCCCAAGCAGCAGCGTCAGCAAAGCCGCCGCCACCACGCCCAACACCAAACCGATCACAAGAAAGCTCATGCTTCTCTAAACCACGTTTCCCCCCCCAAGGTTACAAAAAACGCCCCGCCCTCTTCCCACTTCGCTAGCGAGCAGGCACTTGGTCTGCTGCAGTCACGATTCTCCCCGCGACATCCCAGACCCCGGGGGGCCCCGCCTATGGATGCGCTACGAAACGGCCAAATGCTTCAAATCCCCCATCCGGGGGATTCTTGCGCGCCCCCCCTTGCACCAACCTCCCCTGCCAGATTTCCTGCGCCCTCGATGTCCCGCCCCCTTTTCCAAATTCCCCCAATCTTGCGCGCGCCGGCCACCCTCCTCCCCCGTTTCCGCACCCTCCTCCTGCTCGCGGCAACCACCTTCATCACCGGCGTTTTCCAGGCGGCGGAGCCCCGCGATAAGCCAACCGCCCCACCACCCTCTCCCACCGCCATCGCCCCGGGCGTGACCGTCAAACTCACCCGCGACGTGCCCCTGCGCTTCCTCGAGAAAACGCTCCGCACCGGGCACGAAGGCGAAACGTTCCGCGTCCTCGAGGTGCGCGCCGCCTCCCTCCAAGTCTTTCTGGGCGTCGAACAGGCCGGACGCCTCATCGCGGTCTCGGTTCCCGCAGACGCCGTCGCCGTGGACAAAAAGGCGGCCACCCCCAGGGAGATCGAATTGGGAGACGACCTCTTCGCCAACCGCATCCCCGTCCTCAGAATTCGGATCTCCAACGAGGGCATGGAGAAACTGCGGAAGGATCCGCGCGCCTATGTCAACGCCACCCTGGAGGAAAAAGGGGGTCCCACCCTCGAAAGTGTGGGCGTCAAACTCAAGGGATCCGTCGGCAGCTTCAAGCCCATCGACGAGCGCCCGGGATTTTCCATCAACACCGCCAAATTCAAGGGAAAGGACCGCTTCCACGGACTCTCCAAGTTTCAGCTCAACAACGGCAACCAGGACGGAACCTATCTGAATGAGCTCCTCAGCGGCCGCATCGCACGCAAGGCGGGTGTCCCCGCCTCCCGGTGCACCCATGCCATCGTCACCCTCAACGACCGTTTCCTCGGCACCTACGTCCTCAAGGAAGGCTTCCGCGACGAACTCATCGGCTCCTTCTTTGCCCGCACCGATGGCCACCTTTACGACGGCGGTTTCGTCGCGGACATCCGCAAAGAAATGGAGGTGGACCGCGGCGATGAGGGAGATCACGAACGGCTCGATGAACTCGTGCAGGCGATCGCTGAACCCAACCCCGCCCTGCAAACCGCCAAGGTCGAAAAGATGATCGATGTGGAGGCCTACCTCCGCTACCTCGTCCTCGAAAACATCCTCTGTCACTGGGATGGCTACTCCTTCAATCGCAACAACTACCGGATGTACGAAAATCCGGATACCGGGCGTTTCCACTTCTTCCTGCACGGCATGGACCAGACGTTAGGCGACCCCAACTGGAGCCTGTGGCGCGCCCCCCAGGCCAGCGTGGGCGTCATCCTCTGGCGCAAACCCGAGGTCCGCGCCCGATACGAGGCCCTCGCCAAAGAGATCTGCGAAAACGTCCTCTTCCCCGGAGAATGGCCCGAGAAAACCATGCAAATGGGCAACCGCTTGAAAACCGCCCTCGCCGCAGTCAACCCCGATGCGGCCAAAGCGTACGAGGGCCTGATTCCTCAGGCGCGCGACCGCATCCGGGCCCGGATTGACTCCCTTAAAAAACAGCTCAAATCAGGGAACCCGTTCAAAAAATTCGAAACGGATTCCGTCATCGCCCTCGCTCCCTTCGAATGGGTCGCCCAGGCCGAGAACGCCCAAGCCGACCCGGTGGATTTCGAGAACCGCCAGTGCCTCCACATCAAGGCCACCGGCGATGCCAAGGGCTCTTGGCGACTCCCCGTCTTCCTTCCCAAAGGGGTCTACCGCTTCGATGCGTTGCTGCGGGCCACCGGCGTCGAAAAAATCGAGGACCCCTCCGGCGAAGGCGTTGGACTGCGCATCTCGGGGGCCAGTCGCCAGGGCAAGAACGCCTTCTCCGGAGAACTGCCATGGACCAAGGTCTCCTTCGAATTTGAATCGAACGGTGCGGAGCAAACCCTCGTCGCGGAACTTCGGGCCAAAGCCGGCGAACTCTGGATCGACCGCAATTCCCTCCGCCTAAACAAGCTGCGATAATCCATGGAATCAGCCGACCGCTTCGAGTTCAAATTCCTCCTCGATCCCTCGCAGTACGAGCGGCTCCTGAGCACTTTCGGCGCCCATCTCCAACCCGACACCCTCGGCGGCCCCTCCGGCGCCTACCCCGTCGTCAGCCTCTACTACGACACCCCCGATTTCGACGCATACTGGGACGCTTGGCGGCGCGTTCCCAGCAGACGCAAACTGCGCGTGCGCGTCTACGGGTCCCGGGATGGCGCCATTCCCCCTGCCACCTTCCTCGAGGTCAAATGCAAGGTCGACGGCCGCGGTATCAAACACCGCCTCCAAACCGATCTCCCCTCCGCGCTCGCCCTCGCCTCCGGGCACCCTCCCCGCCACCAGCCTCCCGTCCATGCGCGCACCGTCCTCGAGCAGGTCCAGCAACTCGTCCACGAGGAACGCGTGCTCCCCTGCTGTGTGATCCGCTACCAACGCCGCGCCTTCTCCCTCTCCCATCTTCCCGAAGAACCCGAGCCCCTCGCCGAACCGCTGCGCATCACCCTCGACGAATCCCTCCAGGTCCGTTTCGACGATCTACTCCCCGAACCCGATGACTCCCGGTTCACCCAATGCCTCCTGCCCCCGGAACGCCGCATCCTGGAAATCAAAGGCGCCGGAGCCGTGCCCTACACCCTCTCGACTTTTCTCGGCCGAAACCACCTCCACCCGACCAGCTTCAGCAAGTACTGCCATGCCATGCGACCTCGCCTCTCCGCCTGATCCTCCCTCCCCTCCTTCCCCTTTCTCCTTCCACCCGCCACTCCGATGCAAAACCCCGCCTCCACCGATTTCCTGCAGAACTTTTTCGAGCACCTTCTCCCACCCGACACCGGCCATTCCTCCGTGCTGGAAGTCTGCTTCTCGCTCGCGCTGAGCTTCGCGCTCAACTGCCTCATCGCCCTCACCTACAAACGCACCTACCGCGGCGCCAAGTACTCCCAGGACTATGTGCACACCCTCCTCCTGCTCGGCACCGTCGTCACCGTCGTCATCATGATCGTGCGCGGCAGCCAATCCACCGCATTCGGAATGTTTGCAGCCTTCTCCATCATCCGTTTCCGAAGCTCCGTGGGACAGGCACGCGACATCGGCTTCATCTTCCTCGCCATGGCCACCGGTCTCGCCGTGGGCGCACGCGCCTACGCCATGGTGTCCCTCACGACCCCCATCCTCTGCGCCCTGATCTTCCTCCTCTCCAAGGCCGATGCCTTTGCCCCCAAGCGCGTCTCGCATCTCCTCCGCGTGCGCGTCCACAACCACGTCGACTTTTCCAGCCTCTTCGCCTCCGCCTTCGAGGAGTTCCTCTCCTACCACCAACTCGAGTCCGTCGAAACCGTCCAGGCCGGCCTGATGACCGAGCTTCGGCTGGCAATCACCCTTCGCAACCCAAACCAAATCAGCGCTTTTCTCCAAAAGCTCCAGTCCCTCAACGGGAACAACCGCATCCTCCTGACCCCCGCCGGATCGCCCGCGCCCGCGGAATAGCCGCGCACTTTGGCGGGCCAACCGTCTTCGGCCGAGACACCTCCGCAAGCATCCCGCGGGGCATCCCACACGGTTCAGCGCATCGGCGCGCGGGGATCACACGCTCGATCAGCATTGGTAACCCGCATCCCGAAAGCGGCTTACCATTCCAACCTTCCGATTTGTGTCGACGCCCCAAGGCGGTTCGCCTTGAATCTCGGCAACCAATGAAAACCACGCAGGCAATCGCCTCGTCGACCAAAGCAAGCGCTCTCGCCGCGGTCCACCCCCACTCCTTCCTCCTTTCCCGACCCTTCGGGAACTGATTTTCACCCGAAGGAATCCCCGGCGCTTCGTCTGAAGCCTGCGGATTCCGGGAGCGTCCCGGGAAATCCCTCCCGCTGCGGCTGACTCGCGCCGCCCGCTCCTCCCCACCGCTCCGGGCCGTCCGGCGCGCCCTGATCCGTGCCCCGGTCTGCCCCTGCCCATTTCCCACAGAACCACAACCACACCAAACGAATAACTATGACAACCATCCTCCAATTCCTCCTGGCGCACCCGTATGTCTCGGGAAGCCTGCTGCTCGGACTCTTCGTCCTCTACCACTCCGTCACCATCGCCGGCGGGAACCAGATCATCACTCTGGAACGACGCTGGATCGGAAAATCCATGCCCGACGGTCGCACCGTCGCTTTGCGGGACGAGGTCGGGATCCAGGCTCGCGTCTTGGGACCGGGCATCCACCTCCTGATCCCCTTCATCTACTCCACCTCCAAACATCCCTTCCTCGAAATCCCGAAGTACAAGGTGGGCGTCGTGCGCGCCATCACCGGTGCCCCGATCCCGGCGGGCCACTTCATGGCGAGGGCCGTCGAGTGCGACCTCTTTCAGGACGGCGAGAGCTTCCTCAGCAACGGGGGCGAAAAGGGCCCGCAACTCAGCATCCTCCCCGAGGGACAGTACAAAATTAACCCCAACCTCTTCGAGGTCAGCATCGTGGACGCCGTCATGGTGGGCGAGAACCAGGTCGGCTGCGTGGAGTCCATCGCCGGCGAGCCGGTTTCCCGCGCCGGGGGCAACTTCGGTTCCCCGGTGGAATGCAACCACTTCCAGGACGCCAACGCCTTCATCCAGAACGGCGGACAGAAGGGGCCCCAGATCTCCTTCCTTGTTCCAGGGTTCTACCGCATCAACACCATTCTCTTCCACGTCACCCTGCACCCCATCACCGAGGTGCCCGGGGGACACATCGCCCTGATTGAGGCCGCCGATGGCGCCGGCATTCCCCAGGGGCGCCTGCTCGGCGCCAAAGTCAAAGGGCACAACAACTTCTTCGACGGGGAGGCCTTCCTCAAAAACGGGGGCGAAAAGGGCCGCCAAATCGATGTGCTCATGCCCGGACGCTACCGCATCAACCCCACGCTTTTCCGCGTCAGCAGCATCGTCAAGTGGACCAACATCGAAGCCGATGAGGTCGGCATCGTGACCACCCTCGACGGACGGCCCCTCATCGATTCCTCCAAAATCGCCGCCGAGGAGCTGCCCCTCGAAATCCACAACAACTTCCAGGACCCCCACGCCTTCCTCGCCGCGGGCGGACAGAAGGGGCTGCAAATCCCCGTCCTGCGCGCCGGGAACTACGCCATCAACCCCTGGTTCGCCACCGTGGAAAAAGCGGCCATGATCCGCGTCGACATCGGCTACTGCGGGGTGGTCACCAGTTTCGTGGGCCCCGAGGGCGAGGACCTCACCGACGAGGCCGTCAACGCCAAGATCGTGAAGAACGGATACAAGGGCATCTGGACCGATCCGCTCCAACCGGGCAAGCACCCCATCAACACCCGCATCCTCAAGGTCGACATCGTGCCCACCACCCAGATCCTGCTCAACTGGGCCGACAGCCGTACCAGCGCCCACGAGCTGGACTCCAACCTCAAAACCATCACCCTGCGCACCTCCGACGCCTTCAACGTCAGCATGGACGTGAGCGTCATCATCCACATCCCGATGAAAAACGCGCCCAAGGTCATCGCGAACTTGGGTTCGGTGCGCAACATGATCTCGCAAGTGCTCGAGCCGGCCATCAGTTCGCACTTCCGAAACGCCGCCCAGTACATCAAGGCCCTCGAGCTCTACACCGAGCGCAAGGAACTCCAGTCCAAGGCCAAGGCCCACATCGACACCGTCCTCAAAGTCCATCACATCGACTCCAAGGACACCCTCATCGCGGACTTGGTCCTTCCCCCGGACCTCACCAAAACCGTGACCGACCGCCAAATCGCCGAGCAACAGCGCAAAACGTTCGCCATCCAAAAAGAGGCTCAGGAAGAACGCCGCCTGCTCGAAAACGCCACCGCCCAGGCCGCCATGCAGCCCAAGGTCGTGGAGTCCGAGCGGAATGTGGAAATCCAGAAGAACATCGCCGAGGGGAAGGTCCGCGAGGCGGAGGGCTTCAAGTCCGCCGCCATCCTCCACGCCTCCGGGGAGGCCGAGGCCACCAAACTGCGCGCGGTCGCCCAGGCCGAATCCACCAAGGTCACTGCCACCGCCGACGCCGAGGCCACCCTCAAAGTCGGTTCCGCCGAGGCGGAAATCATCCTCGCCAAGGGGCGCTCCAACGCCGAGGCCTACCGCCTCGAAGTCGACGCCATGGGACGCGACGTCTTCGGCCAGATCCGCGTCGTGGAGAAAATCGCCGCCAGCAACCTCAAGCTCATCCCCGAAAACCTCGTCCTCGGGGGGGGAGGAGCGGATGGAGGCAATCTCATGAACGGGTTCTTTGGGATTAGCCTGCTGGAGAAAATGAGCGGACGCAGCTTCCACGCGCCTGCGGCGGGCTCGATGCCGCCGACTCAGAACTAGGCTCCGCTTCCGGCACGCATCCGTTTCCAACCACCCGGTCGCCCCATGGGGGCGGCCGGGTGGTTTTGTTTTGCTCCGGAGGCACGCGAGGCAATCTGCCCCTGCCCGAGAAAGCCGCCCATGCCTGGGCTTTCCACATGGGGGTCTCAGGCCACGGACTGCAACAGGCCCTCCAAACCCGTTCCCCTCAGCGCAGCAACCAGCGAACCGCATCCAAAGGAGCCTCCCCAACCTCCCCCCGGTGCCACTCCAAACTCCAACCCGTCCCCCGTACGCCGACTCCATGACCGCAAGCGGCGCCGATTCCCCCCCGATCCACGTGACCTCCAGCGCCCCACGCCGCAATTCCCACACGCTCCGGAGCCGGATGCCCCGCAAGAACGGGCCCGCGCAAATGCGCCTCGGCCGCAGGACTGTAAAGCCCCCGACGCTCCGACGCGTTCATCTCAGGCCGCTGCTTGGAAAACCCATGGATCAGCTCCCGGGTGAACTGCACCGAGTCGGAATCCCCCAGCATGTCCCACTGCCACAGAGGAGCCGATCCGAGGATCGGTCTTTGCAGGTATTCCTCCGCAATGCTCTCCCCTCCAACCGAGCGCAGAACGCGTTCAACGCCGGTTCCTCACGTCGCCTCCCGATCCCCCGATCGCCCCCCAACTCAGGCCCGCTTCCAAATCGGCACATCCCGCTTCATCGCGGTGATCGCCTCGCCCAGAAAAGCGAATCCCTCCCCGCGATGCACCGACTCCACCCGCACAAACAGCGACGCCTCCCCAACGGGCACCCAGCCCAGACGGTGCACAAACCAAACCCTCTGCACCGGATACACCGCATGCAGGCGCTCAAATATCCGCCGCAACTCGCTCTCCGCCATTGTCTCGTACGCTTCGTACTGCAACCCCTCCAGACTCCGGTCCCCCTCCCGCTCCCGCACCAGTCCGTAAAACTCCGTCACCGCCCCCGTCTCCCGGGACACCCCCCCCGGCGGCGACACCACAATCGGCCCGTGCGTAAACTCCAGTCGGATCTCCATGCTCCCCTATCCTCCGCTCACCGGGGGAATCACAGCCAATTCCTTCGCCCCGCCCACCACCGCATCCCAGCCCGCATACTCCCGGTCCAACGCCACACGCCAATCCGCCCACCCCTCGCTTTCGCTCCGTCCCCCCTCGGCCGCCAAGCGTCCCATCACCGCCCGCACCGTCTCCCCCTCCCCGACCTCCATTTCACGCTCCCGGAACCCGAGCGCATCCGCCGCCTGCGCAAAAGCCAGCACTCTGATCGTTCGCATTCCCGCCCTCTACCGCCCGCCCTCTCAAACCTCACGGACTTCCCGATCGCCCTTCCCCCCCGCAACGCTACGCTCGCCCGATGCTCTCCCTGTATGCCGCCCTCGCGCTTGTCGCTGAAAAACTCGCCCACTCTCGCCTACCCCTCCCCCCGCCCATCCCCCTCAACGAGGCGG
>JBEBAG010000373.1:0-11400 GCA_041159065.1 Verrucomicrobiota bacterium | reverse complement strand
TGGGGTCGAGGGTGACGCGGGAGGAAGCAACGGTGCCAACCATCCGGTCGATCTTCGCGGACTGCCCGGAGCGGACTGCGGTGGCATCGTAAATGCCGTGGGAGACGCTGAGGTCCACGCGTGTATTGCCCAGTTTGGCTGCCCAACCGAGGCCGAGGGTGTTGCCCTGGGGACTCGCGGAGAGGTTGTTGCTGGTGATTCGTCCGTCGTCCACCGAGCCCACGAGGGAGAGGGCGGCTTGTTCCGAGATTCCCCAGGTGACGGCGAGGAACGGGGAATGGGAGTGCACATCGGTATCCAAGCTGGTCGTGGACTTGGAGGAACCGAAGCGCTGGGAGACGAACCCCATGTTGGCTCCGATGCCGGTCGGTCCGAGCTGCAGGGATCGCATGGAGCGACCGATGGCTGCGGGGGTGCGGACGGAGTACTCGACCAGGCCGATATAGGATTCAGGGGAGAGGGCATCGAGTGCGAGCCCTGGATTGGATGCCGTGAGCACGTTGACGGCGGCGGAGCCGAGTGCGCCCGAGCGGATGAAGGCCTTTGCGGCGGAGGCCGTGGAGCCGGCACCGTTCTGGACGACTTGGGCGGAGGTGAGGCCGTCTGCGTAGAGGGCGGCACCGATTTTGCGCCGGTTGGCGACGGAACCGCCGTACTCGGCAAAGGTTTGGGATTCCCTGAGGCCGGTGCCATAGACGGTCCCCGTGGAATGGTCGTAGAGCGCCTGGAAGGCTTGGGAGCCTCGGTCGAGGAGACTGAAGGTTCCGGAGTAGGAAGCCGCCTGGATGACCTGGAAGGACTGACCTCGCTGGGGGTCGAATCCATTGTATTTGGTGAGTCGGAGGGTTCCACTTTCCACCGTAAACGCACCGCTGACGCGCACTTGGTCAAAGCCGGCGGGGTCAACGCCCGGGGCGGTGCCGCCGATCTCAATGTCGAGAATCCCTGATTCGGTGTAGCTGCTGAAAGAGGCGATGCCCGGGGAGTTGCCTGGTGCAAAAAGGCCCCTGTTCACGAGTGCGCCGGTGCTGCGGCCGGATCCCTTCAAGGTTCCGCCCACGTGGACGGTGACGTCTGAAGTGAGCGAGCCGTTGTTGATCAGAGTGCCTTGGGAGACGTTGGTGTTGCCGGTGTAATCGTTGGATCCGGTGAGGATGAGTTCGCCGTTGCCGCTCTTCCAGAGCTGGCCGGCGCCGGAGATCCTCCCCGAGAGGGTCGTCCTCCCATCGGTCTGGATGGCGCCCCCTGTTGAGGCGAGGGTGAGGTCACGGTTGAGCGTGGTGGTTCCTGTCCCCCCATCAATGCTGTCCCCGTTGAGGGTTATATTCGAAGCGATGCCGCCGATGGACAGGGGCGCGTTGTTGCCGCCGTTTTTGGTGAGCAGCAGGAATTGGCCGCCTTCGACGAGTTCAGCCGCGTTGGGGCCGGTTGCGGCGGCGTGGTTCTGCGTTGCGACGAGGAAGTACTTGGTCGGGGAGGAGGCGCTGCCGGTCATGATCTCGGTGATGTCGATGATGCCGGAGTGCTCCTCGTCGACGGTTCGGAAGTCGGCGGCTCCTGGCATAAAGCGGCGTCGGTCCGACTCCATGATCTGGAGCGCGGAGGCGGCTGGATTGGCGGCATTGGGGTCGATGACCCAGTGTTTGGCGATGTAGGGGGTGTTGCCCGGGTCCTCCTGCACGTAGACGAGACCGTCCGAACCCACGGTGAGGTTGTCAAAGGAGCGTGCCGATTGCCCGTCGCGTCCGGTGAGGGTTGCTGCATCCACAACGACGGAGATGGAGCCGCCTGCGGTGAGGTTGTTCGGGTCGGAGAAGGCGAGGCGGTAGAGTTTGGAGGACTGAGAGGTGCCGCCGACGGTGGCGCCGGTTGTGTTGAAAACCACCGTTCCTGCGCTGAGCCAGGCGACGTCCTCGGGGCGCGCGAACTCGGTGATGCCGGCGGAGACGGAGTTGGCTTGGAGCGCCGCGCCGGTGGTGGAGGGGGAGTAGGTGGGAGCGGTGAGGGTGAAGCTCCCGTTGATGGCCCCCCTGCTTTCCAAGGCGACGGTGCCGCCTCCGTAGAGGGTGCCACCATTGGTCACCCTGACTCCGTAGAGGGTGCCATTGGCGAGGCCGGCGCGTTCGACTGCGTTGCCGGAGTTGGTTTTGTCACCGACGTAGACGTAGACCTGGCCGGGGGTGGAGTCGTCGGTGCCGACCACGGCGGTCTTGGCGCCGGAGAAGGGGCTGGCGACAAAGTTTTCGACGGAAAACTTGCCGAGCTGGGGCACCTCATAGACTCGACCGGCCTCGGCGCCGCTCACGATCCATGCGAAGGCGCGTCCTTCATTCCCGGTTTCCTCCCCGTTGAGGAAGATGCGCCCGTTGTATCCGAGGTTGAGGCTCTGATGATAGAAGGCGGAGAGGGGGGCGAGGTCGGCCGAGCACAGGCGACTGATGGGGCTGGGGGTTCCGCTGGTCCACGTGTTGGAGGCGGTGTTCCACAGAAAAAGGTTGGATGGGCTGGTGAGAAAATCTCCGCCGCTCAGGACCCGCAGCGTGGATTTTTCGACCACCCATTGCGAAACGAAGGCTCCGAGGGTGCCTGCCCGCACGATCCCGCTGGTCCCTCCGATCTCGTGATTGGCCAGAACTGTGAAGGTGCCGTCGCCGTTATCAAAGGCACCCAGACCGTCGGGAATCCCCGCCATGCGGTAGGAGCCGCCCCCGATCTTCGTGACGGCATCCCCCACGGTGAGGAGGGAGGTGGCCGACCAGAACGGAGCGGTGGGCGAGAGGTAGGGGGTTTCGGAACTGGACGGGCCCTTGACCACCTGCGCGTGCAGATGGCTCGAGACTGCCAGGGTGAACAACAAGGGAATGACAAGAGGCTTCATGACCGGCGCATTCCGGAGGCGTCCGGTCACGACGGCGTGGCGATTGATTCAAAACGGCGTGAAATGTCCGGCCGGCTCGCCGGGTTGGACCGCGCTCCTGTGGGCTTTCCTTTCCGGATGCTGTTCCGTGTCGACTGGCTCCCGTCTGCCGGGGTGGTTCCCGGTGTGCGTCTACGGCGAGGGGATGCGGTTGAGCGTGTAATAGGCGGCGCTGGGTTCCAGCGGTGCGCCCGACGGACTGAGCACCCCCTCCGCGTGTAATTCGTGGACGTATCCCTTTCGGCGGCCCTCGACGGTGAGCGACACCCGCAGTCCGTCGGCGCTGACCGTGGCGCGGGTCAGCGTGAGGGGCTGTGGATCGATCTCAGGACTGCCGTAAGCACCCGAGTACAGGTAGGTGTAACTCGAGAGGGAGTACGAATCGAGGCGGCCTGCCGAGGCCCGGTCCACCGGGGAGGTGAACACGAGGTCGAAGCCCTCCGGCGTCGCGCGCATCTCTTTGATGGAAAACAGGGGGATGCCGTTCCACTTCACCCTCTGCAGCCCGTAGGCTTTGGTGCCCAGCGACGACCAGCCCCGGCTGGTCATTCCCACCATCAGACTTCCATCCGGCGCAAACTGCAGGCGGACGATTCCCGAGGCGAATCCCTTCAGAAAGGGAAAACACGCCCCCTGGTATTCGCCGCCGATCTTCTCGAGAAAGACGCGGCTGATCTTCGCGTCCGTGAACTCTGCCACCAGCATCTGCCCCTCGAACGGACCGAAGGCGTGGCCCGGGGGAATCGTGCAGAGGTCCGTGCCGCTGCGTCCCATTTTGTTGTAGGGCAGCCAGACGGCCGGCGGTTTCATTTCAGGAAGCAGGCGTGCCGCCTCGGGATAAGGCACCTTGGTGGGGACCTCCCGGGACAACTTCAGTGGCGAATTGGGAAGCGACTGGGAGGCGATGCCTTCGGGATTGAGGAAGAACGCCCCCCGCGTGAGGTGGTAGATCGGCGTCGTTGGAATCCACGTCCCCTGTTGGTCGACACAGAACATCTCCCCGTCCCGGTCCGTGCCGAGTCCGCACGGGGAGCGCAGTCCGGCGACCATCGGGTGGAATTGCCCATCCTTGACGATCCCGGCCCATCCGCGCCACGGGGCCTGGTTGTCGCTTCGCTCGCCCATGTCGACATTGAGCGACACCCAGAGGTTTCCCTTGCCGTCACGTTTGGGACCGTACGCGTAGCCGTGGTATGCGCCGGACACATTCCAGCCGCTGCCGGCTTTCAGGTATTCGTCTGCGATTCCATCGCCGTCGGTGTCTCGGAGCCGCGTCATTTCCGTGCGCTGGGTGGTGAGCAGGCTGTCCTTGTCCCAGAGCAACCCGAGGGGCTCGTGCAATCCGGAGGCGAATCGCGTGGAGGTGATCGCCGCGGGGTTGCCGTCGAGGACGCCCTTGAGCAGCCAGATTTCCCCCTTTCGAATGGCGACGGCGAGGCGCCCGTCGGGGAGCCAGTCCATGCCGCTGATTTCCATGGGAATGCCGGCACCCGGCTTCCAGGTGGTGCTGCGGGTGTCGGCGTTGCCCGAGGCCGTCAGCAGATCCTCGAGGAGGTACGCGGTCTGGGCTGGTGCGAGCGGGGCGGAAACCAGGCCGAGGGCAACGAGGAAAGATTTCATTTCCATAGATAGCGAAACAGGAGCCGCCGAGGATCGCCGGAGGGAACCGCCTCCATCTGGACGTGTTCCGGGTGGATCACGGGGAGCTTCTCCAAGGCGCTTGGATCTCCCGTCAGCGTGCGGGTCAGCGCGCCGTCCACCGGTTCAAATCGTTCCTCCACGGGCATGCCGTCGACTTTCAGCAAAAAGATCGGGATCCGTTGCGCGTCGAATTTGAATCCGAGGCATTCCACGGCGTGGGACTGGGATGGGGGCCAGCGCACGATCGAGGTTCCGGCGGGTTTTTCGAAGGGGGCAAAACGCGAGAACCATGTGGTGTAGGCGTCGAAGAAGCGTTCTTTCCACGCGAGCGCGGGGCGGCCTGCTTTGCCATCGTAGGCGAGGTGGATGCCCTGCGGAAATCCGACCAGTACCGCATGGGTTCCGGCTTCTTTGAGAAAGGTGCGTTGGACGATGGGCGCGTCCTTGGGGAGGAGTTCGTATTCGCCGTGGTCGGTCTGCGGGAAGCCCTCGGGCTCGCCATTGGCGCTTTTCGCAAACGAGTAGATGGAGGCCACTTGGCGCCGGGTGTCGCCTTCAAGCACCTCGCGATTGGAGGAAACGCCCTTGGGCCAGAAGGAGGGCATGAGCGTATCGGGGCGGTAAGCTGCGGGTTCGACGAGGTACGCGAGGAGCCACTCGGGCCGGAGGCGTTGTCCAAGATTGCTGAGGTCGAGAGCCTGGATTCCCAGCGAGGCGCGTTCTCCCCAGCGATGACAGGTGATGCAGCCCATTCCGCCCGTGGTGCCGAGGAGTTTGCGTCCCGCGGAATCGTCGCCCCCCAAGAGCGGGGGAGCACTCTGCGCGTCTCCTTTCTCGAGCAGCGGCGGCAGCGCGTCGGTCGCCCTGCCGTAAACGGGCATCTGGGTTTTGAGATAGGGGCGGACCCGATTTCCTCCGGCGAGCACCTCGCTCAGCCACTGGGGCTGAAGTTTCCGGCCAATGCCGGTGAGCGGGGGCGGAAAACGTCCGGTATCTCCGAGGTTCGGGTCGCCCTGAAAGAAGCCTTTGCGTGCGGCATCGGGTCCTCCGAGGCCATCGCGTTCATGGCAGGCGAGGCAGTTCAGTGCGGCGAGATGGAGCAGCGAAGCCGTCTGGGCTTGCTGGGAAGACTTTGGAAACGAGGGACCCGCATTGAGGAACGAGAGGAGCGCGTCGCGCTGCTTGGAATGCAGGGAATAACGGGGCAGCCCGTCGGCAGGGGTGGGGGCGAGGCATCCTGCGTCGGAATGCGTGATCCTGACCTTGGGGCGTTCCCGGGGCTGGTCGGCTTCGTGACAGTTGGCGCACTGCGCTTGGATGAAGATCGCTTTGCCGGCGGCGACGGCTGCCGCATCGAGCGGGACCTCTGGAATTTTGGGAGCCTCGCGGCCATCGCTGCCCTCGAAGGCGAGGAGATAGCCCGCGAGATCCACGGCGTCCTGAGGTTCGAGGGGAAGCTTGGGCATGCGGCCATCGGGGCGCGTTGCCAAGGGGTCCCGGAGGAACTGCGTGAGCGAGGAGAGCGAATATTTGAGGGAGAGTTCGGGCCAGGGAACTGAGGGGTAGGAAAAATCACCGGGGCGAAAGGCGCCTTCGGGCGGAACGGAGTTGGCTCCGGGGGAGTGGCATGCGACGCACCCGATGGAGTGGTAGATCTCCTTTCCGCGCTCCGAATTGACATGGGTCGGGGACTGCGGGCTCGGGCTGTTTTTGGGAGCGGTTTTGGGAGCGGTTTGCGGGCTCGGTTTCGGGTTGGGGTGAGCGCTCAGGGAGGCGAGGAATTGGATGAGGGCGTCGACGGTTTCGTCCGATGCCTTGGGCAGGACGGACGGCATGTTTGATCCGGGCCGGAGGGTTTCCGGGGAACGCAGGAACGCGCGCAACCAATCGTGCTGCACACGGCGGGTCACGGAATCGAGAGTCGGGCCTCTGCGGGGGGGGATGGGGAGGTTCGCCTCGTGGCAGTTGGCGCAACCGAGTTCGTTGAAAAGCAGTGCGCCGCGCAGGGGTTCGTCGCCGTGGGATTCGAGGCGTTCGAATCCGAGGACCACGGGGGTGGCCTTGGCATCGAGGGGGGGAGCGATCGCGAGGGCGAGCGCGAGGAGCGAACCGGTTGCGTGGAACCCGGGCTTCATGGGATTTTGGGGAGGAGGGAGTCGATGGCGGAACGCGATTTCCGAAGCACCTCCCGGATTTCGGTGACCGTGGGAAGAATGGGCACCCCCCGGGGAGTGGGATGCATGAAGAGCTCCACGAGACCGGTGTAGCGGATGGCGCGGAGCGCGCCGAGGAGGGGCCGGTAGTCGAGGCTGCCCCCCATGCCGGGGAGTTGTTGGAGTTCGATCTCCTTGGCGACCTTTCTGGAGGCGCCCTCCCCGTGTTCTTGCAGGTACACGAACGGGAGGTTTCGGTTCCCCAGTTCCCGGATCAGCTTGGGAATCTCGTCCGGCCAGGGCCCGAGATGGTGGGGCGCAAAGGCGATGCCGAGATGTTCCGAGCGATTCCACTCCGCGAAGGCCCGGAGCGAATCGGGGTGCGAGAGGGCGGTGTTGCTATGATTTTCGATGGCAATGCGGATGCCGTGTTCCGCAGCGAAGGCGACGTGCGGCTCCATCTCCGAGAGAAACTTGCGGATGGCGTCCCGTGCCTCGCTGCCCGTGGGATTTTTGGGGCCGACACAACCGCAGAGCACCATGGAGCCGCCCATTTTTTTGACCCAGCGGATCTCGTCTTGGAGTCGGAAGGGGCCGAGGGGATAGCGCGTGCTGACCTCGAGTTTCACGCCGTGCTTTTGCAGGGTTTCGAGAAACCAGGCGTCTCCCTTTTCCGAGATTTGTTCCCGCTGGGTGCCGTGCACCTTGCACCAGACATCGAGGCCCACGCAGCCCAAGGCGGCAACCTCGGGGAGAATGGTTTCCAGGGGCATGTCCCCGTACAGCGCGGAGGCGAGGACATAGCGGAGCGAAAAGCCGTCCGGCTCCGCGTGCAGGAGGGAGTGGGCGAGGGGGGCGCCGAGGAGGGTTTGGAGAAAGGTGCGGCGTGGGATCATCATACGGAGGGGGATGCGAGAGGGGTGGGGTTGGAGGCTCTGGCCGCGTCCAGGAGCCGGATCCATTCTCCGACGAAATGGCCGTTGTCGTGGTAGGTGCGCCCGCTGACCATGTGGCGGTCGACGACGCACGGGGCGTTGACGTAGATGCCGCCGCAGATCTCGAGGTCGAAACGGCATTTGGCGACGGTGGCCATGCGCAGGCCCTTCACGATTCCGGCGCGTGCGGGGATTTCGACGCCGTGGCAGACGCTGGCCATGGGCTTTTGGTTTTCCCAGAACCAGCGGGTGATGCGGAGCAGGTCTTCGTCCTCGCGAATGTATTCGGGGGCGCGACCGCCGCTGAAGAAGATGCCGGCGTAATGCTCGGGCTGGATGTCTTTGAAGGCGATATCGGCGTCGATGGAATAGCCTTCCCACTCCTTGGTGATGGTCCAGCCGGGCTTCACCTCGTGCAGCACCATCTGGTATTTGCGCTTTTCCGGAGCGGCAACGATGGGTTGGTAGCCGCTCTCGATGAGGCGGTAATAGGGATAGAGGGTGTCCACCGTTTCGGTGGCGTCGCCGACGATGAGGAGCACTTGGGAATGGAACATGGGAGCGAATGGAGGGGAGGGATGGGGCTGCGGAGGAGGGGGGCGAGGCGGGGCACGTGGCGCTGCCGCTCGATGGGGAGCATGGCACATTGCGGGGGGGCGCCCATGCGGGTATGGTGCGGGGAAACTCAGGTTTTTGGTCACCGCCGCCCCGGGGTTGGGGGGTGGTAAAAGAAAAGGGCAAAAGAAAATGAAATCCCGCGGGCACCGGCTTCGGAAGGTGGCTTTGCTGATTGAAACGACGCGTTCGTACACGCGGGAGATTCTGTCGGGGGTTCGCCGTTTTCTTTCAGCGCGGGGGCCGTGGTCGGCCTTTTTGGAGTTGCGGGCCCTGGAGTCGACCCCGCCGGAGTGGCTGAAGGGATGGGATGGAGAGGGGATTCTGACGCGGACTTACAACAGGCGGATGTCGGAGTTGATCGATGCGATTGGAATTCCGGCGGTGGAGTTGCGTTCCACGCATTTTCGCGGGGCGCGTCCCTTTGTGGGGATGGACAATGCGGAGGTGGGGCGGTTGGCGGCGGAGCACCTGCTGAACCAGGGGTATCGGGAGATGGCGGTGTACGGGCTCAGGTCGGAGCTTTTTTTTGAGGAACGGGTGCGGAATTTTATCAGCACGGTGCGGGCGCGGGGCGGGGTGTGTGAGCAGTGGATGGAGGAGGATTCGGATCGGACGGAGGACTGGGAGGGGACGCAGGAGCGGTTGATGGGGTGGGTGCGGGGGCTTCCGAAGCCGGTGGGAGTTTTTGCGGCGAATGATCAGCTTGCGGTGCGGGTTTTGGATGCGTGCCGGCGTTTGGATTTGGGGGTGCCGGAGGATGTGGCGGTGTTGGGGGCTGAGAATGAGGAGACGCTGTGCGGGTTTGCGACCCCGGCGCTGAGCAGTGTGGCGTTGGACGGGGAGAGCGTGGGGTATCGGGCGGCGGAACTGCTGGAGCGGATGATGGAGGGGGAGGCGCCCGGGGCGGGGGAGGTGTTGGTCCCCCCGCGGGGGGTGGTGGTGCGTGCGTCTTCGGATGCGTTTGCGATCACGGACCGTTTGGTGGCGAGCGCGGCGCGGTTGATTCGGGAGAATGCGACGAGCGGGCTGAATGTGGCGGAGCTGTGCCGGCGACTGAACGCCTCCCGCAGCACGCTGGACCGCCGCATGAAGGCGGTGATGCAACGGACTCCGAAGGCGGAGATCCAGCGGGTGCGTTTCATGGAGGTGGAACGGCTCCTGCGGGACACGGATCTGACGGTGGAGGAGATCGCGTTTCGGACGGGGTTTGCGCACAGCCAGTACCTGCACGCGGCGTTTTGGGAGTTGCGGAGGATGACTCCGGGCCAGTTTCGGAAGAAGACGCAGGCGCCGGGATGAGGCGCGGGGATAGGCGGCAGGGCGGCGGAGCGGTGCGGGCGCGTCCGCGTTTGCCACGCTCAAAATAGCGTTTAGAGTGAGGGGGACGGACCATGTTGAATTCGGATTCCTTCCAGTACGCGATCGAGAACACCCAGGTGATCCTTGCGCCTCAGCGGCGGATTGAGACGTTTGGTTCGACCCAATTCCGCTTCTACATGGTCTCGGAGTTGATGGATTCGGTGGGGCAGGTGCGGGTTCGGGATGGCCGGCTGCATGCGGATCGTCCGCAGATCATTGCGCCCAACCATTTGGAGCGGATGATGCTGGATGGCTTTGGGGAGCGGGCGGAGCAGTTCATGCAGTGGTTGCAGGCGAACGCCGGGCATCTGGCGGTGCTGAAGTATGGATTCCAGTTTCGGAAGACGGATGTGACCGAGACGGTGGTGCACAGTCCGGTGGAAGAGGTGATCGACCGTTTGAAGGACGCGGTGGATTACTCGGAGGATCCGTTGAGCGCGATCATCCAGGGGGTGGATGAGGGGTGGGAGGTATCGCTTTTGAAATTTGCGTCGGATTTGATCCAGGAGTCGTCCGGGGGGAACATGGGGGACTTCCGCAGGCGGGGTTTGCTGTAGGGATTGGGAGTGGAAGGAGGCATGGGTGGGGGCATTGATCCGAGTGCTGGTTTTGTTGGTGCTTGCGGCTGCGGTGTTTGGAGGGGGCGGCTATTACACCTACCTGCTGTATGTGAAGCCGGACTTGGAGTTGCAGCGGGAGAAGGATTCTCCGGTGCCGGCGCAGCCCGCGGTGGAGGATCCGACCCTGGTGGAGTACGCCAAGTGTCTGCGGGTGGAGGAGGCGGGGGATCCGCTGGCGGCGCGGCGCAGTTTTGAGGATTTTTTGGAGAACTATCCGGATTCGAGCAAAGCGGAGGAGGCCCGGTATCGGCTGGGGGCGATTCAGATGCAGTTGCTGTTCACGCCGAGGATGACGCCGGGAAAGCAGGTGTACGTGGTGAAGTCTGGGGATGTGCTGAACAAGGTCAGCCATCGCCTGAAGGTGCCGGTGGAGATGTTGATGGCGATGAATGCGATGGAGGGGAGCAATCTGCGGGTGGGCCAGCGTCTCTTGTGGGTGCCTGCGGATTTTTCGACGGTGGTGGACCGCAAGGGGGGCAAGGTGGTGGTGTTGAAGGGGGGCGAATTCTTTGCGCAGTGTGAGATTCGGGCGACGCGGGGTAGCGCTTCGTTGGGGCCGCCGAAGAAGGGGGCACCGCTGGAGGTGAAGGCGAAGGTGGTGGACAAGGCGGCGTGGAAAGAGGGGCAGCGGATGGGAATCACGGAAAAGGGTTCCCGGGAGGCCCTGCACTGGATTGTGCTTCAGCCGGGGGGGCACACCCTCTATGCGGAGCCTGGCGAGGGGGCGGAGAAGGTGTCGCGTCCCAGCTCGGGGTATGGTCTGGATCCGGACCGAGTTCGCGAACTCTCGGCGTTGCTCCGAAAGAACGAGACTGTCACCATTCGCTAATCACCTCATGAAACTGCAGCCGTTGGAGTTTGAAAAACCGGTCCTCGAATTGGAGGCGAAACTTGCCGATCTCCGAAGCAGCTCGGCTGCGAACGACATCAACTTTGAGTCGGAAGTGAAGCGGATGGAGGAGAAGCTGGAGGAGACGCGGCAGGCGATCTACCTGAATTTGACGGCATGGCAGCGGGTGCAGATCGCGCGGCATCCGGCGCGTCCCTTTGCGATGGATTACATGCAGCTGGCGTTTTCGGATTTTGTGGAGCTGCGCGGGGACCGCCTTTTCAGCGATGACGCCGCGATGCCCGGGGGGCTGGCGACGATTGGGAAG
>JBEBAG010000372.1:0-8261 GCA_041159065.1 Verrucomicrobiota bacterium | reverse complement strand
GCAGGCCCTCCAGGCGCCGCCCCTCCCGCAGGATCGGATTCCCGCCCCAAACCGGGTGACTCTCTAAGCGCCGAGGCAAGGAGGATCATGAAGACCCTGTACGTGTTGTTTGACCAGGACTGTGGGCTCTGTTGCCGGTTGAGCGAATGGCTCGGCAGGCAACCCGCCCATGTCGCGATCCAGGCTTACCCGCTTCAGGCACCCGATCTCGGGATGCGCTTTCCCGGAATTGAGCGGTTGAGACCGGAGGAGGACCTCGTGGCGTTGAGCGACGAGGGGGACGTGTGGCGCGGAAGCCGGGCGTGGATAGTTTGCCTGTGGGCGCTCAAGGAGTTTCGGCCTTGGGCAAAACGGTTTGAATCGCCGGCCTGGGCCCCTCTGGCCAAGCGGATGTTTGTGCTCGTCTCCAAAAATCGGAGGGGCATTTCGCGCTGGCTGTTTGGAAGTCAGACCGAGGAGCCGCGTCTCCTCCGAGCCCTGGAAGCGGTCCCCGACCCTTGCCTTGGGGGAGGGTGCCGGATGCCGCAAGGGGCCCGGCTTGGAAAGGAGGGCGTATGACCTTGGGGACGCTGTGCATCGGGCAAACGGGCTGGAGGGACGGGGTGCCTTGGGGGAAATGGACGGTGCTGGGGGCGATTGCCGTCGTGGGGTCCTGCGTGTACGGGGCGTCGCTTGCCAGCGTCGTTCCCGGGTGGACGCTGGGACGCGGGGCCCTGTGGATGGTGTTTTCAGCCGGGCTCGCCTGGACCCTGTTGATTCCCGCGCTGTGGTGGTGGGGGCCCCGCCGGTGGATCCCCGTCATCACCGCGTGTCTTGTCACGATGGCGTGGGGCGAGGGGGTGCTGGCGCTGGGCGCCGTGCTGAATGAGGGAGCGCTTTGGGCACTCGGGTCCTTTCCTAGAGCGGCCTTGTGGAACGGCATTCTGGTGGCCGTTTCGAATGGTGTGATGGCCACCGTGCTTGGGCTTCGGATGAGGCCGCTGGGCATCCCGTGGTCGCGTACGCTGACGCTGTGGATGGGGGTTTTAAACGGGAGCGGGGCGGTCCTGTTCTGGGTGTTTTTCCAACTGTTGAAACTCGGATGAACTGCATGAAAAACCCTCTGACGATGCGGGGGGAACTGCATCGCTGCTGGCTTTTTGCGTACCGCACCCCCGTGGAATCGGTCGCATCCCGGGTGCCCAAGCCCCTGCGCCTGGTGACCTGCCGGGGATGGGCGTTCTGGAACGTGGTGGTTTGTCGGGTGCGCGCCTTGCGCCCCGCCGGGTGTCCCCGATGGCTCGGGCTGGACTACTGGCACGTGGCTTACCGGCTTTTGGTGGAGGTTCCGCTGGCCTCGGGGAGGGTTGAGCAAGGGTTGTACTTTGTCCGCAGTGAATGTGATCACCCGTGGGTCCATTCCCTCGGGAACCTCCTGACGGACTTTGCGTTCCACGACGCCGTGATCCACGTGGAGGAGGGGCCCGAGGGAGTTCGTGCGGAAATCCAGAGCCAGCAGGGGCGGGCCCATTTCCAAACCCGACGCGAGGGAATGCCGCATTTGGCGGAGGGATCGCCGTTCGCCTCGATGGAAGAGGCGGCGCTGTTTTTGAAGTACCAGCCTTGCGCTTATGGGGTCCTTGGGCCGTCCCGGGTGCAACAGGTGCGGGTCTCGCGCGACGAGCGGCTCTGGCGGCAGAGGGCCGTGGGGGTTGAATCGGCGCGATGGCCGCTGCTCAAGGATCCCCGTGAGCGGTTGGAGCTGGCGTGGGAGGTCGATCCGCTTCCGTACCAGTGGAACCGGGGACGCACTCTGGAGGTGGCCCCATGAAGGTCGCAATCACGGGGGGAACGGGTTTCCTAGGGCTGCGTCTGCTCGAATGCCTGCGCCGACACGGACACGCATGCACGGTCCTTTCGCGGGATCCTCAAAGGGCGCGTCTTCACGGGGTGCCCGAGGGCATTCCTGTGAGCGGCTTGGACTCGCTGCCGCAGGGGGATGCGGTGGTGCATTTGGCGGGGGAAAGTCCAGTGGGATGGTGGACCCGGGCCAAGCGGCGGGCGATCCTGGAGAGCCGGGTGGAGGGAACGCGCCGATTGGTGCGCGCCATGGCGGCGCTGCCGGTGCGTCCCCGCGTGCTAGCGTGTGCTTCGGCGGTGGGGATTTACGGGCATCGCCCCGGAGAACGCCTGGAGGAGACTTCGGCTCTGGACCCGGATCGGGGGTTTCGGCATGAGGTCTGCCGGCAGTGGGAGGAGGCGGCGCTGGAGGCGGAAGCCCTTGGGATTCGGGTGGTTTTGCTCAGAATTGGGAACGTATTTTCGCTGGAGGGCGGGTACGTGGCGGAATTTCTGCGGCTCCACCGGGCGGGCTTTCGGTGGGGGGTAGGGAATCCGGAAGCCTCGATCGCCTGGATCGCGGTGGAGGATGCCGTGCGCTTGATCGCGTTTGCGCTGGAGCGAGAGACCATCCGGGGAGCCCTGAATGTGACGGCTCCGCATCCGGTCACGCAGCGGGCTTTTGCGGAGGCGCTGGCCGCGCGTTTCGGACGGCGTCTCTGGGGGATGGTGCCGGGGGGAATGCTCCGACTGGGGCTGGGCGAGTTTTCGCGGGCGCTGGTGGATGACCAGCGGGTGATTCCATCAACGGCTCTGCGGGAGCGCTTTGTGTTCCAGTATCCGGCCTGGCGTTTGTGGGCGGATGAATGGCTGACGGCGCCCGGACTTCCTCCCGAGGGGGAGGCCGCTCGGAGCCTGGGGTAGCGTTCTTTCCAGCCGTCCCCCCGGGGAATCCTACGAACTGGCGCTGGAATACCGGGCCAGAGCGCGTTTCCACAGGAGCCGCACCAGCACAAAAATTCCGGCCGAAGCGGCGCAGAGTTGGCAAAAAAGCGGGAGCAGGGAGAGGGGCTCGCGCAGGGGCTGGGTGAGGAAACGGACGGGAACGTTGGAAACGACGATCACGGGCACCAACCACGAGAAGACAAAGCGAAAGGCACCCTGAAAAACGGAGTCGGGGTAGCGGCCGAGGTTGAAGAGGCTGAAGTAAGCGTGGACCAAACCCTGGGAGCGCTTGATCCAAAAGCACAGGGTGGAGAGCCCGAACATGACGCTGTAGTGGACGCTCACGCCGAGCAGGATGCAGAGGGCGTAGACCGCGAGCGAACCCGGCGAGGGCGTGATGTGGAGGCGGTGGAGGGCGTAGGTGACAAAGCAAACGCCGGAGAGGGTGTTGAGCAGGTTATCCAACCCGAATTGCTTGGTGGACACGGTAAATTGGGCGTCGATCGGGAGGGTCAGGAGGGTGTCGAGTTTACCCGTGCGGACCAACTCGGGGATCTGAGTCAGGTTCATGTAGAAGAGCGCCTGAAAGATCTGTCCGATGACCTGATGGGTCCCAATCAGGGCGAGCACCTCCCACTTGGACCAGTCTCCGATGCGTTCCACGCGCGAAAAAAGGACCTCGATGAAGAAGATTTGTCCGGCAAACCACAGGATCTCCACGAGGGACCACAGGAGGAAGTTGGCCTTGAAGCTCATCTCCCGGATCAACGAGTTGCGCAGGAGGATCGCGTAGATGCGCAGGTAGCGGAGCATGGAAAAAGGGGATGCGACGAATCCAAACGGGCGGGCTCAGGCGCCGGCGGCTTGATAGCGGCGGACTCCGCGTTTCCAAAGGGTGGCGGCCGTCATGCCGCTGAGGAACACCCAGGCGAACTGGATACAGAACCCCTCGGCGAGCTTCTCAGGGGACAGGCGTTCGAGGAGGATTTGGATCGGGAAGAACAGTTCGTAGGGAAAAGGGGTCCAGGCGACGAAGGCGGCCAGCGTGGGAGAGAGCAAATCCAGCGGAAAGACATGCCCGCTCAGAAAATACTCAAACGAGTAGAGAATGAAAATGAGGGTCGAAACCTCCAGGATCCAGAAGGCGAGCATCGCCAGACTGAAGGCGACAAAGAACTGAATGAGGGCCGAGCCCGCCACCGAGAGCGCGAAGAGCGCCCAGGTGAGCGCGTGCTCCGGCCAGCGAAGATGCTCGCGGAATCCATACAGCACACAGGCCACCAGGGGCAGGGTCAGCAGCGTGTACAGGAGCCGATAGGAGGCAAACAGGGTGAACCGGTACAGGAGGTAGTCGAGCGGCTTCGTCAGCAGCGCACTGATCTGTCCCTCGCGAATTTCGGCGGCGATGCGCCATTCGTCTTCGGTGGGGCTGGCCAGGCTCTCCACCAGCAGGACTGCCAAAAAATAAAACACCATCGACGAGTAGGAGTAGTCCCCGACCCGCCCGTTGGCCTCGCATACGGACCGCCACACAAACACCGTGCCGAGCAAGGGCACCAGGGTGAACCCGCACCGCAGCACAAAGTTCCACCGGTACACAAAGGTGTCCTGCAGCCCGATGCCAAACACTTTGGCGTACAAGGCCAGGGTTTTCATCGCCCCAACGGCGAGTGCTGCGGCACCCGTCTGGTCGCCAACTCCGCCGCAAGCCGCACCGCGGCCAGCATGCTCTCCGGTCGGGCCTGTCCCTTTCCCGCAATTTCAAACGCCGTCCCATGATCGGGACTCGTCCGCGGAAAGGGCAACCCGAGCGTCACATTCACCCCTTCGTGAAAGGCGGCCAGCTTCAAGGGAATCAGCCCTTGGTCGTGGTACATGCAAAGCACACCGTCAAATTCCCCCTCCGCCACGCGGTGAAAGAGCGTGTCGGGCGAGTGGGGCCCCGAAAATCGCGCCCTCCCCGAACGGCCCAGCGCATCCACCGCAGGCGCAATCACCGACTGCTCCTCGTGCCCCAGCAGACCGGATTCCCCCGCATGCGGATTCAGTCCCGCCACCGCGATCCGGGGGGAGTGCCCAAGGCGGAGTGCCAAAAAATCGGCAAGCAAGAGGCCGACCCGCGTGATCTCCGACACCGATAAGAGCGAGGAAACGTCCCGGAGGGGCACATGCGCAGTGACCAGTGCGACCGTGATCCTGCCTCCCGTCAGCAGCATCGCGTGATTGGGACACTGGCAGCGGGTGGCGAAAAACTCCGTCTGACCCGGAAACGAGAATCCGACCTCGCGCATGCGCGCCTTGTGGATCGGTCCGGTCACCACCGCGGCATAACGTCCGCTCAGCCCGCCAGCGACCGCCTGCTCCAAAGCGTCGAACGCCGCCCTGGCTCCCGCCGCCGTGGGAACCCCGGCGACGACCTCGGAGGGCATCCCGAGGAGGTCATACTCGAATCCATCCGGAAGGGAGCCCGCCGCCAGCAGGGCGCGGAGAATTTCAGGACCCACCCCGGCGGGATCCCCTGCGGTGAGTGCGATACATGGCCGGAAACTCACGGCGCGGCGTTAAAAGATTTTGATGTAAGCCTTCTGGCGCAGCCGGGCCATCCATGCCTCCTGGGCCTTCTGGCGTTCCTCGGCAAGGAGGACCTTTTCGATGATCTCTCGCGCCTCCTCAAAGGTCTGAACATTGCGCGGCTTTTTTGCCTCGCAGTAGAGCAGGTACACCGAGTCACCCACCGTGACGGGTTTGCTGGTTTGGCCGGGCTTGAGCGAGAAGGCCGCTTTGTTGAGGGCTTCGTTGAAGGTGCCTGTCTGCACCCAGCCCCAGTCGCCTCCGCTCTCCGCCGTGCTGTCATCGGAGTAAGTCCGGGCGAGGTCGGCGAAGGAGGTGCCCGAGGTGACCTTGGCACGAATCTCCCCAATCAGTTTCTGGCGTTGCTCCAGACTGCCCTTTTCCGCTGAACGCAGGATGATCATCCGGATCTGCGTTTGTTCCTCCGTAGTAAAATCCTTCACGTGTTCCCGATAAAACGCGCGGAGTTTGTCCTCGGGAATGGTGGGGGAAACTTTCACCGCCTGCTGACGCATGCTTTGGATGATGAGCTTCTCCATCTCCTCCCTGCGGAAACGCTCCAATGTATACCCAAAGCTCGACAGCTTCCGCGCAAAGGCCGCGCGGTCCCCGTTATATTCCTCCCGAATCACCGTGTTGATCCGATCCTCGATGAGAAACGCCGGAAGCTGGTACCCCTGCTTCTTGAAATGGGCGAGGATGAGTTGACGATCGACCAGCTCCTTGAGTGCGTCGCTCCGGATTTGTTTGATCTTTTCCGCCAGCTCCTTGCCTTCCAGCTGTTCGCGCGCAGCCCGCTCCTTGGCCACCACCAATTCGCGAAGCTGACTGAAGGTAATGATGTGGTCATCCACCACGGCCGCCAGTCCATCCAGCACCTCCTGGGCATAAACCGGAGCGGGGTGGAGCACAGGCAGAGCAGACAGACAGACGATCCAAAGCGCAGCAAGAGAGCGGTCGAGACGAGGCATAACCAGAAGCTTCACGGTCCTGCGCACCCTAAGGGGGCGCCTTTCGAAGTCAAGGGAGGCGGGGAACGGGCGTTTGACGCGACTTGGAGCGAGCCGTCGCGCGCCTCGGGGCGCGCGGGACAGCGGCCGCCGCCTTCTTTCGGGAGGACGCCTTGCCGGCAGCGGGGGCAGGCGCCGCCTCCAGGCGAATCGACGCAGAGCGGCCGTGGGCGTCCAGCCCCTCCAGGGCGCTGAACGCCTCGATGGTGGAAAGGGATTTTCGAAGCGCAGAGGCGTCGAGTTGAACCCAACTGGTGCGCCTCTGAAACATATCGGCCATGAGGCCGGGAAAGGACTTTCCTCCACCTCCGGTGGGGAGCGTGTGGCTCGGTCCGGCAAGGAAGTCTCCGGCGGCCACCGGAGAGTAGCCCCCCAGAAAAATGGCACCCGAAGTGGTGAGTTTCGCCGCCACGTCCTCCGGATTCGCCGTGGCGATGGACACGTGCTCCGGGGCATACGCATTACAAAGCGCGATCGCGTCACTCATGGAGCGCACGAGGACCAGGTGGGCATTGCTCCGGAGCACGCCTTGGAGGTGTTCCTTGCGGCTCAGAAGATCGCACTGGCGCTCGATCTCCCGCTCGACCGCGCCGAGTTGTTTCGCCGAAGGGGTCGCCAGCACGATGCCACTGCCTTTTCCATGCTCCGCCTGTGCCAACAGATCCGCCGCGATCCACGCCGGATGCGCGGCGGCATCCGCGATGACGAAAATCTCACTCGGCCCGGGGAGCAAATCGATGGCCACCTCGCCAAAGACCTGACGCTTGGCCTCTACGACATAGGCATTGCCAGGTCCGGCAATCTTCTGCACCGGCGCGATGGTCTTGGTCCCAATGGCGAGCGCGGCAATGGCTTGCGCCCCCCCGATTTTGTAAATCTCGGTCGCCCCAGCTGCATGCAGGGCGTAAAGGAGCGCGTCGTTGATTTTTCCGGAGGTGTCGGCCGGGGTGGCCACCACGATTTCCGGAACTCCAGCCGCGGCGGCCAGGGTGACCGTCATGACCGCCGTAGACACCAGCGGAGCCGTTCCCCCGGGGACGTAGATTCCCACGCGCTGGAAGGGATCAAACCGCTCCCCCACCCATGCGCCCTGCGGATTGCGCATCTTCCAGTCCTTGCGCAGCGACTGCGTGGCAAAGGCATGCACATTGCGCCGCGCCTCCTCGATGGCTCGCGCCGTCGGCTCCGCAACGCGCGGCTTGCGTTTTTCCCGCAGGGAAGAAGCCTTCAACGTAGGGCCGCCAAACTTGGCGGTGTATTCCAGTAAGGCCGCGTCTCCGCGTGCCCGCACGGATTCCAAAATCTCCCGCACCGTGGAGGCAACCTCGGGGACGGGAGTCGCCTTGCGCAAGAGGGCGCGGATGGCTTGGGGATACTGACGGTCTTGGTAGCGCAGAATCTGCATGGAACGTTTGCGGGATACGGAATGGAAGGGGACCGGGCTACTTCTTCCGCGCTTTGGAGGCGGCGGATTTTGCGGGCTTGCGAGCGGTGCCCGTGACGGAGCGCCCGGAGCGGCCACGCTTCGGCTTGGAAAGATCCGTGCGGTGGGTGATTTTCTCGACACTGCCGTGCCTCAAGTACTGGTTGCGCAGCGCGTCCAGGGTTGCCTCGCGATGGTCGTAGAGTCGCTTGAGCTTCCGAGGCTTGACCCGATCCAAGGCGTAGGCGGTGAGCAAAGGCAGGACGATCGTTGAGTCCGCATAGCAGACCACGCAGTCGGGCAGATTGTCGGGATCAATTTTGCCCCAACTGACGGCCTCCGCTGGCGTCGCTCCGGAGAGTCCGCCCGTGTCGGGGCGGGCATCGGTGCATTGCAAAAAGAAGTCATGCCCGCGCTCCTCGATGCCCATCACTTCCTGAATCTGCGGTTCCGTCTGCAACATGAAGTTTTTGGGAGAGCCCCCACCCAAGATG
>JBEBAG010000371.1:0-3216 GCA_041159065.1 Verrucomicrobiota bacterium | reverse complement strand
GGAGCCGGTGTTGGATGCGTTGAGGGCGGCTGGGGTGATGCTGGCGGCGGGGGTGGTGGCGGGGTTGGTACGCCGGCATTTCTGGGAGGGGTGGGTGATGCGCAAGCGGGGCAAGCGGGTGCCGCGTTTGTTGGTAGACCTGAGCGGGGTGGTGTTGGTGGGGGGGGCGTTGGTGTATGTGGCGGAGTCGGTTTATGGGGCGGATCTGAGTGCGCTGAAATTGGGCTCGACGGTGTCGGTGGCGGTGCTGGGGTTTGCGAGTCAGGACTTGCTTGGGAATCTGCTTTCGGGGATGGCTTTACAGATGGCGAGCCCCTTTAAACCGGGGGATTGGCTGCTGCTGGATGGCCGACGTTTGCAGGTGGTCGAGGTCAATTGGCGGTCCACAAGGATGCGTTCGCCGGACAACATTTTGGTGGAGGTTCCCAACAAGACGGTGGCTGGGGGCGTAATCACGAATTTGTCTGCGCCCACCGAGGAGCGGGCCACGACCGTGGGAGTGGTGGTGGAGTCTGGTGCGCCGCCGAGGGAGGTTAAAGCATGCCTTGCAGAAGCGGTGAGCCGGGTGGAGGGGGTGATGGCGGAGCCGCCGGTGCGGGTGAATGTGAAGGAGTTTTTGGAGGCCGGGGTGAGTTACGAGGTGGTTTTCTGGGTGCGGGGCGAGGAGGTGTTGGGGGAGGTTTCCGACGCGGTGCGGGTGGCGGTTTGGTACGGGTTGCGGGAGGGCGGTTTTCGAATGGCGTATCCGGGCAGGCGCCTTTGGATTGAAGGGGGAGCCGGGGGGCTGGGGATACAAGAAGGACGTTTCAGGAAGGAGTAACGCCGATGGGAATGCCCATGATTCGTCATGATGGAAGGATTCGGCTGTACTGGGGGGTTGCGCTGATTCCGCTGAATCTTTTTTTTGCGATCACCCTTTCCTACCGATTGCTTTGGGATCACCGGGTGCATGACTGGGTTTACTGGGGCATCATCGCTTTCATGTGGGTGGATTTGTTTCTGGATCTGACCACGACGGTAAAGCATCGGCTTCGGGTGCTGGAGGATTGGAGGGAGATCGCGCTGCACTATTCGCGACGTTGGTTCGTGGTGGATTTGCTGGCGGCCATTCCCTTTGAATATTTGGCGAGTTTTACCTCGAGTGATCACTGGCTTTTATGGGCGCTACGGCTTTCCCCCTTATTGAAGACCTTCAAGGTCTTTACCGTCCTTCGGGATTTGCAGCGGCATTTGCAGCTCAATCCGGCCATCATGCGGTTGATGTCTTTTGGGTATTGGTTTGCGCAAATCATCCACGGGATGTCGATCTTCTGGGTTGTGGTGGGCGGTTCTCCGGCGGAAATTGAGACCACGCCCTCCAGCGTGAAGTGGGTGTGGAAGGACGGGGCTCTGGAGGAATCTCGCACCGAGGCGGAAAAACGGATCTTTACGCCAGCGGAGGTGTATTTGAGGGCTTTATACTGGACGGTGACCACCGTGGGTACCGTGGGCTACGGGGATTATACGCCCGCCAAGGACAACAACTGGCAGATTCTGTATGCGATCTGCGTCGAGATCGTGGGGGTTTCCATGTATGGATATATCGTCGGGAACGTTTCGGGATTAATCGCGAATCTGGATGCGGCAAAGGCTGCCTTTCGGAAGAGAACGGAGGAAGTCAACGAGTTCATGCGTGTGAAAAGGCTGCCTGCCGCCATGCAGGCGCGTGTTCGGGATTATTACCATTACCTTTGGGAGACGCGGCACAATGTTTCTGACGAGTCCGTCTTAAAGGAATTACCCCAGAGTTTGGCTGTGGACGTCATGATCCAGCTGAACCGGGGTATTTTGGAGAAGGTGGAGTTTTTCAAGAACGCGAATGAAATTTTTATCCGCGAGATTGTAAATATGCTGGAGTCCATCGTGTTTTTGCCCGGGGACTACATCATCCGGCAGGGAGAGCACGGGGATTGCATGTATTTTCTTTCCAGCGGGGTGGCGGAGGTTTTGGTGGATGGAAACCTGATTGTGCGCTTGGAGAGCGGTTCGCCCTTTGGCGAAATCGCCTTGGTTTCGGGCGAGAAACGCACCGCCAGCGTGCGGGCGCTCGACTACTGCGATGTGTACCGGCTTCAGCGCGACGCCTTCGACCAGCTGAGGACCCGCTATCCGGAATTTGACTTGCAGGTGCGGCGGATCATGGAAAACCGGGCCACGTTTCGTCGTCCCTCTTGACCCGAAACGCGTTGGTTGTCCGGGGAAAATCGGGTGTTGCTCGGGGCCCGGCGGGGGCGGATCGGCTAGGGGGTTGCCGAAGCCGGCGCGTGGTTTTGCGGCGCGAGCAGGGCCTGGCGGGCGGTCAGAAAGTCGAGAGCGCGGCAGAGCACCTTGTCTTGGGGCGGCTTCTCAGCGGGCGGGGCGGGCGGGAGTTTTCGGGCGAGTTGATCGGCGATCCAGCGTTCGGTGTCGGGGTTGGTTCCGGCGATGAGCGCAGCCTCGTTGAAGCGGGAGTAGGATGGCGCGCTGATGAGGGGGGAAACCTTTCGGAGCTTTTGGGACCATGCGCGAAGCGTCTCGGCGGTTTCTTCCGCGACTGGGACGGGCAAGTCTGGGCTGAGTCCGTTTGGGAAAAGTGCGGGGAGCGTTTCAAAAACGGCCTCGGCGGTGGGGAATCGAAAGAACCGGTTTTCGGAGAGCGGGAGGAAGGAATATTCCGCGGCCTGTCCGGCGGTGGTGGAGCCGATGAGGAAGGCGCCCGCGTGCACCCTGAGGCATGCCGCGAGGACCTCGGCGCAGCCGGTGGTGGAGGAATCGAGGAGAACGACCAGGGGCGCGAGGAGCATCCGGGGGCTCGCGCCTTGGACGGGGGAGGGTTTTCCCGAAGCGGCGTTCTTGGCCTGGAAGAGAAGGGTTCCGGGCGGGGTGAGGAAGGAGGCAAGTTCTGCGGCGAGGGAGAAGGGGCTTTCGGAGCGGTTGTGGCGTAGGTCGAGGATGATGCCGCGCGCGGCGATCTGGCTGGCATCGCGCAGGGCGGCAGTGAAGAGGGGGACGGTCTTGGGGGAGAGAGCCCCTGGGCGTAGGAAGACGATGTTGTCGGGGAGCAGTTCGTGCAGGAACTCGTCTTCGGGGTTGGTGGGGGCGGCCGGAGGAGCCGGGCAGACGCCGCTTCCGGGGCCGAGCGTGGGGAGGGCTTTTTCGAGTGCGGCGCGCAGGGAGCGGGGGAGATCGAGGGGGGGC
>JBEBAG010000370.1:0-8145 GCA_041159065.1 Verrucomicrobiota bacterium | reverse complement strand
CTGCAAGTCCTCGACGTGGGTCGTCTGGCGTGCCCGGTACAGGGCTACGATGATGGCCAACCCAACGGCGACCTCAGCTGCGGCGACGGTGATGATGAAAAAGACGAGGACTTGGGCGTTGTAGTTGGGAAGCCCATCAGCACCGAGGTGGAACCGTGAGAAGGCCACAAGCGAAAGGTTCGCGGCGTTGAGCATCAACTCCAAGCACATGAAGATGATGATAATGTTGCGGCGCAAAAGGACCCCAGCAAAGCCCAAGGTAAAAAGCAGGCCGCTTGCGAGAAGGTAATTGTTCAGAGTCAGTGAATTCACGGGATCGGCGGCGGGTTATTTCAGTTCGCGCTTGGAGAGGACGACGACGCCCACGGTGGCGACCAGAAGAAGCACTCCGGTGACTTGGAAGGGGAGGTTGTAAGAGCGAAAAAGAATGGATCCCACGCTGCGGACGTCATCAATCTTGTCAGTCAACGCAGGAAAGGCTCGATGACCCGCGGAGAAACCGTCGAGCACTCGCAGCAGCGCCATTCCGAAGCCCCCGCTAACGAGAGCCCCTCCGACGACGGCGAGGCGGTTGAGATTGCGTCGCTTTTCAGCACGGAGGTCGAGGAGCATGATGATAAATAGGAACAGCACCATCACGGCCCCGGCGTAGACGAGCACTTGGATCACCCCGATGAAAAAGGCATCCAGTCCGACAAAAAGCGCGGCGAGGCAAAGGAAAGAACCGACCAGACTGAGGGCGCTGGCCACGGGATCGCGGTTGAGAACGACGGATACCCCGAAGCCCAGCATCATCGCGGTGAACAGCCAAAAGAGAACGGGAGACATGGGCGCGATTACTTGTCGGGATTCCACTTGTGAACGAGGTCGGGCATGGTGCCTCCCAGTTCATAAAGTTTCTGTTTGTTGTGCACCATCTCGGCGCGGCTTTCGCCCGTGATGGCGTAGTCTTTGCGGAGGTAAATGGCTTGCTCCGGGCAAACTTCCTCGCAGAGGCCGCAATAAATGCAGCGAATCATGTCGATCTGAAATTCCTGGGGAAATTTTTCGACCTTCGCGAAGCGGCTCTCCTGAGGAATTTCGCCGGGGGTGATCTTGATAGCACGCGGCGGGCAGATGAATTCGCACAATTGACACGAAACGCATCGCTCGCGTCCGTGCTCGTCTTTTACAAGCGTCGGGGCGCCACGGTAATACTCGGGGAGGTGGGAGTCCCATTTTTCCTCCGGATACTGCATCGTGACCTTGGTTTCTCCCCCGAGCATTTTTCGAAGGTGGCGCAGGGTGATCATCAATCCCGCCACGATATTGGGCAGGTAGATTTTCTCCCAGAAAGTGAGGTTTGGGCGACGGACGGTGTAGGCCATGGTCGTGGGATTGTGGGAGTGGATCAGGTGCGGGCGCGGTTACTTGGCAAACGCGAGTATCGCCGCCGTCAGGAAGATGTTCCCCAAGGCGATTTCGAAAAGGTAGAGCCAACCAAGCTTCATGAGTTGATCGAAGCGGAACCTCGGAAGGGTCCAACGTACCCAGATGAAGAGAAAGAGGAGAAGCGCGACTTTGGCAAAGAAGACGGTGATATGAACGAGGCCGAGGACGGCACCGGTCGGTGTGAGGGAAGATTCTGCGGTGTTCATCGGGAGAAGCGGCAGATGCCACCCTCCCAGGAAGAGGACCACGATGAGCGAAGAGCCGACGATCATGGCGGCGTATTCACCGAGGAAAAAGAGGGCAAACTTCATGGCGGCGTATTCCGTGTGGTAGCCGGCGACGAGTTCGGTTTCCGATTCAGGCAGATCGAACGGGAGCCGGTTGGTCTCTGCGAACATCGAAATGGTGAAAACGATGAACGAGATCCCGATGGGAACCCAGAGAACCAGTTTCTGAAAGCTGAGGTGACCGTTCGTGAAGGGCAGGAGGAGCCAGCCCTCACGGATTTGGTATTGGATGACCTCGGACAGGTTCAGATTTCCGATGATCATGAGCACGGGAACCGCACTCAGCCCCAAGGAAAGTTCGTAGCTGATCATCTGCGATGAGGCGCGGATGCCCCCCAAGAAGGGATATTTCGAGTTGGAGGACCATCCCGCGATGACAATCCCGTAAACTCCGATGGAGGCGATAGCGAATACGTACAGGATTCCCACATTCACGTCGGCAACGACCATCTTCTGACCGAGCAAGTAATTGCCGAAGGGGATGACCGCCAGGGTCGAGAGCGCCGGCACCATGGCGAGGCAAGGGGCGAGCCAGAAGTAGAGTTTGTTGACGTGGGCCGGCGTGAATTCCTCTTTGAGGATGAACTTCAGCGCATCCGCGATGGGTTGGCCAAGGCCGCCGAGGAAGAGTTGAAGGTCTTTTTGGAATCCAAGGAGGCTGATGGGGAAACCAGTTCGGTTGGGTCCGACGCGATCTTGGATGAGGGCGCTCACGCGGCGTTCGGCGTAGACCGTGTAGGACACGAGCGGCAGCACCACGAGGAAGATGAGAAAAAGCGTCTTCGCGACCGACGTTGCGATCAGCGCGAATGGAATTGATTCGAGGAAATCCATTGTTTGCAGGCGTCTGGGTTATGCGGTCTTGGCGGTCTCCGGTGCGGGCTGCAGAGGGAGTGGCACGCCCAGGTCGCCAATCTTGCTCAGAGAGAGTCCTTGGAAAGGCGCATAATCCTGGGCCATGGCACGGAACACGTCTTCGATGGAGAGGAGTGCCGTCGGACCTTGGAGGCGTTCAAGCAGCGCGTTGAGGATTTCCCAGTCGTCGCGGCACTCACCCGGAGCCTGCACGGCTCGGTTGAGGCGTTGCAGGCGGTTGTGGATGTTAATCATCGAGCCGCGCTTTTCGGCCCAACCTGATCCGGGCAGCACGACATGGGAGGCCGCGGTGGTCGCGTGAGAGAGAATGGAGGTGGTGACGAGCGTCGTGAGGGACTGGAGGGAATCGACGTCAAAGCCAGCCTCGGTGAGATCCTCTCCGAAACAAAGTAGCCCTTGGATTTTGCCCGATTGGATGCCCTCCCGGATCGCGGCCAGGCGGCCACCGGGGGTGCCGGAGGTGATTCCAATCAGTTGGGCCCCGGCGGTGTTCGGGTTGCGGTCGGATGGAATCAGGATGCCGTCTGGTTCGCCCATCCGGGGGACTACTTCGGTGCACTCGATGTGTAGCGCGGAGGCGATGCGCTTGGCCAGGTAGAGCTCCTCATTGGTGAGTCGGGCCGATGCGATCAAGGCGAGTTTTCCCTCAAGCGCTTTCAGCGACTCGACGGCGGCGTCCAGTGCCTCGTCCCAAGAGGCGTCCTTTGCGCGGATTTGAGGCTTGGAGATCCGGTTGTCGGCGGAGAGATACTTGAAATTCAGGCGATGGGAGTCGGGAATCCACACCCCATTGACGTCGTTGTTTTCGCGCGGGGTGATGCGGTAGATCCGATCTTCTCGACTGCCGATGGTGATGTTGCAACCGAGGCCGTCGTTCACGTCGATGGACTTGGTCTCCTTCAAGAACCAGACACGCATCTTGAAGCGGAAGTCGGAAGAGGTGAGAGCGCCCACGGGACAAATATCGACCGTGTTCAGTGAGTAGTTGCTCTCGAGGGTCTTGTCGGGGTGGCAGGCGATGGTGGAAAAACTGCCGCGGTCCACGAAGCCCAACACATCGTCCTTGGCGACCTCCCGCATGAAGCGGATACAGCGCGAGCAGAGCACACAGCGCTCCGCATCGAGGGTGACCCTTGGGCCGAGTTCGATGTTTTTGGGCTTCTTGACCTTGCGCTCGAGGAATCGGGAGGAGGCGTTTCCATATTCGACGGAGAACTCCTGCAGTCTGCATTCGCCAGCCTGATCGCAAATCGGGCAGTCGAGCGGGTGATTAATGAGGAGGAACTCCATCACGCCCTTACGGCAATCCTGAACCATGGGGGAGTCCGTGCGGATTCCCATCCCCTCCGCCACGTCTTGGGCGCAGGAGATTTGGGGGCGCGGGATCCAAGCGATCTCGGGTCTGCCGTCGGCACCGAGAACGGGTTTGCGATCTGGTCCCATCTTGGGCATGCCCATTTCCACCATACACATGCGGCAGTTCCCCGGGGCCGAAAGCTTGGGATGGTAACAGTAGCGGGGAATGAACTTTCCGGCCTGGGAGCAGGCTTCGATGACTCGAGTGCCTTTGGGAAACTGCATCCAGACTCCATCGATCTGGACGTTGAGGAGAGGGACTTCGGTGCTCATTTCGGACTTGGGACTCGATGCGGAGGGCGGAACTAACCGGAACTAACGAGTGGCCGCTGGGGCCATAATTTCTTTTCCGTTGCCCCGGGGCGCGGCAACAGCGGGAATGGATTCGTTGGCCAAGAGTTCTGGAACGTTGTACTCCGGTGGCATCGGAGGCGGGAGTGGCTTGCGTGCTTTGGCGGCAAACTCCTCCTTGAATTTGGCGAGAAAACTCTGGGTCGGCCAAGAACAAGCCTCGCCGAAGGCGCAGATAGTTTTTCCCGCGATATTGTCGGCGACGCTTTTGAGGGTCTCGGGATCCTTCTCAACGCCTCCTCCGGCAACAATCCGGTCGGTGATTTTCTTCATCCACTGAGCGCCCTCCCGGCAGGGGGTGCACTGGCCGCAGGACTCGTGTGCGTAGAACTCGTTGATGTTGTTTAGGATTTCCACCATGTTTCGGGTATCGTCCATGACGATTACACCGCCTGAGCCGGCCATAGATCCCGCGGCAGCGAGCGAGTCAAAGTCCATCGGAAGCTGTTCGAGGGACACTTCCTGATCCTTGATTTTGTATTTTTCACCGGCACGAAGCACTTTAGCCGAACTGCCTCCCGGGATGACGGCTTTGAGCGAGCGGCCGGGTTTGAGTCCACCGCAGATCTCGTGGATGAGTTCGCCCAATGTGACGGAGCCCACGGCGACCTCGTAGTAGCCTGGCTTTTGGACGTCGCCGGATACGCAAAGAATGCGTGTGCCGGTGTTGTTGGGACGTCCAATCTTCGCGTACGCCTCGCCGCCCATGGCGACGATGTGCTTTACGTGGCAGAGGGTCTCGACGTTGTTGACGATGGTCGGGCACTGATAGAGGCCGAGGACCGCGGGGAAGTAAGGGGGCTTGATCCGCGGGTAGGCGCGTTTTCCTTCGAGCGACTCGATGAGGCCAGTTTCCTCGCCGCAGATGTAGGCTCCAGCACCACGGTGCACGTAGATATCAAGGTCGAATCCGGAACCCAGGATGTTCTTGCCGAGGAATCCCTTGCTTCGCGCTTCCGCGAGCGCTTTTTCCAAGATTTGAGCTCCCTCGGGGAATTCGCCGCGGATGTAAAGGTAAGCCAAGCTCGCTCCAACAGCGAAGCACGAGATGATCATCCCCTCGAGCAGTTGGTGCGGATCTTGGTGGATAATGTAGCGATCTTTGAAAGTCCCAGGTTCGGACTCGTCGGCATTGCAGATGAGGTACGTGGGTTTCGGGCCGCCGCGCTTGATGAAGCTCCACTTCATTCCGCAGGGGAATCCGGCCCCTCCGCGTCCACGCAGGCCGCTCTTTTTAACCTCTTCGACGATCTCCTCGGGTTTGAGAGTGAGGGCCTTCTTGAGCTGAGCGTATCCGCCGTCTGCGAGGTAGGCGTCGATGGAGTTATTCCAGCCTGCGCGGTCGATGTTCTTGAAGATAAGCCGGTGCTCTCTGGGATGAGGCGCCTTGACCTTGGGCGCGGTGGCGTCGGAAGAGGTGAGTTGCCAGAGGGATGCTGCTTCTTCGAGTCGAATGTTTTCCTTGAAGAGGTCGTCCACCATGGCGACTGGAGCAGAGCCGCAGCTCGCGAGGCATTCGACAAATTCGATGGAGTATTTTCCGTCGGGGCTCACCGCGATGGGATTGCCATGTCCGGCGTTGTGGACGGCATGGCCGGAGCACTTTGCGGGATCCTTAGACTGCCCTTGGTCGCCGTGAGGATGGCCGTAAAATTCCTCGGACCATGCCTCGAGGTTGATCCCGGCGGCTTTGGCGAGCGCGTCGCGGAGTTGGTAGCTGCCGGCCATGGAGCAGGAGAGGGTTCTGCATACCCGGATGTGTTTTTGACCGGCCGGTTCGCGCCGAAACATCGGATAGAAGGTGACCAACTCAAGGATGTGAATGGGCTGAAGCTCGAGTTTTTGGGCGATCCACGCGATGGCGTCATCGGAGATGAAGCCGAAGTGCTCCTGCCAGAGGTGGAGGAGAGGGAGGGAGGCGCTGCGCTTTGAGACAGGATAATGGGAGATAGCTTCCTCGATTTGAGCCAGAAGAGTGGAAGGGATGTTCACGGCCATTATCGTTGCGGTTGGGAGTTTTTGGCGGGCGGATCGGGCCAGTGTGGCACGCGGTTGATGAGCTTGTTGTCGATGAAGTGAAGTTCGAGCACCTGCTGGTCTTGCTGGTAATAGTAGCGGGTTACCGGGATTTGTTTTTTCTGGGTCTCCAGCTCGAGGGTGGCGTTTTCAACTCGGTCTGGCTGGCCGATAATCGACTCCACGTCCTTGGGCGTAAGTCCTTTGCGGCTCGATTGCTCAGCCTTTTCTTTGCGGAGGTTGAGGGCGTCGATGTTGGAGTTTTTGATTTGTGCGTTTCGGATTTCCGGTTTGCAGGCGGCGGAGTTCAGAAGCAGTACGGTGAGGGCGAGGGAGAAGGGGTGTGCGTGCAGGGCGCGTTTCATCGGTCGCATTCGCCCATCACGAAGTCCAAGGAACCCAAAATGGCGACGACGTCACTCATTAGGTGGCCCGGCAAAATTTTCGGCAGGATGCTCAGGTTTACGAAAGAGGGGGCTCGAATTTTCAGGCGGTGCGGCACGCCTCCGCCCTTGGAGTGGATGTAGAAGCCGAGTTCCCCCTTGGGATTTTCTGCGCCGAAGTACACCTCCCCGGGAGGGGCGTCGATGCCCTCCGTGTGCAGGATGAAGTGGTGGATCAGTTCCTCCATTTTGGTGAGTACCGAGGTCTTCGGAGGCGGGTAATTTTTGGGATCGGAAACGGTGATGGGTCCGCCGGGCAGGTTTTCACTGACTTGCCTCAAAATTTTGACGGATTGACGCATTTCCTCCACACGGCAGAGGTAGCGGTCATAGCAGTCACCGGCCGAACCCACCGGGATGTCGAAATCGTATTTCTCGTAGCCGAGGTAGGGGTGCGCCTTGCGCAAGTCGTGGTCCACGCCCGAGCCTCGCAGATTGGGGCCGGAGAGGCCGAAAGCAATGGCATCCTCTTTGGAAATGATGCCCACATCCTTGGTGCGATCCACAAAGATGCGATTGCGGGAGAGGAGGTTGTCGACCTCGTCCAAGGCTGGTGGGAATTCCTCGAGGAAGCGCCGCAACAGCGGCAGAAAGGAGTCCGGAAGGTCCCGGGTCATGCCTCCAACGCGCGTGTAGCTCGTGGTAAAGCGCGCTCCGGAGATGACCTCGCAAAGGTTGTAGATTTTTTCGCGTTCGGTGAAGGTGTACATGAACACGGTGAGTGCACCGGTATCCATGGCGAAGGCACCCAAGCCGAGGAGGTGAGAGGAGATGCGGGCGAGTTCGCAGCAGATGACACGGATGGCCTGGCCGCGGGGCGGCAGTTCCCAGCCCATGAGTTTTTCGACGGCCAGAGCGTAGGCCACGTTGTTGGCGAGTGGCGCGAGGTAATCCAGTCGATCCGTGTATGGGATGAACTGGTTATAGGTCATGTTCTCGGCAATTTTCTCGTCGCCTCGGTGCAGGTAGCCGACGTCCGGGGTGGCCTTCGTAATCACCTCGCCGTCCATTTCCAGAACGAGTCGGAGAACCCCGTGGGTCGCGGGGTGCGAAGGGCCCATGTTGAGCACGAGCTTTTCCCCGAGAAGATCGGGGGAATCGGACGCGATTTTCTGGAGACCGACCTGGGTTTTGGCCAGGGGATCGAGGTGTTCGAACGGCTGAGATGTGACTGCCATAAGGGTTCTCCGGACGGAAAAGAACGGTAGGTACGGCTGGAATGGGTCAGCAAGTCGATATTGTGAAATGTTTCACAAGCTCGGCGGGGGGCGGGAGTGAGGCCGATTGGGATGGTTTGGCGGTGGTGATGGGGGGGCGGATTTTGGGTCTAAGGCCGGCGTCCAATCTTGCTTAGGGAACCGATTCGGAGGAAGGGGGGGTATGAA
>JBEBAG010000369.1:0-4769 GCA_041159065.1 Verrucomicrobiota bacterium | reverse complement strand
ACCTGCTGGGTTTTCAGGTCAAACAGCTCTTCCCGAAGACCCCCGGCAGCGATTACGAGAAAACTCCACTGCTCGAGCCCCTGTGGGAAAACCGCTCCCACCTGACGGTCTACCGCGGGCTCGACCACGGCGTGAAGGGCGGCCACTTCGCGGTGCACTCCTTCCTTTCCGGGGTTCTGCATTCCGAAGCGCAAAACCGCCCCAACGGAAACGTCACGCTCGACCAGTACCTCGCCGAGGAAGTCGGCTTCGAAACGCGTTTCCCTTCGCTGACCGTCGGTTCCGAGGGCGGGATTCACGGGGGCTGCCAGATCGCGTGGACCAAGTCGGGGGTGCGGGTCCCGCCCGTTTCGGGGCCTGCGGAACTGTTTGAGAAGCTCTTCCTGAGCGACTCTCCGGAGCGCCAGGCGAAGCGCGTGCAGGAGAACCACGTGCAGGCCTCCATTCTGGATTCCGTGCTCGTGGAGGGAAACCGGCTTTCAAAGCAGGTCAACCAGGAGGACCGCACCAAACTCGACGAATACCTGACTTCGGTGCGCGACGTGGAGAAACGGCTCCAGCTCCGCCAACGCTGGACGAGTCATCCCAAGCCCCAAGCCCCCTTCCAAAAGCCAGCCAATCGGAACGCCGTGGAGGATCTGCCCCTGCTCTACGAGCTGATCGCGCTCGCCTTGCAGACGGATTCCACCCGCATCGCCACCCTCGAAATCGGCGGAGATTTCATGCCCCAACATCTCGGCATCAAGAAGGATCACCACGGCCTCTCCCACCACGGAAACGATCCCGAAGCCATCGCCAGCCTCATCACGCTCGAGCGCTACCAGATCGAGCACTTCGGCAAATTCCTCACCCGTCTCGCAAACACCCCCGATGGCAGCGGCTCCCTGCTCGACTCCACCACCGTCCTCTTCGGGAGCGGCATGGGCGACGCCAACAGCCACAAAAACTCCGATCTCCCCATCCTCCTCGCAGGCGGCGGCTACCGGCACGGCGAATTCCGCGAAGTCCCGCGTGAGGGCACCCACAAGGTCCCCTTGTGCAACCTGTTCGTCGACATCGCCCAGCGCATGGGCCTGCCCGTCGACTCCTTCGGAAGCAGCACCGGTCGCTTTTCCGCATGAGCCCGAGCCTGCCGCCCCGCGCCCGTCCCCGCTTCCTCCTCTGCCTCTGGACGCTGGCCCTCGCCGCCGCCAGCGCCGCCACGGCTGCCGACCGCGCAGGGGAACCCATCCCCGCATCCCAGCGCGTCCAGCAGTTCCTCGAAAAATACTGTCTCGATTGCCACAGCGACGACGTGAAGAAGGGCGATCGCAACTTCGAACACTTCGCGCTGCCCCTCCAATCCGAGGCCGACCTCGTCGCCACCAAGGACATGATCGACCAGATCACCCTCAAGGAGATGCCCCCCAAAAAAGCGGAGCGTCCCCCCGACGAGGAGCGCCTTGCGATCCTGCACCTCCTCCGGGAAAGCACCCTCGCCGCGCGCGACAAAATCGCCAGCACGGGAGGCCGCACCGTCATGCGGCGTCTTTCCAGCCGCGAGTATGAAAACACGCTCGCCGTCCTGTTTGGGCGGCGGGTCGACACCCTCGGACTCACCGCCCATTTCCCCAAGGAAAAGACCACCCACCACCTCGACACGGTCGGGAAGGGGCTCGTCACCTCCGGATTTTTGGTCGACCAGTACTTCCAAGCCGCAAACCGACTCGTGGAGACGCGCCTCGGCAAGCCCGCCACGGAATCCCAACTCTGGAAATTCAACGGACACTTCGTGCAGTACGAGGAACTGGGTGGTCCGCACAAATCCGTCTTCAACTTCCGCTACCTCCACCTTTACGAGCAACCCAACACCGACACCCGCCAGGGCGGTTACGGTCACATCGAGGACTTTAAAAAAGGCGTCCCCGTCTCGGGGCTCTACGATCTCGAGGTCGAGGCACAGGCGCTGCACCGCGACACCCATTACGATCCCAAGATCTTCGGCATCGACCTCTCCGAGCCCTTCCTCCTGGGCGTCGTCCCCGGCGACATCACCAAGGGCCACATCCATTATCCGCAACCGATCGAGCCGCTCCTCGCCAGCGCCACAGTCCCGGACGACCAGCCCGCGTGGATCCGGTTCCGCGTCTGGCTGGAGGCCGGGCAGACGCCGCGTTTCATTTTCCCCAACGGACCCTACGAATCGCGGGCCTCCATCCTCGCGCTCAACAACCGCTACAAAAACGAATTCAAGGAGAGCCCCGCAGCCAACGGCATCGACCGCAGGGTGCTGCTCAAAGAGGGCAAGCTGCCCCATATCCGCATCAGCGAAATCCGCATCCAAGGCCCCGTTCGAGAGGAGAGCGGATCCGTCGAGGAACGCAGCGTGTTCGGAAAAGAGGGCTTCCAGCCCGCCCACGCCCTCGAGCAACTGCATGCCTTCGCGGAAAAAGCCTACCGCCGCCCGCTCGCCGATGCAGAGCGGCAGGAGCTTCGCGCCTTCTACGAAAAACGCCTCGCAGAAAAGGCAACCGAAAGGCAGGCCGCCCTCGACACGCTCAAACGGATCCTCTGCTCGCCCGCCTTTCTGTACCTGAGCGAGATCACCCCGGAATCCGAAAAAGCCCTCCACCCCTACGACCTCGCCGCCCGCCTTTCCTACGCCCTCTGGGCCGGGCCGCCCGATGATGCCTTGCTTGCCGCGGCAAAATCCGGCGCCCTGACCCAGGACGCCGAACTCAAAAAGCAGGTGCGGCGCATGCTGGCCGACGAGCGCATCACCGGCTTTGTGAACGGCTTTCTCGATGGCTGGCTCAATCTGCGCGAACTCGGCGGAATGCCCCCCCCTCGCGAGAATCACCGCGCCTTCTACGCCGAGGATCTCCCCACTTCGATGAAGACCGAGGCGCGCCTCTTCTTCCGCGATTTGCTCGAACGCAACGGCTCCATCCGGGAGTTCCTCCACGCCGAACACACCTTCGTGGATAAGAAACTCGCCAGGCTCTACGAACTCCCCGAACGCGACACCCTCCGCCTCGCTGACGGCTTCCAGAAAGTCCGCCTCGCCGGCAACTCCCATCGCGGAGGCCTGCTCGGCATGGCCGCCGTCCTCACCGTCAGCGCAAACGGGGTCGAAACCTCCCCGGTCACCCGCGGCGTCTGGGTCAGTGAGAATATCCTCGGCATCCATCCGCCCCCGCCCCCGGACGTCGTCCCTGCCATTGATCCCGATGTGAACGGCGCCACCACCATCCGGGAACGTCTCGCCAAACACCGCGCCGACAAGGCCTGCGCCGAGTGCCATCGCAAGATCGACCCGCTCGGCTTCAGCCTCGAAACCTTCGATCCCGTGGGACGCTGGCGGACCCAGTACCCCAAGAACACCAAGAGCCAGGCCCCCGCGCCCAAAATCGATTCCTCCGGCGAATTTCCCTCCGGCGAAACCTACGCGGACTTCGAGGAATTCAAGACCACCCTCGCCTCCACCCGCGAGGACCTGTTCACGCGCCACCTCCTCCGCACCTTCCTCAGCTACGCCACCGGTCGCTCCATGGAGCTCCGGGACGACTTCGCGCTGCAAGAGCTCCTCGCCGCCGTCAAACGGGACGGACTCGGCCTGCAGACCCTCGTCGTCCACAGCCTCCAGAGCGAGATCTTCCGCTCCCGCTGAATCCCGCCGCGCCGGGAACGCTCCGGGGAGGAGTAGCGCCCTCCTACTCCGGCGCTTCCGCGCGCAACTCCAGCCCCACGGGACAATGGTCGCTGCCCGTCACGTCCGCACAGATCCACGCGCGGCCCAGGCGGGGACGCAACGCCGCGCTCGCCAGAAAGTAGTCGATGCGCCACCCGATATTCCGCTCCCGTGCGCGGTTCATCGGGCTCCACCACGTGTAGTGGCCCCCCCCCGGTTCGAAGGCGCGGAAGGTGTCCACAAACCCGGCGCGGACAAAGGCCTCGAACCCCTCGCGTTCCTCGATCGTGAAGCCGTGGTTGCGCACATTGTCCTTGGGCCGGGCCAGGTCGCGTTCCTGGTGGGCCACATTGAGGTCCCCGCAAAAAATGACGGGTTTGCGCGTCTCGAGGCTCTGGAGAAAGGCGAGAAAATCGCGGTCCCACTGCTGTCGGTAGGGCAGGCGGGAGAGTTCGCGTTTGGAGTTGGGCACGTAGACGTTCACCAGGAAAAAGTCGGGATACTCCGCGGTGAGAATGCGGCCTTCGCGGTCATGCTCCGCCACGCCCATCCCTTCGCGGATTGAAAGCGGGGCCGTTTTGGAAAAAAGCGCCGTGCCGGAGTAGCCCTTCTTTTCGGCGCTGCTCCAGAAGGCGTGGTAGCCATTCCACTCCGCCGGGACATCCCCGGGAGTGCACTTGGTTTCCTGCACCGCGAGGAGATCGGGCTGCTCGGCCTCGAGGAAGGCGAGGAAGTTTTTGCGGAGGACAGCGCGGAGTCCGTTGACGTTCCAGGAGAGAAGTTTCATGGGCGAGCAGGGGTAGCGAGGGCATCGGGCGCGGGCGAGGCAGGATGCACAAATTCACCCCATTGTATGCCCTCCATACGCCCCCCCGGGCCTCGACTTCCGAAGAAAGGTTGGGGGTTCACGACAACGCAGGCGAGGCAATAGGCGAGGGGGGAGCCAGGAGCCTGACAGGGGAGGGAAGGTCGGGGCACTGGGGCACTGGGGCGGCGGTGGAAACCTGCGGGGCGCGGACCGGGTGCAAACGGGAGAAACGGAGAACGGAAATAACGGCAAACGGAGGAGGCTGAGGACGTGGAGACTGGGAAGAGCATT
>JBEBAG010000368.1:0-3054 GCA_041159065.1 Verrucomicrobiota bacterium | reverse complement strand
CTCGAAAATCCGAAAAACGACTACCGCGGCTACTCCAACGGCCCCGAACACGGCTCCTTCCCCAACCTCTCCAACCCCCGCTCCCCCTACCACGTCCCCAAAAGTGCTTACTTCGCACTCGGGGACAATTCCTACCACTCCTCCGACTCGCGCGACTGGGGCATCGTCCCCGAACGCAACGTCATGGGCCGCGGTTGGATGGTTTACTGGCCTTTCACCACCCACTGGGGCTTCGTCCAGTAAGCCCCCCTCCCAGGCCCCGCTCCCCCCAAGCCCCCCCTCCCATGTCCCGACGCACCAAAGCCTCCGTTGCCCCCACCAAAACCCTCGCCTCCGTCGGTGGCGTCCTCGCGCTCATGCTCGGCGGTTACCTGCTGCTCGGAAAATCCGACCCCTTCCGCACCCTCTCCGTCTTCCCCACCAAGGAATACCTCGAAAACGCCAACAGCCTCAGCGGAAACACCTACAAACTCGAGGCAACCGTGGACAAAACCCTCGAGGCCTCCAAAGAGCACGGACGCCTCATCGCCGTCGAAGTCGGCGCCGGGGATATGCTCCCCCTCCTCGTCCCCCAGTCCCTCGGAAACCTCAACGTGGATCGCAACCAGAAACTCGTTTTCAAGGTGCAGGTGGCTGACAACGGCCTCATCACCGCCTCCGAAATCCGCAAACCCTAGCCTTCCCCCCATGCGCCTTTCACGCCTCTCCCGCAAGGCTTCACTTAGCCTGCTTCCCCTGCTGATCGCGCTCCCGGTAAGCGCCCAAACCCCGCCTCCTCCCCCCGCTCCCGCCCCTCCTCCCGCCAACTCACCCTTCTTTCCCGGCGGCGGGGGCACCAACAACGCCCCCAGCTCCGCAGACCCCGCCAGCGCCGGACCAGGAGCCCTTTTCGATAACCGCCTCCCGGGCGTCGACCCCGGAACCGGCATGGTCCGCTTCAACGGCCAGACTTGGAACCTCACCAACAACAAACTCCTCGCAGCTCGCTTCGAGAAATTCCTGAACACCCCCGAAGAATCGGGCGACCTGGAAAAAGAACATCGCGAAATCCTTAATCGGATGCTCGCCATGCTCGATCCCAACCACCTCACCGCCAACACCCTCTCCGAAGCCTACCGGCTCCTCAACCGGGCAGCCACCTTCCCCGGGGATGCCAGACTCTGCGACACCCTCTCCGGCAGCATCTACGCGGTCTGGCAATCCAAGCGCAACCAAGGCCGACTCACCGAAGCCAACCGCATCCTGGAGGAGGAACGCACGCGCGCTCGGGACAACATGGTGAACCGGCTCGAGTTCGCCGCCGGCAAGGGAAAAAGCGGCGGCTCCTACGATCCCTCCTCCACCTTTGTCGCTCCCGCCGGCGGCACTCCCCCGCCGCCCCAAGCCTCCAACAATCCCGCCGGGGCCGGCGGAGGCGCTTTCTCCGTCCAGAACGGGACCGTCCGCGCAAACACCAACTCCAACTCCAACACCAACTCCAATTCCCAGGCCAACGCACCACAGCGCATCACCTCCGGACCCCAGTCCTCCGCCACCCCCGCCCAGACCGGGCTCCAAACCGCCGCCACCAGCGTCTCCGTCGGAGGCTACGCCGAGAAACTCGTCAACAACGCCACAAAGATCAAAATCAACGAGGTCAAAGCCGAACTCTCCGAACTCCAGGCCAAAATCGAATTCCAGTCCACCCTCGTCCAACTCTTTTTCCAGCGCCGCTTCCATCATCTGCTCATTGGAACCCGATTCTATCGCGCCCTCTTCAGCGATGGAGATTCCAAACTCAACCTCCCCGATCAGTCTGCCAAGGTCTTCGGTTCCGGTTCCCCCCCCACCATCAGCAGCCTCGAAGCCTTGGCGAATGAGGCCATGCGTGACGTCCAAACCAGCGTCCAAGCCTTCCACCGATTCATCGATACCAACGAACTCGACTCCGCCACCAAACGCCTCACCGAGGCCTTTCTGATCGGAGAATACATGCCCGAGCTGCGCACCCTGCCCTGGGAGCGCAAACGCAAGGTCCTCGCCTACTCCCAAAAGGCGAACATGCTCCTCTCTGCCCTCGAAACCAAGGACTACACCCTCGCCTCCGAACTCATTCACGGACCCCAGGGACTCAAAGCCATGGCCCGGGACTTCGATCCCACCAAACCCAACGCCCTCATCGAAACCTCCCGCAACTCCGCACGCCTTCTCCTCGCAAAGGCCCGTAACGCCGCCCTCTCCAACGATAAACCCGCCTTCGAAGCCGCCCTCAAGGAAGCTGCCTCCATCTGGCCCAACAACCCCGAGCTCACCGAAGTCGCCACCAAGGCCTTCAACCAAGGCGACGTCCAAGCCCAGGCACTCAACGAACTCAACCAACTCATCGCCCAGAAGAATTTCCGCCGCATCGCCGAGGAGGCCGGCCGCTTCCTAGCAGCCACCCACCTCGCCCCAGCCGAAAAACAGGCCGAGCTCAAAGCCATCCTCGACGACTTCAAGTCCATCGAGGCCGCCCTCATGGGAGCCTTGGAAATGGACCGCCAAGGCAATCCCTTCGGCGCTTGGGAGTCCGTCGAAAAACTCATCCAGAAATTCCCCGACGACATCCAACTGGTCCAGGCACGCGCGCTTTACACCACGCGCGCCGCCGAATTCGTCCGCACCATCCAGAACGCCCAGGACCACGAGCGCAAAACACAACCCGCCACCAGCCTCGCTTGGTTCCTCAAGGCTCAACGCCTCTACCCCAACAGCACCTTCGCCAAGGACGCCATCGCTCGCCTCAAATCCCAACTCCTCTCAGGCCAGACCTCGCCGGAGCCCACCTCCCCCAAAGCCGCAGCCGGTTCGCTTTAGGTCGAACCCGCCCTGAGTTCGAACCGTCCCCTCACGACGCGCCCCTCGCACCCGCGCGCGCCCTTCGGCCCGCCCAAGCCATCAGACCGGCTCAGCCCCGCCCCCCTCCACGGGCCCGGCTCCCTCGCCCGCCCCCTCCCCGGGCTCCTCCACAATTTCCACCCGAATCCGGCCCGAATCCGCAGGCGCCACGGCATTCAACACCCCCCGGATCGCCGC
>JBEBAG010000367.1:0-3701 GCA_041159065.1 Verrucomicrobiota bacterium | reverse complement strand
CGCCGCCCCTCGGGCCGTGTCAAATCGCCGCTGGCAGCCCGCTGGCGCAGCAGGTCATCCGGCAGTGAGGACCAGAGAAAATAGGAGAGGCGACTGGCGATTTCATGCCCATCAAGCTCTGGCATGCGCTCCTCGCGGTAGAGGAACTCGGGTGCGGTGAGCACGGCTTGCAGGCCGTCCCGGATCGCGGTCTCGGCCGCTTTTCGCGGCGCGCTGCCCGCCGCGAGGGCTTTCGCTTCCAAGGCGCGAACCCGCCGCAGGATCGGCTCCACCTCCTCCGCCGTCACGGGCCGACGCCACGCGCGCTCTGCGAAGTCCCGCAGGACCTTTCCCGCCGCCTCCGAGGTGTAAGGTGAATCCCCAAAGAGCGTGCGGTGACTGGCCGGCGGCCACTGTTCGTGGATCGGGCCGCTCACCTCCACCTCGTGAATCCGGATGCGCGGCGTCTCGAAAAACAGGATGTGCCCAAAGACATCGCCCAAGTTCGCCTCCTCAAACTTCGCCAGCTGCTGTTTGTCGAGCAGCGTGTAATGGTTCTCGTGAATGTAGGCCAGCAAGCGGTAGTCGCTCGAGGTGGGACCGTTCGGGTAGAAGAACTTCGGGAACTGCCCCGCCTCCAGCCACACGCGGCATTCCAGCCACGTCGGAGCGTCGTCCGGCACATCCCACACGGCGACCGTCCCGCCATCGATCGAGTCCGTGCCGTATTCGCCCGGCCCGCCGATCAGCGCAAACTGGACGGCATCAGAGTTGGCCGCATCCACGCGGGCCAGCGATCCCAAGCGCATCCCCAGTCGCAAGGGCTCGTCCGGATCAAAGCCGGAGCTTAAAGAACCGAATTTCTTCGGATCCATGTCCGCGTGGCGAAACTTCCCCTCAGCCCGGACGTGGATGGAATACCAACCGTCCACTGGGACGCCTTTGCGCAGCGCCTCCACGGGCAGATAAATGGTAGGCGGATTCAAGCCATGGGGGCGATTCAGAATCGATTGGAAAGGCTGCGCGTTGGGCTTCTCGCGGTCATACCACCTCGCCTCGGAGGAAAAGGTGGATCTCGAGAAAGGAGGGTGAAAGGTGAGGGTCTTGCGCTCCGGCGGCTCGCCAAAGTGGATCGCTCGATCGAGGACCTCTTTGGCGGCGGTGAGATACTGGCGGAGCAGAAAGCTCGAGGTGACCAGTTTTTCCCCGACGCCGGCAAAGCCGTGCGTGCGGGTGTCCTCGGGAAACTCCTTCGTGGGGTCACTGCGGCTCAGGTCGAGATGCAGCAGATCCTCCAGCGTGCGCCGGTATTCTGTGCGAGTCAGCCGACGCAGCACGGTGCTTTCGGGCACGGGAAGGCTCTGGGCGTGGGCCACAACGGCTTGCTCCAGCGCCGCGACCGCCGCCTCGCGTTCCTTCGGGGCGGGCTGTTTCTTTTTCGAGGGAGGCATCGTGCCGCGCTCGATCTGCTCCAGCGCGCGCAGCCAGCCTTTTGCGGTCGCGTCGTTTACCGACTCCCCGAGCGCCTCCAAAGACACGCTGCCCTTGCGCGTCGAGTCGTCGTGGCAGTCGATGCAGTGCTGGGAGACAAAATTCTGGAAGGCCCCGTCGAGCGGCATCGTCTTTCCGCCCATTCCCACGCGCGAATCCGACGCGCGGCTCTCGGCCGCCAGAACCGCAAGCAGCGTGGCGGTGAACAAAGAGGGAAGATTGCCGCGCTTCATGCGAGTTCGCTGAGCGTGCCCTTGCTCCGGCCAAAGCTGCCCGTCTCCACCCCGAAGCGCTGGGCCATCGTGAGGTAGAGATTGCAGAGCGGCACGCGTTTGTCTTTCTCCGCCGGCATGACGAGGTGCGTGCGGTGTTTGTAGCCCCCGCCCGCGAGCAGCACGGGCAAATCCTTGCTGGTGTGCGCGCTGCCATCCCCCATGCCGCTCCCAAAAAGCACCTGCGTGGTGTCCAGCAGTCCCAACTCCTCCAGTCGCGTCACAAACCTCGCCAGCTGGCGCATCTGGAAATGCTCCACCTTGCGCATGCCCTCCATCAGCGTCGGGTCTTTGCCGTGGTGCGAGTAGCCGTGGTAGCCCTTCTCCGCAATCCCCATCGCCCCGACATCAAACGAACCCGGAATCTCCAGCGTCGCCACCCGGGTCGAATCGGTCTGAAGCGCCAGCGCCAGGAGATCCAAGAGAATGGGCAACTGTTTGCTCACAGGCCCGTCCTTCGGCTCCACGGTGTTCACCTTGGGGCGGGGACGGGAAAGCCACGCCGTCTCCAGTTCGATCGACTGCTCCACTTCGCGGATGGCCGTAAGGTACTGGTCCATCTTCTCCCGGTCCCGGACCGAGAGGCGGCGGTGCATCGTCCGGGCCTGGTCTTGGACCGCGTCCAAGATAGAGCCTTGCCGCTCAAACCCAGCGGCGATGCTGGCGGTCCGGTCCGCAGGGTCATCGACAAAGAGCATTCGGAAGAGTTGGGAGACTCTGAGGATGGGCGGCACCATCACCCCGGTGCGGGTCCAGGAGAGTTCCACGCCGCCATCACCCACGCCGCCCGCCGCGGTATTCAGGACGCTGAACCGCGTCTGCCCGGCGACTTTGCGGGCGAGGAACTGATCCAACGAGATGTTGCCATCCGGTAAACCGGACGCCTCGGAGGCGCGCACCCCGGAGAGAAACATGTGCGTGCCTTGGTGGCCCAAGTTGACCCCATGGTCGACGTTCGAGAACACGGTGAACTTTCCGCGCAACGCCTCGAAAGGGGCGAGATTGGATGGCAGGGCGGCCTCCAGCCCCGCTTCGACGGGGAAAAACGCGTCGCGGATCATGCCGTAGGGATTTGCCACGCAGACAAACCGTTGAATCGGAGCGGGCTCGGCGGCACGCGCGAAGGTTTCCAGCCACGGAAGCGCCAGGGTGGCGCCCACCCCGCGAAGGAAGCTTCGGCGTGAGAGAGCAGAGAACGTGGGCGAAGGAATCGAGTTCATGAGCGAAGCGAGCGGAAGCGGTTTACCTTAGGAGCGATTTTCGTTCCCCGAGCCGGGGCGGGTCCGAGTTCCCCGTCCACACGCCTCGTCCCGCGGCACCCCTCCGAGGGCTTGGCCGTTTGAAAAGAGCGGTTTACGAAGCTGCTCGAATGTGCCGAGCGGCCAGGGACGAGGGGAAAAGGGGACACGTTCATGTCGGGAAATGGCACCACGGTTTACCCCCCGGCGGAACCCATTTTAGACTCCGGTGCGAATAATTATCCTAAATGGTTTTAGGGTGCGCCTAAACTTCGGGCACCATGAGCACCCCACGCCGCTATTTTAAAGAACTCCGCTTCCGCCAGCTTCGCGCCCTGGTCCTGCTCGCCCGCAAAGGCAGCTTCAGCGCCGTGGCCAAGGCGCTGGGAATCTCGGTGCCCTCCGCATGGCAACAGATTCGATCGCTCGAGGATGAATTCTCCGTCCCGCTGGTCCAAGCAACGGGCCAGTCCGGCGTGCTCACCGAGCAGGGCGAGCAACTCGTCCAGATCGCCCAGCCCTTGGTGGAGGGCTTTGAGCAGGTCCGCGAACTCTTTTCCGAACGCCTCCGGACGCTGCCCCGTCGCATCGCGGTGGCAACCACCTCCTCACTGCTTTTGCACGAGCTGCAGCGTCCGCTGGCACTCATCCGACAACAACAGCCCGACCTTGAGATGACCTTTCTCGACCGCCCCTCAACCATTGCGCGCAAGCATCTTGA
>JBEBAG010000366.1:0-4835 GCA_041159065.1 Verrucomicrobiota bacterium | reverse complement strand
TTCCGCGCCTTCTTCCTGTCCGAAAAAACGGCAGAACCTCACGCCGAGGCCGCCGTTCACGTCGCCCTCGCCCTGCGCACCCGCCTAGCCGCCCTGAGCGAAGAGTGCGAACTGAAGTCGGGACACGAACTCGATGTGCGCATCGGGATCAGCACGGGCGAAGCCCTCGTCGCCGCATTCGGTCCCACCCGGGAACACCAACGCACGAGCGTTGCCGGCGAGTGCACCGACTGGAGCCGCCGTCTGGCCAGCACCAACCAACTCTACGGCTCCAGAATTCTCGTGAGTTCCCACACCTGCGAACTCACACGCCAGTCCGTCGAGCTGCGCCCGATCGATTTGCTCCAACGCCACCTCCCTCCCGAAGCTCCCGAGGAAGTGTGCGAACTCATCGCCATCGCCAAAACCCTCACCCCGGACGCCCAGCGCCGCCTGACCCTGTATAAGGAGGGCTTCGCCCACTTTCGTGCCCGCCGTTGGGCCGCAGCGCGCCAAGCCCTCCGCGCGGCGCTCCCCCAGAACGGACACGACGACGCCATCGAGCTCCTCCTGCACCGCATCGATGAGCAGGAGTCGCTGGCTGGACTCCTCCTTCCCGGCGCTTAAAAAAATCTCCCCGTCCCCGCTCCTACCCAAGGGGATCGCCCGATGAAACGAGCCGAATACCCCGCCCCCCTGCGAAGCCTCATCGCCGAACTCAAACGCCTCCCTGGCATTGGCTCCCGAAGCGCAGAACGGATCGCCCTCTGGATGGTCCAGTCGCCAGACGCCCATCCGCTCTCCCTCGCCGACTCGATCCATCTGCTTCAACAAAGCATCCGGCCTTGCTCCGAGTGCGGATTCTTTACCGAATCCGACCCCTGTCCCCTCTGCTCTGACCCCAGCCGAGACCGGCGCCAACTCTGCATCGTCGAACAGCCCACGGACATTCTCCCGCTGGAACGCTCTGGCGGCTATCACGGCCTCTACCACGCCCTAGGCGGCCGCATCGCACCCCTCGACCACGTGGGCCCGGACTCCCTCCGCATTCCGCAGTTACTCGACCGCCTCCGAAAATCCCCCCCGCACGAAGTCATCCTAGCCCTCGGCGCGGATGTGGAAGGCGAGGCCACGGCCCATTACCTCAGCGACCTCCTGCTCGATTTCCCCATCACCGTCTCCCGCCTCGCCCAAGGCCTCCCAGTCGGCTCAGGACTCGAATTCGCCGACGCTTTGACGCTCCACAAGGCCCTCTCCGCCCGCACCCGCGTCGCCCCCGTGCCCCCTCCTTTAGCATAGCCCCCAGGACCCTTCTCCCGGTCGCCCCATGCTGAAAGTCCACTACTCCCAGCCCGGAACCGCTCCGGCGACCCTCCGGGTCCCTCCCGAGGCGCCCCAGACCCCGCCCAAACTCCAATTCTTCCGGTACAGCGAAGCCTCGCTCGAGTCGCGCGAGGTCACTTCCGTCTCCGAGCTCCCGGCCCCCACCCCCGATGGCCCTGTACTCTGGATCGAGCTGAACGGCCTTTCCAACCTCCCCCTCCTGCGCGAACTCGGCCAGCGTTTTGGACTTCACCCCCTGGCCCTCGAGGACGTCCTCAGCCTCGGCCAACGCCCCAAAGTGGAGCCCTACGAAAACCATATCTTCATTGTCGCGCAGATGATCTGGCGCGGTTCCCACGGGAAAATGTCCCAGGAACAAATCAGCCTTTTTCTCGGCCCAGGCTTCGTCATCTCCATCGAAGAGGATCCGGATACCGACACGTTTGCGCCCGTCCACGAACGGATCCGCTCCGGACGTGGACTCATCCGCAAGCAGCGCGCCGATTACCTGGCCTACGCGCTGTTGGACGCGATTGTGGACCACCATTTCCCGCTTCTTGAAGGTTTGGGAGAAACCCTCGGGGAGCTCGACAACTGCGTCATTCAAAATCCGCAGCCGTCCCATGTGCAAAGCCTGCACGAGTGTAAACGCTCCCTCGCCAACCTCCGCCGCTACGTATGGCCCGAACGCGACATCATCAGTACCCTCCTGCACGATGAAAGCGGGCTGATTCGGAGGGAAACCAAAGTCTACCTCCGCGACTGTTACGACCACACCATCCAGGTCATGGACCTCATCGAGTCATACCGGGACGTCTCCTCTGGTCTCATGGAGATGTACCTTTCCTCAGTCGGAATGCGCACCAACGAGATCATGCGCGTGCTGACCGTGATCTCCTCGATCTTTATTCCCCTTACCTTCCTCGCCGGAATCTGGGGCATGAACTTCCAGGGCGAAAAGGAAGGCCAGACCTTCCCGTGGAACATGCCCGAACTCCACCATCCCTACGGATATCCCGCCTGCCTGGGCCTGATGGGAATCATCGCCGTTGCCCAACTCGTTTACTTCAAACGCAAAAAGTGGATCTAGCCCCCGGAATCCGCCCCCTCCCATGTCCCCCCTCGCCGCCTACCCAAACCGCCTCCTGTTGCTCTCCAACAACCCCAAGGAGCGCCATCTCCTCGATTCCCTCTCCGCCTGCGCCCCCTCGGAGTCCGCGACGCACTGCGCCGCCGCCCCGACCCTCGAGGAGGGGTTGAACCTCCTCCGGGAAGACCGCTTCGAGCTTGTTGCCTTCGACCTGCTTCTCTCCGGTTCGCCCACCATGGATACCCTGCTGGCCATCCAACATGCCTGCCCGGAGGCCCCCCTGATTGCCATCGCAGACCCCGAACACGAGCTCCTCGCACGCCAAGCGGTTCAACTCGGCGCCCAGGACTATCTGCTTCGCTCCGAACTCCAACCAGCCCTCGTCCGGAGAACCCTCACCAACGCCATTGAGCGCTTTCGCTACCAAGCCACCCTCGCCCAAGAGCGCGAATTTCTCTCCACCCTCCTCGAACACACCCCGGACCGCATCTACTTCAAGGACCATCAAAGTCGCTTCCTGCGCATCAACCGCGCTCTGGCCAACCTCCTCGGATTACGAAGACCCGAGGACGCCGTCGGGCGATCCGACTTCGACTTCTTTGAAAAAGACCACGCCCAGAATGCCCTCGATGATGAGCGCGAGGTCATGCGCTCCGGATGTCCCATCATCAACAAAGTCGAATTCGACGCCCTCCACGGCGGAGGCTCCACTTGGTCCCTCACCACCAAGCTGCCGCTGCGGGACCGCCATGGAAAGGTCATCGGAACCTGCGGCATCTCCCGAGAAATCAACGAGCTCAAGGAGATGGAGTCGACACTCGAATCCGAACGCAACCTGCTACGCGCCGTCATCGACCACCTCCCGGAGCACATTTTCCTCAAGGACACGCAAGGCCGCTACGTCCTCGACAACATCGCCCACCAGCACTGGCTGGGCGCCACCCACCCCTCAGAGGTTCTCGGAAAAACTCCATCTGACTTTTTCCCGCCGGAAATCGCGCGCCGCTTCGAGGATGCAGACCGGGCCATCTTTCGCTCGGGCAAACCCCTGCTGAACTTCGAGGAGAGAGTGGTTAACTCGAAGGGCGAATCCCACTGGGCACTCGTCACCAAGGTTCCCTGGAGAGCCGAGGACGGGCGCATGCTGGGCTTGGTTTGCCTCAAGCGCGACATCACCCCCATCAAGCGCACGGAGGAACAACTTCAGCAGGCCAACACCGACCTCGCGGCCAGTCGTGAGGAAGCGCTCCAGGCCGTGTCCGCTCTGCAGCGCGCCCACACCCAACTGCGCGAAGTCCAAATGCAGCTCATTGAGGCCGAAAAGATGAAGCTCATCGGACGCCTCGCGGCAGGCATCGCACACGAAGTGAAGAATCCCCTCGCCATCATACGCATGGGACTGGATTTCCTCCACGAGAACACCCCCCCGTCCGACCCCACCACCCACAGCGTCCTGAGCGAAATGCGCGAGGCCGTGCAGCGCGCTGATGGAGTCATCCTCGGTCTGCTCGACTTCTCCAAGCCCAACCAACTCCACACCCTCCCCTGCAACCTAAACCAACTTGTGGAAAAAGCCCTCGGCCTCGTGCGGGTCGAGATCAAGGGCGCCGTCGAAATTTTGAAGTCCCTCGATCCCGACCTCCCCCCCCTGCCGCTCGACCCGGAAAAAATCAACCAAGTTCTCGTCAACCTTCTCACCAACGCCCTCCACGCCATGGATGCAGGAGGCACCCTCCACGTACGCACCTCCACCAAACAACTCACCGGCGTCGGCCCCAACATCGCCGGGCAAAACAGCGAGAGCTTCCGCATCGGACAGAAGCTCGCCGTGCTCGAGGTCGAGGACTCCGGCCACGGCATTCCTGAGGACAAACTTGGAAAGATTTTCGAGCCCTTCTTCACCACCAAACCCACCGGAAGGGGCACCGGACTCGGACTGTCCGTGGTAAAGACCATCGTCGATTTGCACGGCGGAACCATCGCCCTCGCCAACCGTCCCGGCGGCGGAGCCTGCGCCACTGTGGTCTTCCCCCTCTGAGCTTTGTCTAAGATCCCGCTTGTTCCACAGGCCTCCTTGGAGGAAACTATCGCTCAGTTAATCCCGCTCTCGCCTCTGGTGCCTACCCTCTTCCGATGAGCTCCCTCCCCCCGAAAAAGCGCGTATTCATCGTCGACGACGAAGTCGGCTTCACCCGCCTGCTGCGCCTGACCTTGGAGAAAACCGGCTCCTACCTCGTGCGCGAGGAAAACCACGGACCCAATGCACTCGAGTCCGCGAAAAGTTTCCGACCCGACATCATTTTTCTGGATGTCGTCATGCCCGAACTCGAAGGAGGGGAGATTGCCAAAATCCTGCGGGCGGAACCGACCCTCGCCTCCGTGCCCATCGTTTTCCTCACGGCAATCGTCTCCCAGCGAGAAACCAGGACCGACATTCAGGGTT
>JBEBAG010000365.1:0-6215 GCA_041159065.1 Verrucomicrobiota bacterium | reverse complement strand
TTTGGTTGCTTTTTGGAGCCGGGGTTTGGTGGTGGCGTGTAGGGGGCGGGGGGTGGGGGAGGGTTTGGCGGGGAGTGCGACTTGGGATTCGTAGGTGTGGGGAGCGAGGACGACGGGTTCGCCTTCTGCGAGGCCTTTGGTGATGATGACGGACTGGTCGTTGGCGGCGCCGACTTTGACCTCGCGGGCTTGGAGTTCGTCGCCGAGGACGAGGCAGAAGAAGCGTTTGCCGCGTTCGAGGACGGACTGGATGGGGACTTGGAGGGCGTTTTCGAGATTCTGGACTTGGACGGCGACCTGGGCGGTCATGCCGGAGCGGACGCCTTGGGGGGGCTCGTCGATGGTGATTTCCGCGCCGTATTCCTTGGTGGTGCTGTAGGAGGAGAGGGCGGGAAGGGGGTATTCGCTGACGGAGCGTACGGTGCCGGTGAGGTCCATTTTGGGGAAGGCATCGAGGCGGATGAGGGTTTTCATGCCGGGTTTGACGCGATCGATGCGGGACTCGTTGATGCGGGCGGTGACCTGCATGCGCTTGGGATCGGGGAGGCGGATAATGACTTGGCGTTCGCGGACGGGTTTGCCCTCGGCGATGAGGGGTTCACCGGTGGCGAGGTTGGCGTACACGACCTGTCCGGAGGTGGGGGCCTTGAGGATGCAGTTGGCGAGTTGCTCTTGGAGGTTCTTTTCGCGATCGAGATCGAGGTTGTGGCTATTCTCGCGGGAGCGCAGGCGGGCCTCGGCGGTTTCCACGTTGGCCTTCAGACGGTTGATGTTTTTTTGCTTGGTGTAGCGGTGGAGCACCTCGAGTTTGCGCGAGGCGTTGTCGAGCTCCTTGCGGGCCTTTTCGACGGCAAAACGGTCGGCCTCGAGCTGGACCTCAGTGACGTAGCCTTTGGCGGCGAGGCGATCGCTGTAGCGGAGGTATTCCTCGGCCCGGCGGAGGTTTTCCCGGGCGACAAATTGCTCGTTGATGAGCAGGCCCTCGTCTTGGAGGAAGGTGCCGGACTGGTACTCTTCGAGGGCGAGTTTGGCGGCATCGTAATCGGTTCGGGCTTCGACCATCAGGGCGCGGCTGCTGTTGGTGGCGATTTGCTGTTGAACCAGGTCTGCCTGGATTCCGGAGTCGTCGAGTTTGACGAGGAAATCGCCTTCGTTGACGTAGGTGCCTTCGGGGACGATTTGGATGATGGAGGTGCCCGTGGTGGCTTTGGATTGCACTTGGCATCGGATTTCCACGTTGCTGGAGCTGGCGACTTCGCCGCGCTCAACGACCTCCTGGATGAAGGGGGCGGAGGTGGCCTTGGCGGTGAGGGGCGGGGCGCCGGAGGCGAGGGAAGAGGCGGAGGACGATTTCTTAGGCAACAACGCGGCGCAGCCGATGGCGACGAGAAGCAGGGCGCCGGTGCGGGTCATCCACGGGTGGATGCGCCGCCCTGGGGCGGAGTTTTTGGAGTTGCCCGGGGCCGTGTTCCGCGCGTGAGGACGGAGCCCGGAGGGGATCAGGGAGGCGGGGAGGGAGGAGGTGGGGTTCATCGGACGCGGGGTTCGGTTTGGCTGAAGGAGGGATGCGTGGCGGGGCTTGAGGCAGCGAGGGTTGCAGGGGGGCGGCCGTGGGAGGTTTGGATGAGTTTCCAGCGCTGGGTGTGGGCGGTGAGGCTGGATTCGGAGAGGGATCCGGGGTCGGCCCACATTCCCTCGGGGGTGAGGTGCATGGTGCCCAGTTCGAAATCGAGCAGCAGCCGGAGGACATCGTAGCCGATGCGGAGGCTGAGGAAGTCGTTCTGGGCATCGAGGAGGTCGTTGAGGGCGGAGACCAAGTCGCGGGCGGTCGTGGCTCCGAACTGGGGGGTGGCGCCGGGTCTTGGGGGCTCGTCGAGGCGGAGGCGGGCGATGTCGACCTGGGCGATGGCGATTTGGACGGCGGAGCGGCGGAGTTCGAAATTAAGTTCGCTCAACGCGGTGAGGCGAAGGGTGTTGCGGAGGCTCTGGGCGATGCGGTCCTCGAAGAGCATGTAATCGCGCCGGGCGCGTTGGAACTCGATTTGGGCGACGCGCCAATCGTTGCGATCGGCGAGGCGGTTGAGTGGGGAGTCGAAGCGGAGGCCGGCTTGGAGCATTCCGGTGCGGGCGTCGAAGCTGGTGGGGTGGTTGGAGCCGAGGGTGCCCATGGAACCGGCGAGGGTGACGGTGAGGTTGCTGTCCAGGCCGTTGGCGGCGTTGCCGACCTTGCGCCAGTAATCCACGAGGCGGGCCCTCGCGTTCATCCAGTCGAGTCGGTTGTCCCTCGCGATGGCGAGGGCCTTGTCTTCGCCGAGAGACACCGGGGAGAGTTGGGCGGTTTCGAGGCGGGTGGCGGTCTGGTTGAGGGAAATGCTCAGCAGCAGGCCCGAGGTTTTTGAGGCCAGTTCGATGAGCTCGGAGCGGGCGGCGGGGAGCGGTTTTTCGGGGAGAGCCGTTTCCCATGCGCGGATCTCGGCGATGGTGGCGGTGAGTTCTTCCTGCTGTTGGGCGGAGCGTTGGGTGAACTTTTGGGCTTTGGTGTCGAGGGTGCTCGGGTCGAGCACCACGGGCTCGATGCTGAGTTCTTCGTCGGTGCTGGAGGCGCGGAGCCTTTCGAGCTGGGCCTTGCGGGAGGGGAGAACGCGTTGGAGGGTGGCGAGGTCCTTGCGTGCGACTTCGAGGAGCGCGTTCAGGCGGGTGGTCACCTGGAGGAGTGCGCCGGACTGTTTGCGGAGGTCCTCGGCGGAGAGTTCTTTTTCGCGATCGCGAATCACGGCCAGGAGGGAGGCGATCTGGGCGTCAATGGACGTGGCGGATGGATCGGAGAGGCGGAGCCGGTCCAGGAGCGGGTCTTGGACGGTGAGATGGACGGTCGGGGGGAGGCCGAGCTCGATTTTGTAGGAATCCAGGCGGGTTTCGTACGCGGCTTTGGCGCTGAGGAGATTGCTTTGGGCGTTGAAGAGGGCCTGGCGGGCTTGGTCGACCTGCAGGCGGCTGCTGATGCGGCCGGCATCGAATGCGGCGGAGAGTTGATCGAAGCTCTCGCGCAGGCGCGCCACGTTGGACTCGAGGTTGCGCAGGCGTTGGTCGTCTTCCAGGACGCCGAGGTAGCCGTCGGCCCTTGGGGCGCCGGTGCGGCCGCTGGGGCCGCCGGAGAGGAGTCCGAGTCCACTGGAGCCGATGATGTTGCCGCGGCTGGGGCCCTCCCCGGAGTTGCGTCCACAGGCGATGCGAACGTAGAAGCCGTTTTGGAACTGCTCCATTTGGCGCACGTTGGCGAGGAGGCTGCGTTCGGCTTGGGTGAGCCTTTCCAGGAATTGGGCCCGTCCGGCGTTGCGGAGCAGCGGTTGGATGAGGCTGAAGTTCAGGATGCTGGAGGAGGCGGCGGTGCTTTTCTGGTCGCTGAAATTCCAGACGAAGGAGTTGGCGAAACCGGCCAGAAGCTCGCCGCCTTCGGCGTTGAGCCAGCGGACGCTCCCGTCCGTGAGGACGTTGTAGCGTTTTTGGTCTTGGGCGGCGGAGGCGGAGGCCGGGACGCCGAAGCGATACTTGCCGTCGGCTTCCGCCCGGCCCCCGCTGCCCAAGGCCAGCCTGGGGGAGAACTGGAAGCGTTCGAAGGTGACGTCGAGCGCCGAGAGGTAGAGATCCTCCTTTTCGCGTTGGAAATCCCGAGAGTTGACGAGCGCCATCCGGATGGCCCCTTTCAGGTCGAGCACGAACCCTTTCGAGGAAGCCTTGGCGAGCACCTTCTCCCATTCGGGGTTGCGGACGGCCTCCTCTGGCGAGTGCTCCCACTTGGCGGGCCCCTTTTTCCCATCAACGCGCTGCATGAGGGCGTGGGAGTGGGGGTCGTCCGGGGGCATGGGCAGCTGGTCCGGATTGGAGGGGTCGAAGAAGCGGGCGTTTGGGGAGGGTTCGATGGAGGCGGCGAGTTGCTCCGGCGGGAGGCCGAGGGCTTGCTCTTTTTGGAGAATGGCTTGGTAGACCTCGCGATCGGCCTGGTGGCGGTACATGGAGCGCGAACATCCGAGGACCGTGGCGATGAGTGCGGTGGCACCGATGCTGGTAACGAGGACTCGAGGGACGCGCTGCATACCCTCCCCCTAAAGCAGCGGACAAGCCAATCTGGGGAAATGCCTGAAAGGGATTTCTTAGGGGGTATTTGATTTTGTGGAAAGCGCTTCAGCTCAATAATTTGAGGAGTGATTTTCCGGGCGGGTTGCCGCTCGCTTTCGGCGGAAAGGCTTCATGGGCCCTGTCTCAAAAATGAGAGGCGCGGCCTGTTTTCTCAAGAAAAGGCCCCTCTCTGAAGCGGGGGGGGCGTTTTTGAGGGGGGGCGGTTCCCGCGGGGGATGCTGGAGGGCTCAGGAGGCCTGGAGCGGGGCGAATCCCTCGACGAGGGCGTATTCCAGCGCGAGGGCCTCGTTGACCCCGGAGAAGTGGAGATGTTCGCGCAGCCGGGTCACCGCTTCGATGCGCCGGAGAATTTCGGGACGGGAGAGCGTTTGTGCCAGACGCAGACCGTGCGCGGAGCACTCGGGAAGATGCCGGGCGGGCTGTTCGGACTGGAGAAGGAGCACGTCGGTCCAGAAGGCCTCGAGGATTTCGAGAAGGCGGCTGCGTGCGGCGAGGTAGGCGGTCTCAATGCGCGCGGCGTAGAGGTCCTCGCGTTGTTCGAGCCACTTGGGGTCTGCGGTTTGCTTGTAACGCTGAGCCTCGGCTTTGCACTCGGCCTCGAGTTCCGACTGGAGGGTTTCCTTGGTTTGGGCGAGGAGCGCTTGGAACTGCTGAGCCAGCCAGAGGCCTGACGCGAGGGAGGGTTTGCGGGAGGTGTGAAAGGCGCCGAGCAGCGCGATGAGTTCGAGTTCGGCTGCGGAGCGGTTCCGGGTGGGGGGCGGCTGGAGGGCGACCTCGACGCACCGGGAGAGGATGGTCTCGAGCATTTGGGAGGGCTGCGCGGAGAGGAGGAAGAGGTGGGTGTCGGGGGGCGGTTCCTCGAGGGTTTTCAGGAAGGCGTTGGCGGCTTGAGGGGTGAGGCGTTCGGCGTCGTGAAGCACGGCGACCTTGCGGCCTCCGGTGAGGGAGCGCATCTGGATGCGCTGTTCCAGTTCGCGGACCTGATCGATGAGGAGGCGGCGGGATTTGGACTCGGGTGCGATGGAATGGAAGTCGGAGTGGGTGGGGACGCCTTCCGGGGGGCATTGGAAGAGGTGCGCGGCGAGTTGCTCGACCAAGGCGCGTTTCCCAGCGCCCTCGGGACCGGTGACGAGGTAGGCATGGGCGAGGCGCTGCTGTTGGCAGGCCTGGAGGAGAAGACGGAGGGCCTCGGAGGCGGGGAAGGGCATGCCCTTCTTTTTAAGCGCGGGCGGCGCGGAGGGAAGCCCCGGGTGGAGGGCGGAGAGGGGGGGTTAGCGGGCGAAGACCCTGGGGGCGTCGCTGGGGGTTTCGGCCATGCGTTCCCGGGAGCGGCGGGCCAGTTGCACAAAGTCGTTGTTCTCGCCGAGCTCCGACCAGGGTCCGCGGGGAACCTCGCTGAACTCGACGAATTTCCAGTCGGTGACATCGGTGGGGCTGATGCGCAGGAAGTCGCGGACGGCTGGGGAGATGTCCAGTCCGGCGCCGCCGTTGAGGTTGGGGGAGGGGCGTGCCTTTCCGAAGACATACTCCCAGTGATCGGTGCGGAAGGGACCGCAGTCACTCCACTGGGCGTAGCAGACGCGTCCGTTTCGGGCCCGGATGGCGAGCCACCGGTCGCGACACACGCTCTGTCCCTCTTTGACAAACGCCTGGCGGAACCACGGGATGACCCGGCTGGCCTCGGGTTTGAATCCGCCTTTGGAGACGTCGTTGTAGGGGAGGGCGCAGTAGAAGGGGTTGAGTTTGGGAATGAAGCCCGTGGGGAGGTAGCCCCTCCGGTGGGACGGGTCGGGGTTATCAAATCCCCCGAAGGATTCGCGCCAATTCAGGTCCCAGGAGGAGGAACGATTGTGGACGGGGTTGTTGGTGGAGGCAGATTCACCCACCCAGAAGGTGGTGGTCACGATCCCGGTCTTCCACGGGTAGCGTCCGACATTGAGCAGGGAGGGGCTGGCCGTGGAGCTCTTCACCTCGGGTTCGAGGGACTGGAGGACGCTTTCGCGGAGACGCTCGGCGTAGCGGACAAATTCGGCGCGTTCGGAGAAAGGGGAGCCCAGGGAGGGGGAAGATCGGAAGAG
>JBEBAG010000364.1:0-9958 GCA_041159065.1 Verrucomicrobiota bacterium | reverse complement strand
GACAGCAGCGAGCGATTCAACCCTAATGCGAATGCGGGTTGGGGGTGGAAAGGGTGGGGATGTGGAGTCAACGCAGAGGGAGGATGGGAGCGAAGACGGAAGGGGGGTGGCGGCAGGATCTCTGTGAACGAGGGTAGTTTGGGTTTGACCGTCTCCCTGAGTTGACGCAACCTCCGCCGCCTTTCGCATGCGTCACACGATTTCGGTTTTGGTTGAAAACAAGTTTGGGGTGCTCACTCGGATTGCCGGGATGTTTAGCGGGCGGGGTTTCAATATCGACACCCTGAATGTTGGTCCGACTCTAGATCCGGCGACCTCCCGGATGACGATCGTGGTGCGGGGGGATGACGCGGTTCTGGAGCAGGTGACCAAGCAGCTGCGCAAGCTGATTGACGTCATTGAGCTGCAGGATTTTCGCGAGGATGAGTCCGTGGATCGTGAGTTGGTTCTGATGCGCGTCAACGCGAATTCGGAAACGCGGGCGGAGGTGATCCAGATCTGTGACGTGTTTCGCGCCAAGATCATCGATGTGCAGCACCGGAACCTTTCCATCGAGATCACGGGCAATGAGAGCAAGATCAACAAGTTCATCTTCTTGATGGAACCCTTCGGGATCTGCGACCTCACCCGGACGGGCAAGATCGCCCTCGCGCGTCGCGCCGAGTAGCCCGCTGCGCGGGAGCCGCGCCATGCGCTTTCCGCTCTCCTCCGAACCGCTTTTGCTCACTTCTTTTTTCCTCTCACCCTAACCACTCTATGGCAGCCAAAATCTACACTGAAAAAGACGCCGACCTGAAGCTCTTCAAGGGAAAGACCCTCGCCGTGCTCGGGTTCGGATCCCAGGGTCACGCCCACGCTCTGAACCTGAAAGATTCGGGAGCGAAAGTCATCATCGGGCTCTACCCCTCGAGCAAGTCCCGCAAGGTGGCTGAGGAAAAGGGGTTTGAGGTGGTCGATACGGCCGAGGCCGTGCGCCGCGCGGACGTGATTTTCGTTGCGATTCCGGACACCAAACAGCCGGCGGTCTACAAGAAGGACATTGAGCCTAATTTGAAGAAAGGGAAAACCCTGCTCTTCAGCCACGGCTTTTCGATTCACTACAAAACGATCGTTCCGCCGAAGGACGTGGATGTGATCCTCGTCGCGCCGAAGGGGCCAGGCCACATCGTGCGTCGTCAATACACGGAGGGCAAAGGCGTGCCCGCTTTGATCGCAGTGTACCAAAACCCGAGCAAGCAGGCGAAGAAGATCGCGCTGGCGTGGGCCAAGGGTGTGGGTGGCACGCGGGCGGGCGTTCTGGAAACCTCCTTCAAGGAAGAGACCGAGACGGATCTTTTCGGGGAGCAGGCGGTTCTTTGTGGCGGCACCTCCGCTTTGGTGATGGCGGGTTTTGAAACGCTGGTGGAGGCGGGCTATTCGCCGGAGATGGCGTATTTTGAATGCCTGCATGAGCTGAAGCTCATTGTGGATTTGATGAACGAGGCGGGTATTGCCGGGATGCGTTTCTCGATTTCCGAGACGGCGAAGTGGGGGGATGTGACCGTGGGACCCAAGATCGTGGATGCTGGGACGAAGAAGCGCATGAAGGCGGTGCTCAAGGACATCCAGACCGGGAAATTTGCGAAGGGCTGGGTCAAGGAGTACGAGGGAGGCTACAAGAAGTACAATGCGCTGCTGGCGGCCGGGGAGAAGCATCCCATCGAGAAGACGGGTGCGAAGCTGCGTTCGCTGATGCCTTGGGTGCCCAAGCGCAACCTGAAGGGCACGCAGGCCTCCTACGCGTAGGCTCAGGCGAATCGGATGACACTTTGCAGCGTCCGCTTTGGCGGGCGCTGCGCAAGGCAGGGGGCGCCGCACGGGACTCGTGCGGCGCTTCTTTTTTTGGAGCAGCGCATCGGGTAGGGTTGGCAGATGCAGCAACTGATTCAGGCAAAGGAGGGGGCGCGCGTGCGCATCAAGATTTGTGGGATTACCAATGAGCGGGATGCGTTAGGGGCCATTGAAGCTGGCGCGGACGCTCTCGGGTTGAACACCTGGAGGGGCAGTAAACGCTGGGTGGATTTGGAGGGCGCGCGCGAGTGGGTTGCGGCGTTGCCGCCCTTTGTGACTCGGGTGGCCTTGTGCGTGAATGAGTCGCTCGCGGGAGCGCAGCGGTACGCGTCGTTGCCCGGGGTGGATTGCCTCCAATTTCATGGGGAGGAGAGTCGGGAGTTGTGTGCGGAAATGGCGCTGGCGGGGCATCCTTTCATCCGGGCGCTGCGGCTTCCGGAGGCTCGGGATTGGTCGGCCGAATTGAGCGGGTGGTCCACGCGCCACCTGCTTTTGGACGCCTATGTGCCGGGAGCGTATGGCGGAACGGGGGCGCGGGTGGATTGGGGGCTTGCGGCGCAGGCGGTGAGCGATTTTCCCGATTTGAGCATCACGCTGGCCGGGGGACTGGATCCGGAGAATGTGGCTGAGGCGGTGCGGAGGGTGGCGCCGTATGCGGTGGATGTGGCCAGTGGGGTCGAGTCGGCTCCGGGGCGCAAGGATGTGGCCAAGATGCGGGACTTTGTGCAAGCCGTGCGGGGCGCGTGATGGGGCTGTGGGGGGGAATCCTGAGCTTTTCCTCGGGCGTAAAAGCGATATGAAACGGACATGCAAGTCTCCCTCCGCTCGCTGTGCGTTTTTGGCGTTTTGATTCCCTGGTTGGCTCCGCTGGCGAGGGGTGCTGCTGCCGGAGAGGCATCGGGGGCGGTTCCCAAAGTGCAAGGAACGGCAGCGATTTCGGGTGGGACTCTTTCCGGGGGCAAGGCGGGCGCGGCGAAGGGGGCTGTGGCCCCGAAAGGGGCGGTGAAAAAGCCGAGGATGGTTTCGTTGTTGATGGCGGAAGGGCTGCGCTTTGATCCTCCGCGTTTCGAGGCGAAGGCGGGGGAGGAGTTGGAGATTCGGATTGAGAACGTGGATCCGGCGCATTTGGCGCACAACTTGGTGGTGGTGAAGCCGGGTTCGGTGCAGGCGGTGGTTCAGGAGGCGATGGGTTTGGGAGAGGGGGGGCCGGCGAAAGCCTTCGTGCCCTCGCACCCGGCGGTCTTGGCGGCGACGACCTCGATGGTGGATCCGGAGAAGAAGCTCTCTCTGCGCTTCAAGGTGCCTGCGGAGTCCGGGGTGTATGGCTATGTGTGCACGGTTCCCGGGCATGGGATGGTGATGTATGGGGCCCTGTATGTGGATGTGCCGCCGCCGCCCTTGGCGAAGGATCCGAACATTCCGCAGCTCACCTTGGAGAAAGGGTTGGTTGGCGGGGGAAAGCGGCCCTTTGTACAGCGCATCTTCATGCCAGAGGCGGGGCCGGCCGCCATCGCCGTGGCGCTGCCCGGCACGCAGAACTATTGCTTTGACGCTGGAGCCTGCCGGGTGCGTTACGCTTGGGCTGGGCCTTTTCTGGACGGCACCGAGCACTGGCGGGGGAGCGGCAACAAACTGGCGGAGGTGGGAGATGAGGCGTGGTGGAAGTCGGAGGGGTTTCCGTTGCGGTTGGGGGACGCGCGTAAAGCTCCCGAAAAAGTGAAGTTCCTTGGCTATCGGCTCAAAGACGGGCTCCCAGAATTTCGGTACCGGGTGGGAAACCAGGAGGTGCTGCAGGAGGTGTTGGCGGTGGATGGGGGCGTGGAGATGGTGTTCCGGCTCCCGGGCTGGAATCAGAATCTGGCCTTTGTGGCGGAGAAGGGCGCTTATGAGTGGGAGAGTCCGCAAGGGCGGTTCAAGGACGGGCTACTGGAGCTTTCCCGAGAGCAGGCGAGCGAGTTTCGCGTGCGTTTGAAACGGCGCGAAGGGGCCTCGGCTCCCAAAGACGCCAAGGCAACGAACCCGCCGCACGGGGCGCATCCCTAGGTTATGCCGCCCGCCTTTCCCTCCTCCCGCTCGCTTCCCTCCCGATTCGTTCCTCGTCCTCCTCTCCCCTCCATGAAACGTCCTTTTTCCCTCCTTCCCGTGGTGTCCCTGGTCTCGACGGTTTTCGGTTGTGCCCTTTTGGGGACGATTCGGGCCGAATCCCAATTCGGAGCGAAGCCGCAGGAGACGGTGGACACGAAGAAGGAGGCGGGGCGTTCTTCGGAGGAGCGTGACCGGCAGATGGCGGCGTTCTATTCCGTGCGGGATCTGAAGGGGCCCAAAGGGGTGGATCCGCAGGTGGGAGCGCTGGCGGTGCTTCCCGACGGGCGTTTGGCGGCGGCGTTTCATCGCGGCGAAATTGCATTTTACGATTTTACCAAGGACGACTGGTCGATCTTTGCGGAGGGGCTGCACGAACCCTTGGGGATGCTCCCCGAGAAGGACGGAAGCCTTCTGGTGATGCAGCGTCCGGAGTTGACCCGGTTGCGGGATACGTCCGGTAGCGGAAAGGCGGATGTGTTTGAGACGGTTTGGGATGGATTTGGTCTGACGGGCAACTATCACGAGTTCAACTTTGGTCCGCTCCGTTCGGGGGGGGACAAGGTGTTGGTAGCGTTGAACCTGGCTTCCTCCGGGGCCTCGATTCGGCCGGAGATCCGGGGGGCGTGGTTGCCGGTGGGGTTGGAGCGCAAGGAATTCTATGGGGACTGGAAGAAGAATGCGGAGCTGGCGGGGCGGATGTATTCGCGAGTGCCGTGGCGTGGGTGGGTGATGGAGGTGGACGTTCGCACGGGAAAAGCCGAGCCGTACGCCTCGGGGTTTCGCTCACCGGACGGGGTGGGCAGAGACGCTGCGGGGAATCTTTTGGTCTCGGATAATCAGGGGGACTGGCGCGGGAGCAGCGAGCTGCACGTGGTTTCGAAGGGGGGCTTCTACGGGCATCCGGCAAGCCTTCCGTGGAGGGCAGACTGGGGGAAGACGCCGCCTTTGGAGACGCCGATCGCGAAGTTGGAGGAGCTCCGCACGCCGGCGGCGGTGTGGTTTCCTCACGGGAGCTACGCGAATTCGCCGACGGAGATGGTGGTGATTCCCAAGACGCCCGCTTGGGGGCCTTATGGCGGGCAGGTGGTGATTGGGGAAATGAATGTGAGCCGTCTTTTGCGCGTGACGCTCCAGAAGGTGGGCGGGGTGTGGCAGGGAGCCTGTTATCCGTTCATCGAGACCAAGGCCTTGCACGAGGGGTTGCATCGGTTGGTTTTTTCGGGAGATCGCCTGTGCGTGGGGCGTACCCACCTTTCATGGGCGGGGGGGGAGGGCGTGTCGGTGATCGAGCCCGTGGGGAAGGTGCCGTTTGATCCCTTGGAGATCCGCGTGACCTCCTCAGGCTTCCGGGTGGAATTCACCGGTCCCTTGGCGTTTGAGGCGGCCAATCCTGCCCTGTGGAATATCAAGCGGTACACGTATGCCTATCACATCAAGTATGGGTCGCCTGAGCTGGAGAAGGACTTCGTGGTTCCTCAAAAAATTGTGCTGAGCGAGGATGGGAAGACCGCGGATCTGGTGCTTCCCGAGTTGCGCGAGAATTTCGTGTACGACTTTGACATGCAGAAGCTGCGCTCGCGCGAGGGGCAGCCGCTTTTGAATCAAAAAGCGGCCTACACGTTGAGAAAGCGTCCCTGACCCGGGCAAGGGATATGAATGGCGATCGGCGCGGTTTTTTCAGAGGAAGCTTTGCGCTTCTGATTGGGACGGGCGGAGGTTTTTTCGGGGGGGGCGCCGCAGGGTTTGCGTTGGCCGCGGACGTGCGGAAGGAGGGGGTGCTGGGGGGGAATCACTCGCTGCGCATGGAGGTGGATTTGGCGATGGCGCGGGCGGGCCGCTGGTTGGTTTCCGTGCAGGACCGGCGCACGGGGGCGTGGTCGGATCCGCGGCATCCGGCGCTAACGGCATTGGCGTTGATGGCGCTGGAGCGGGCGGTATCGGTGTCCGGGGGGGGCTCGGCGGAGGAGTTGGAGGGGTTGCGTTTGGGGTATGCCTTCTTGCGCTCGCAAGCGAAGCCGGACGGGGGGATTTATGCGGACGCGTTGAGCAACTACAACACGGCGCTGAGTGTCCAGGCCTTGGTGCGGGGCAATCGTTCCGAAGACGAGGCGCTGATCCGAGGGGCGCAGCGGTTTCTGCAGGCGCAGCAGGCTCGTGGAATGGTCCGTCCGGAGCTGGATGGGGGAATTGGCTATGGGGAAAAGGGGGTCAGTCCCAAGCGGCAGCATCCGGATTTGGACAACACGGTGGTCGCGCTGGAGGCGCTGCGGATGGTGGAGGAGTATGCGCGGGTCAGGGAGTGGCCTCAGGGGGCGGCTTTGGACTGGGAGGCGGCGATCGGGTTTATCTCACGCTGCCAGAATCTGGCCGGCGGTTCGGGGCAGGCCACTTCGGGGAGTCGTGCGGTGGCGGAGTCCGAGCGGGGGGGATTTGTGTACTATCCGGGACACAGCCATGCGGGGGAGGTGGATTTGGAGGGGGGCGCCAAAGCGTTACGGAGCTCGGGCACGATGACTTACGCGGGACTGCTATCGTTCCTGTATGCGCAGATGTCGGCCCGGGACGAGCGGATTCAGGCTGCCCTGGACTGGCTGGGGCGCCACTACACGCTGGGGGAAAATCCGGGGCTGGGGCAGCAGGGAAAGTATTACTATTTCCACCTGATGGCCAAGGCGTTGAGCGTCGCGGGGGTGGAAAAGCTGGAGGTGCGCGGCGCATCCCAAGTGGACTGGGCCAAGGAGTTGGCCGTGGAGCTTTTGGGGCTCCAGCAGGGGGGGGGACAGTGGGTGAATCCGACGGGACGCTGGATGGAAAGCGATCCGGTGTTGGTGAGTTCGTACAGCGTGCTGGCGCTGGGGATGGTTCGGGAGCGGATTTAGCGCGCGGCTCTTAGAGCGAGGCTGGCCCGCCGGTTGGGGCGGACTCCGGGGATCCGCGCTTCTGGACGCTCAAAAGAAAGAAAAGCCCTCCGATGAGGCTGGTTACGACGCCAACGGGTGTTTCTTGTCCGGGATGCAGGAAGCGGCTGGCGACGTCTGACCAGAGGGTGAGGAGTGCTCCCCCAAGAATACAGGCGGGAAGGAGGGTCCGGTGGTCGGCCCCGAAAAAGCGGCGCATGAGGTTGGGGACGACGAGGCCCACAAATCCGATGGTCCCGCAGGTTGCGACGGAGGAGGCCGCGAGGAGGGAGGCGAGCAGCAGCAGCTGGATGCGCGCGGTTCGGATGGGGAGTCCGAGGTGATGGGCGGTTTCCTGCCCGAAACAGAGCAGATTGAGGGGTTGGGCAAGGCGCAGCGTGCCCAAGAGTCCGAGGAGGGAGTAAGGCCAGAGAAGGTGCACGTAGGACCAGTCTCGGTAAGCGAAGCTTCCCATGAGCCATGCGAGCGCGGCGCGCATCTGAAAAAGGTCGGTGCGGAAGAGCAGGAGGGAGGTGAGGGCTTGGGCGATGGATCCGATTGCCACGCCGCGCAAGAGAAGGGCGGACAGGGGAGCGGGCTCGTGGCGAGGGGTCATCCATGAAACCAGTGCGGTGACGAGTCCTGCGCCCGCGAGAGCGAAGAGTGCTGGGGGATGGATTCCAAGCCACGGGGCGGAGGCTCCGAGTGCCGCGGCGGAGACGGCCCCGAGTGCGGCTCCGGAGGAGACGCCGGTGACGAAGGGGTCGGCCAGGCGATTGGTGAAAAGGGCCTGCATGATTGCGCCTGCCACGGCGAGATTGGCTCCGACGAGCAGGGAGAGGAGCAGTCGGGGCAAGCGGAGCTGGAGCAGGATAAGCACGGCGGGATCCTCCGGGGTTGCCGGACCGCTGAGCGCAGGGAGCATCTTGTGCACGGGAATCCAGCCGGCGGAGCCGATTTGAAGGGACATCCACGCGCTCCCGACGAGCAGGACTATCGCGCACAAAAACCGGGTTCGGATCGACATGGGCACTTTTAGCAAGGGGAGCGACCCGGAGTGGTCGGCTCGTGCGGTCGCCATGGAAAGGGGGAGGGCTGGTACGCGCTTTCGTCGATGCCAAAAACCGCGCGCAGCATGGGGGGCTGCAAGACGGTTTGCGGGCGTCCCTGTGCGGCGAGGGTTCCTCCCTTGAGCAGGAGGAGGTGGTCCGCGAATCGCGCGGAGAGGGTCAGGTCGTGGGTGACACAGACGACGGTCTTGCCGGAATCGCGCGGGAGTTTGGAAAGGATTTCAAAAACGCGGAACTGGTGGGCGAGGTCGAGGTGGGCCGTGGGCTCGTCCAGCAGCAGGATGGGGGTGTTTTGGGCGAGTGCACGCGCGAGGGTGACGCGCTGGTATTCGCCGGAGCTGAGTTGCGTGATGCTCCGTTTTCGGAGGGGCAGGAGTTCGGTCAGGGCGAGGGCCGCCTCGAGGGCGTCGCGGTCTCTGCGTGGCGAATGATCGGGATCGTTGCGATGAGCAAAACGTCCCAAGGCCACGGTGTCCTCGACGCTGAAATCGAAGGCGGGTGGTTGAAAGGACGCGACGACGGCCACGCGGAGTGCGAATTGCGCGCGGGAAATGGAGCGCACGGGGGTGTTTTCCAGGAGAAGCTCTCCACGGTAGGGAAGCAGTCCGGTCAGGGTTCGGAGGAGGGTTGTTTTTCCCGAACCGTTTGGACCGAGGATTGCGGTCAATCGCTGCTTGGGGATTTGGAAATCAAGGTCCCGGAGGAATTCTCCCGGCCCGCACCGCAATTGGCGGGCTTCCATGGCAGCGGAGGGGGGAGCGGGCGCGGGATTCATGGCTGCTCGAGTGGGAGCCGGGCTTTGTCGAGTGCCGCGGCGACTCTTCGCGCCGCCTCCGCAAGGCGGGGACCCGGGATGGAGAGCAGGGAATCGCCGATCACATAGAGATGAGCGTTCCTTACGGCGTCGATTTTTCCCAGCACCGGATGGGCCTGCCATTCGTGGAGGGTCGCAAGCCTCTGGGACTCGGAGAGCTGGTCCTGAGCGATCATGATGCATTGGGGATTGAGCTGGAGGAGGCTCTCGAGGGAGAGGCGAGGCCATGAGGTATCGAGGGAGGATGCCACATTGTGGGCCCCCGCGACCTTCAGAATTTGGTCCGGGAAAGTGCGGGCTCCTGCGCAGAAGAAATCGTGGAGGTCGTAGAGAAGGAGGGCGCGCAGGGGCGGTGCGTTTTTTTTCTCTCGGGCGATGGAGGAGAGCTGGGTTTGGATTTCCTCGATGAGCCGGCTGGCCTCCGGCGCGTGTCCGGTGAGTTCTCCCAGCAGACGGGTTTCGCTCCAGACGGATTCCAGATCTTGCTGTTGCAGCACGAGGGTTGGGATCCCGAGCTTTTCGAGCCGTTGGATCAGCTCCGGGGGAGTGATGCGCGCGGCGATGACCAAATCGGGCCGAAGTTTGAGGATGTGTTCGAGGTCTGGTTGAGCGGGGTTTCCGACTTTGGGGAGGGATTGTGCCTGAGGGGGGCGGGTACAGAAGGGGGTGGTTGCAATCACGTGTTCGCCACAGGCGATGCCAAAAAGGGTTTCCGTAACACTGGGTGCGAGCGAAATGATGCGCTTGGGGGGGGACGGGAAAACGAGGGGGCGTCCAGAGGAGTCCTTTGGAACGATGATAGGGTGGGAGGAACGATGCGATTCGGGGTTAGAGTTGGGAACGAACGAAGGGGTGGGGGAGTCTGCCGGAGCGGGGAGCGGGTTGGGGCGGGGCGCGGGTGCTGTGGGGCGGGGCGCAGGTGCTGCCTTGGCGAGCCGCATTGGCTTGGCGTGGACGGCGGGGACGAGGATGCCGGGGGAGGTTGAGGAGCGCTGGACGCTTGAGGAGCGCTGGGCGCGTGCGGAAAGCGGGGAGGGGGCTTCAGGCTGAGATGCGGCGGTTGCCCACAGCGTGCCCGGGGCGCGGAGAAGAAGCGACGCAAGCCAGAGCGCGCAGAGGGTCAGGATGCGTCCAACCGCGATCGCGCTGCGCGTCCCGTGCGGAGCGGTTTTGGGAGGGAGGGTGGAAACGTGGGGGGGGGGGCAGGAGGGGAGCGGAGGGGGGAGGGGGGGGGGGAGCCCCGAGGTTTTGATTTGGATTTC
>JBEBAG010000363.1:0-8715 GCA_041159065.1 Verrucomicrobiota bacterium | reverse complement strand
TCGGAATCTGTACTCGAACTCACGGTCAACAAACAGACGTGGACCCTGAACAAAGAATAATCCGGCTCGTACCCAAGCCTCTCTAGCGCATCCCCATGAGAACCCTCTCCCTCGCCCTGCTGGGCCTGCTCGCCGCGACCCTCCAAGCCGTTTCCGCCCCCCTCCAGCTCGTCGTCATGGATCCCCTCAGCAAGGATCTCGCCTGCGCCTGCGTCAAAGGCTACGCCCAGCGCAACTACAAGGTCCTCGCCGCTTACCTCCAAACCAAAACCGGCATCGAGGTCCAGGTGTCCCATGGCGAAACCCTCGCCGACGCCTTGAAGCATTCCGGAGGCTCCGCCGACCTCGTGATCGGAAAGTTCAGCGTCATCCAGAGCCAGGCCGCGAAGAACACGCTCGAACTCACCCCCATCGCCAGCCTCACCGGCAAGGACGGCTCCCCCTTCCAAAAGGGCCTCCTCGTGGTCCGCAAGGATTCCCCAGCCAAGACACTGGCCGATCTCCAAAACTTCCGCATGTTCTTCGGCCCGGAGGATTGCGACGAAAAATCCGCCGCCGCCATGGAACTCCTCCGCTCCGCCGGCCTCCACGCCGCCGCCGACTCGAAGATTTCGGCCTCCTGTTCGACCGCCGCCGAGGCCCTCATGAAGCTCGACCCAACCCAGAAGGCCGCCGCCGTGATCTCCAGTTACGCCGAACCCCTCCTCGCGGGCTGCGGCACCATCAAACCGGGCGATCTGCGCATCATTGCGAAAACCCAGGACGTCCCCTTCATCACCGCCTTCCTGAACCGCAAACTGCCCGCCGCCACGGCGAAGGCGCTCGAAGAGGCCCTCCTCTCCTCCGATTCCGATCCCAAACTGCTCGAGGCATTGGAAAGCCTCCACGGATTCATCGAGCCGGAGCTTCCCAAGACGCCCCCGTCTTCCCCCACCCCGGACGCGACCAAGCCCAGCGCCTCCCTCCCATGGCCCCAATTCCGCGGCCCCCACCGCAACGGCTCCACCCAGTGGCTCCCCGACTCGCTCCCCGCCACCCCGCGCTTTGCCTGGACCGTCTCCCTGCCCTCCGATGGCGTCGGAGGCATCGCCGCCACGGAGGACGTGGTCCTCCTCGGCGGACGGAACGCGGACGACTCCGCCGATGTTTTTTTTTGTTCGATGCCCGCACGGGCGAGGAACGTTGGCGCTTTGAGTATCCTGCAGTAAGCGCCGCCCCGCTCGATTACGGCAACTCCCCCAGGGCCACCCCGCTCCTCTCCGAGGGGAAAGCCTACCTCCTGGGAGCCTTCGGACACCTCCACTGCCTGGACCTCGCCTCCGGCAGGCTCCTGTGGTTTTCAAACCTCTGCGAGGAATACCGCGTCCGGCCGCCCAAATGGGGCTTCTCCGGCTCGCCCCTCCGAAGCGCCGCGGGTGTAGTCGTCCAACCCGGGGCGCCCGATGCGGCCCTCACCGCCCTGCATCCCGTCTCCGGCGAACCGGTGTGGGAAACTCCGGGAAGGCCCGCCGCCTACTGCGGCGGATTTCTTGCGCCCGTCGGCGGAACCTCCCAGATCATCGGCCTGGATGAGCAGGCCCTCGTAGGCTGGGATGCCGGCACTGGGAAGGAGCTCTGGAAAATCGAGCCTCCCAGCTCCGGGGACTTCAACGTCCCCACCCCGTTCCTCGTCGGGGACTGCCTGTTCGCTGCCAGTGAGAACAACGGCGCACGCCTCTACCGGTTCGACGCCCGCGGCATCCCCGATCCCCAGCCCGTCGCCCTCAATGATTCCCTCGCTCCCGACGCGCATTCTCCCGTCCTCGCCGGCACGCACATCTTCGGACTCGGCGCGGGAGGGGTCCTCCTCTGTCTTCGAGCCTCGGACCTCCACACCGAATGGGCCACGGAAGGATCCCTCGGCCATTACGCCTCGATGATCACCGACGGACGCTCCCGCGTCCTCACGCTGACCGACAAGGGCGGCCTCTATCTTCACGACGCCGCCTCCCCTCGCCCGCTTGGCTTCCTGCAACTCACCGCGGAATCCCGCCACCTGCTGGCGCATCCCGCCCTCGTCGGAAACCGCCTCTACCTGCGCCTCGGGGACAAACTGGTCTGCATGGAGCTCTGACGCCAGACCGCCCCACCAGGCCCCGCCCCCCCCCAACGAGAACCCGCTCCTCCCCCGAGCTCCGCTGGCTTAACGAGCCAGCCACTGCAGCAGCAGCCCCAGCTGCCGCGCCATGGTGGAGCCCAGCCCCTCCGGGGCGCCCTCCCACACGCTCACCCAAAACAGCGTCAGCCCGGCCAACAGGCTCCACCATCCCGCCACCCAAAGAAGCGTTCTGCGCATGCCTGCCGCACTAACGCCTCAGGCCTCCCACTGCAACTCAAACGCCGACGCCGCATCGCCCAGTTTGCGCGCGCAAAGCACGGGCTAATATCAGAGATAGAGAATTCACCCTGCGCCCATCCTCTTTCCCATTCCCTCAGTTTCATGGCGAATCCCTTCCAAACCTTCGACCTGCCCGCCCGTCCCTGGGTGGATCTCCAAAGACTCCAAGAGCGCTTCCTCGCCCTGGCCTCCCAGTGCCATCCCGATGCCCTCCCCTCCACCCAAGGATCTCCCTCGCCCTCCCTCCCGGACTCCCCTCCGGCTCCCCATGGCACCCCCGCTCAAGCCCATGGCGAGGCCGCCTTTCGCGAGCTGAACGAGGCCCATCGCACCCTCCAAAACCCCGTCACCCGCATCCGGTCCATCCTCGAACAGGAGGCACCGGAACAACTCGCCGCCGCGCAACAGGAGGGCATCTCCCTCGATCTCTCCGACCACTTCATGGACGTGGCCACCCTCCTCCGGGAGGCCGAGGCCTTCTGCAGCCAGCTCGCCTCCACCCACTCACCCCTCTCCAAAGCCATCCTGCGCTCCGAGGCACTGGCCCTGCGCTCCGACTTGGAACGCACCCTCGCTCGACTCGACGAACTCTGGCGCCAGTGCGAGGCCCAACTCCAGGCCGCCGACGCCGTCTGGGAACGACGCACCCCGGCCATCCTCAAACAACTCGCCACCGTCCAAAAGGAAATGAGCTTCCTCCAACGCTGGAGAGTGCAGCTCCGCGAGGCCAGAATTCGCATGTCCGATTAATTCCCCCCCCTTTCCTTTCCTCCTTCCACCCCTGCTCCCCCATGTACCTTCAAGAAGCGCTCATCGATTGTCCCTGGTGCGGCGAATGTTACCCCACCCAGATCGACACCTCCCAGGGCGACCACGAACTCATTGAGGACTGCACGGTCTGCTGCCGACCCATTGCCGTTCTGGTCGAATGCACTCCCGGCGACCTCCTTTCCATCCAGTCCCAAAGACCCTAATGATCTCCCCGTATGCGCCTTGAAGTCCTCAACACCGGCTCGGAACTGCTCCTCGGTCAGGTCCAGAACACCCACCTCGCCTTCCTCGCCACCTCCCTCTTCCCCCTCGGTTTGGCCATCTCGCGCCAGACCACCGTGCCCGATGGCCCCGCCATTCGGGACGCCCTTCAGGAAACCTTCGGCCGCGCCGATATCGTACTCGTCACCGGCGGCCTTGGGCCCACCACCGACGATATCACCCGCGAGACCACGGCAGCCCTCCTCGGGCTGGAACTGGTCCATGATCCGGAGGTGGAAGCCGCCATTCTCGCCCGATTCCATGCGCGGGGCATCCCCGTCACCCCGCGCGTACTCCGCCAGGCGATGAAACCCACAGGCGCCGAGGTGCTGAAAAATCCCTTCGGCACGGCCCCCGGTCTGTACCTTCCCCCCCAGTCCCTGGCCGGGGTCTCCAGCCCGCACCTTTTCCTGCTTCCCGGACCGCCCCGGGAGCTGCAGCCCATGGTCGAAACGGCGGTCATCGAGAAGCTCCGCAGCCTGCTTCCTCCCCGCCCGGACCAGCACCTGCGCACCTGGCGCGTCCTGGGAATTCCCGAGTCCACCGTGGAAGCCACGATCGGAGAGGCCCTCATCGCGCGGGGAATCGAGCCCGGCTACTGCGCCCGGCTGGGCGAGGTGGATATCCGGGTGGTCGGCTCCACCGAGCAGATCGAGGCGGCCGAGGCCCTCATCCAGGAATGCTTCAGTGACGCCATGCTGCCCTCCGGCGCCCGGCCCCTCGAGGAGTGGCTGGTGGAGGAAATGTCCCGACGCCAATACACCCTCGCCACGGCCGAAAGCTGCACGGGCGGCTTCATCGCCCACCGCATCACCAATGTCCCGGGTGCCTCCGCCGTGCTTCTCTCCGGTTGGGTCACGTATTCGAACGCCTCCAAGATCGAACTCGGCGTCCCCGCCGAACTGATCGAGCAGCAGGGGGCCGTCAGCGAAGCCGTCGCCGCACACCTCGCCGGGTGCGCCCGAAAGGCAAGCGGCGCGACGCATGCCCTCGCCGCGACCGGCATCGCGGGCCCGGGGGGCGCCGTCCCCCACAAACCCCAGGGAACCGTCTTCATCGCCCTCAGCGCGCCGGAGGGCGTCCGGGTCGAGAAACACCAGTTCCGCACCGACCGCCTCAGTTTCAAACAACTCGCCTCCCAAACCGCCCTCGACATGCTCCGACGCTCCCTGATGAACCTCGCCTAGTCCGTTCCTCCGGATCCGTTCCTCCGGCCCCTCATCTCCGTTCCGAAACTTTCTCACCGCCCGGGGGTTCAACGCTCCGATCCCTTCGTCTCTCCGTCCATGCGCCCTTCCGTTTTTGCCCTGTTCTCCCTCGCCCTGTTTTCCGGAACTCCGTTCGGCCATGCCGATTCCCCGGCCCCCAAACGCCCGGCCCCCCCCAACGTTCTGATCCTTCTTGCCGACGACCTGGGCTACTCGGACCTCGGCTGCTACGGCAGTGAAATCGCCACGCCGCATCTCGATTCCCTCGCCCGTAACGGACTCCGCTTCACCCAGTTCTACAACACCGCCCGCTGCTGGCCCTCGCGCGCCGCGATCCTCACCGGTTACTACGCCCAGCAGGTGCGCAGAGACGGCTTTCCCGGGGTGCCTTCCTCGGTCGCTGGGAATGGGGGCACCCGCCCCGAGTGGGCCCCCCTCCTGCCCAAACTCCTCCAGCCCGCAGGGTACCACTCCTATCACTCCGGGAAGTGGCACATCGATGGAACCCCGCTCAAAAACGGCTTCGAGCACTCCTACAACGTCGAAGATCACGACCGCTACTTCACCCCCAAAAAACACCTCCTGGACGACCAACCCCTCCCGCCCGTCACCCCCGAGGACCACTACTACGCCACCACCGCCATCGCCGACCGCGCCATCGCCCAACTCCAACAACACGCCCAAAACCACCCGGACAAACCCTTCTTCGAGTACGTCGCCTTCAACGCACCCCACTTCCCCATCCAAGCCCTCCCCGAGGACATCGCCCGCTACCAGTCCACCTACGAGGAGGGTTGGGACGTGCTCCGTGAACGCCGCTGGAAGCAACAACAACAACTCGGGATCACCCAGGCCGCCCTCTCCCCACTCGAACCCGAGGTCGGCCCCCCCTACCCCTTCCCCCAAGCCGTCCAAAAACGCGGTCCCGGCGAAGTCGACCGACCCCTGCCCTGGGCCCAGCTCACTCCCGAGCAACGCTCCTTCCAAGCACGCAAAATGGCGATCCACGCCGCGATGGTCGACCGCATGGACCGCGAAATCGGGCGCATCCTCGATCAAATCCGCGCCATGAAGGCCTTCGAGCGCACCCTCATCTTTTTCCTCTCCGATAATGGCGCCAGCGCCGAGATGATGGAGCGCGGCGATGGGCACGACCCCTCCGCCAGCCCGGGAGCCGCCGCAACCTTCCTCAGCATCGGTCCGGGATGGTCCAGCCTGGCCAACACCCCGTTGCGCCGGCACAAAACGTGGGTTCACGAGGGCGGCATCTCCACGCCCTTGGTGGCCCACTGGCCCGAGGGCATTCCGGTCCACGGCGAACTCCGGCACGCCCCCTCTCACATCATCGATCTGGTCCCCACCATCCTGGATGCGGCCGGAATCCAGCCCCCCGTCCCCCCGCAGCAAAAGCGCGTCCCCGCCTCTCCAGGCAAAAGCCTCCTGCCCTTCTTTCAACCCCAGCCCTCCTCCCTCGCCTCCCATGGCTCGCTCTGGTGGCTCCATGAGAAAAACCGCGCCCTGCGCGTCGGCGACTGGAAAATCGTCGCCGCGGGCGAAGCAGCCCCCTGGGAGCTCTACGACCTCCGCAAGGACCGATCCGAATTGATCAACCTCGCCTCCCGGGAGCCGCAGCGCCTTCAAGAGATGGTCGCCCTCTGGGAGGCTCAGACCCGGGAATTCCGGGAACTCGCCCTGCGCGACCTGCCCCCCGAGGCGTTGCGGAATGAACCCCCTCGCCGACCGCGCAACTAGGCCTCCGGAGCACTCTGCCAAAAACGCCGCACCCCGACCCGGGCGCGGCGTTTCTTTCGTATGCCCGGAGGCATGCGCCGTGTACCTTGCGCCCGCTCACGCCGCTTCGCCATGACCTCCGATCCTCTCCGTCCCTCCATGGAGTCCCCGTCTCCCCGTGCTCCGCTCGCCGGCATCGTCGCCATTGGCGCCTCCGCCGGGGGACTTGAAGCCTTCCAAAAACTCCTCCCCCGCCTTTCGGATACCACTGGCTTTGCCTTCGTGTTTCTTCAACACCTGGATCCCTCCCGTCGCAGCCAGCTGGATCAAATCCTTGCCCCTCTCACCCGGATGCCCGTGGAGCGCATCCACGCCGGGCAACCGGTGGAACCCAACCACGTCTACGTCCTTCCCGAGGGCTGCCTGATTTCCCTTCAGGACGGGCATTTTGAAACCACGCCGCGTTCCGAGAATCCCCACAGCCCCTTTTCTCCCATCGATTTCTTCCTCGAGTCCCTCTCCCGCAACCCTCTGCTTCTTTCCATCGGCGTGCTCCTCAGCGGCACCGGCCACGATGGCGTCGCCGGACTGCACCACATCAAATCCCAAGACGGCATCACCTTCGCCCAGAGCTCGGAATCCTCGCGCTCCCCGGAAATGCCCTTTGCCGCAGAACGCGCCGGGGCCGTCGATTTCGTCCTGCCCCCGGAGGAAATCGCCGCCGAAATCCTGCGCATTTCCAAAACCCCACGCTTCGGCGAACTGCTCTCCGATCCGAAGCCCTCCTCGCTCCCCGCTCACGCCGAACCCCTCCATCCCGCTTATCAGAAAATCCTGCGCATCCTCCGGGCATCCACCGGCGTCGATTTCGCAGACTACCGCGACAACACCATCCGACGCCGCATCCACCGGCGCATGCTCCTTTCCCAGTGCGACTCCCTCGCCGAGTACGCCAAAAATCTCGAGGCCAACCGGCCGGAGATCGAGGCGCTCTACCGCGATATCCTCATCAACGTCACCAGTTTCTTCCGAGACCCGGAAATGTTCGAGGCGCTCAAGACCGTGGTCTTTCCCGAGATCCTCAAACACAAAAGCCCGGGCGAACCCATCCGCATCTGGGTCCCCGGCTGCTCCAGCGGGCAGGAGGTCTACTCCATCGCCATCTGCCTGCTCGAGTTCCTGGAACCGCTCGCCCAACCGCCCGCCATTCAGATTTTTGGAACCGACCTGAGCGAGTCCAACGCCGTCGAACGCGCCCGCGCCGGACTCTATCCCGCACCCCTCGCCGACGAAATTTCCCCGGAACGCCTCGCCCGCTTTTTCACCAAGGAGGACGGTTCCTACCGCATCAACCGCCAAGTCCGAGACCTCTGCATCTTCGCCAAGCAAAACGTCGCCGTCGACCCCCCCTTCTCCCGCATGGACCTGATCAGCTGCCGCAACCTGCTGATCTACCTCTCCAACGGACTCCAGAAGCGGATCATCCCCGCCTTCCACTACTCCCTCCTGTCCAACGGCTTTCTCGTGCTCGGAGCCTCCGAAACCGTAGGCCGGTTCACCGACCTCTTCCAGGCCGTGGACTCGAAAAACCGGATCTACTCCAAGATCTCCTCCATCCAGCGTTCCTACCCCCACTTCCATCACCTGCCTCCCGCCCCCCAGCCCATCCTGCCGCTTCCCCTGAGCGAACGCTCCCCCGGCCCCGTGGATCTCCAAAAAGAGGCCGACCGCGTGCTCCTCTCCCGCTTCGCCCCAGCCGGCGTCCTGGTTTCCGAGGAACTCGAAGTCCTCCAGTTCCGCGGACGCACCGGAGCCTTTCTCGAACCGCCTCCGGGCGAGGCCAGCTTCAACCTCCTCCGCATGGCCCGAGAAAGCCTCTTCTCCCCCATCCGCTCCGCCATCGACGAGGCCCGCGCCCACCACCGACCCGCACGCCGCGCAGGGATCCGCCTGCGCGAGGAGGATTCCCTGCGCGTCATCGATCTCGAGGTCATCCCCCTGCGCCTTCCAGGCTCTCCACGCAGCGGCTTTCTCGTGCTCTTCTCCCCCACCGCCGTTTCCCCGGGAAATCGCCCCCCGCAAGCCGAGCAAGGCCCTTCGCCGGCCCCCTCATTCCTCCCCCCGGGGCCCACCGCGCCCGCACCCCGGCCTGACGCCTCCCAGACCGAGGAAATCCAGCAACTCCAGTCCGACCTCACCAACGCGAAGGAATACCTTCAGTCCATCATCGAGCAGCAGTCCGCCGGCAACGAGGAGCTGCGGGCCGCCAATGAGGACGTCCTCTCCGCCAACGAGCAACTCCGCTCCGCCAACGAAGAACTCCAAACCTCCAAGGAGGAGCTCCAGTCCACGAATGAGGAACCCACC
>JBEBAG010000362.1:0-9257 GCA_041159065.1 Verrucomicrobiota bacterium | reverse complement strand
CGCGTCCCCGATCCATGCGCGGGCTCGCTCCTGCTGGGGGTCCTTGGGGAGGTGGGGCGGGACCACGGGAGGAGGCTCGGGCGCCGGGGGGGTCGGGGCGTGGGGGGAGGAGGATTGCACGGGGTGGTCGGAATGGGCCGAGGAGAGGCCGCGAGCATGGGGGGAACTCTGAGGGAACCCCAAGGGGAAACTCGCGCCGCGAAGCGGGTCAGACGAGAGGCCTCCGCGGGGGGGGCGCAGTGCGCAGGGAGCGCCAGGCGAGCCGCTCTTCGGCGGGGAAATGTTCGATCGCGACGCGCAGCGCGGTACGCGGCATGCGGGCGGCGTGGCTTTCCAGGAAGGCGCGGAGCAGGTCCGGAGAGACGTGTTTTCCGACTTCGCGCAGGGTCCAGCCGACGGCCTTCTGGATGAGGTCATGCGGGTCGGGGATGAGCGCCTCGGCGACGCGCAGCGCCTCATGGGCGTCGCCATTTCGGACCCACGCGTGGGTGGCGACCATGGCGACGCGCCGCTCCCAGAGCAGGGGCGAGGCGATCAGTTCCTGCGGAATCGGGCGTTGTTGTTCGCGCAGAAAAGCCCCTAGAAGGGCCGGGGCGCTGAGGTCGACGAGATCCCAGTTGTTCACCCTGGGAAGGGCGCGGACGTAGGCGTTTGCGATGGACTCGCGAAGGGCGGGGGATCCGGATTGGAACTGTTCGATCCAGAGGAGCAGCGCCATCATGCGGTGCTCGTGGACCGGGGAATCCAGGAGAAGGAGAATTTCCCCGAGGGGCATGGCCCGAAAGCGCGCCGCGAGCTTCCGTTGGGTTGGAACGGGGATGCCGAGGAACTCGTCCCCGTGGGCGTATTCCCCGGGGCCGGTTTTGAAAAAGGTGGCAAAACGCGCGGCGTGCTGTGGGGAGGCGAGGGGGGCGAGGGTTTGGATCAGGTCGCGGGCCAGCATCGGAGGACAGGGGGGGTTAGTGTTCCCCCTTCTTCTCGTAGCGCGCTGGCTGGATGGGAAGCGGAACAAAATCCCGCTCCAAGAGCATCCACTCTTGGAGGGCGGCTTTGAGTTCCTTTTCGGCGGCGGCGTGCGCGGGATCCCCGATCCGATTGTGAAGTTCCGCCGGATCGGACTGCAGGTCGAAGAGTTCGAACATGGGGCGGGTGGGGGCAAAGTAGAGTTGGTCGATTTCCGGGGGCAGTTGCTTTCGGGTGTGGAGGGTTTGGATTTCTTTCCAGAAGGGTTCGGAGGAGAAGTCGACGGGGGTGTAGGGGAGCTGCCAGGTGACATTGTAGATGAGCTTGTATCGGTCGGAGATGACGACGCGTCCCAAGTCGAACCACTGGGAGTGGATAGGGAGGGCACTTCCGTGGGCGCCGCGCTCTGCGAAGGCGAACTTGCGTCCCTCGAAGGGCTTTCCGGTGAGCAGGTTCAGGAAGCTCTTGCCGGTCATTTCCGGAGGAACCGGGAGCCCCGCAGCCGACAGGAAGGTGGGGGCGAGATCCTCGCCGCTCACGAGCTGAGCGGAATGCGAGCCGGGCGCGATTTTTCCGGGCCAGCGGACCAAGAGTGGGACATGGACGCCGAATTCGTAGAGGGTGCCCTTGCCTCGGAACTGGGAGCAGCCGTTGTCGCCCATGAAGGCGACGAGGGTGTTTTGAGCAAGGCCCCGGCGTTCGAGTTCCTCCATGACCTGCCCGAAGAAGACGTCGAAGTGGGAGATTTCGTCGTAATAGGCGGCGAAATCCGCCCGAACCGCCGCAGTGTCGGGGTAGTGGGCGGGGAGTTTGATTTTGGCGGGGTCGTGTTGGATGGGGCCCTTGGTGGTCAGGGGGCGGTGCGGATCATTGGAGCAGAGCTGGAGGAAGAAGGGTTTCTCTGAAGGCTTGCGGTTGAGGAATTCGCGAAACTGGTTCAGGGCCGCTCCATTATCGGAGGTGGTTTGGACGTAGTCCACCCGGTCGGGGAAGGTGACGAGCTTGTGTTTTTCGTAAAGCGCCTTGGTTTCGGGCGTGGCGGCGCTGCCTTCCATGTGGTAGTTGCGCCCGGCGACTCCGGTGAACCAGCCGGCGCGGCGGAGGTGTTCGGGGTAGGTTGGGATTTCGCGGGGAAGCGGGGCGGAGAAGCGGGTCATCGCGATGGCCACGGGGGAGCGTCCGGTGAAGAGGCTGGCCCGGGAGGGGACGCACTGGGGGCAGGTGACGTAGGCGCGATCGAGGCGCATCCCCTCGGAGGCAAAGCGATCGAGATTGGGGGTGTGGATATCGGGGTTGCCGTAGCAGCCGACGTGGGGGGCACTGTGGTCGTCGGAGAGGATGAGCAGGATGTTGGGGCGCTCCCCGGCCGGTTCGGCGGCGCGCAGGGCGGGCAGCGCAGGGGTCAGGCACAGGAGGAGGGAGAGCAGGGCCGCAAAGGCGGGACGAAGCGTGGTCATGGGAATGCCCGATGAAACCCCGAGCCCTCTAGAAAGTTGCTCGCAAAGGGCGTGCGGGAGACGCTCCCTACGGCGCGGGTTTCGCCTTCACCCACTGGAAGTCGGCGAAGATCACCCGGGTGAGGTCCGCGCCCTTTTGGGGTTTGATTTCCAAGCTGCCGACCTCCGACCAGTCCTGGAGGCGGTGACCGGAGAGGGAGTGCACAAGCTTGGAAGCGGGCAGAACCATTTCCTGCCACTGGTCTGAGGCGGTGATTTCGAGGGGGGTGGAATAGTACTGGGCGCTCAACTGGATCGCCTGGGGTTCGGTGCAATAGAAGCGGAAGGAGAGCGCTGTGCCGGCGGGGGCCTTCCACTTGGGATCCTGGAGTTTTTCGGTGCGGGAACCGCGTTGGTTCAGGCAGCGGAACCCGGAGATGCCGCCGCCCCCCTCGGCCTCGGCGACGTCGCTCCATCCTTCGCCACTGCCCAGCTGGGTGGAGGGGTGATCGGTGGCGATGGCCGCACCGAGTTGGGCCGGGACGGCTGCCGCGAGGTGGGTGGAGCGCACCACGGTGTTGTCGTAGGTGACGTTCGCGTAGGCGAACACGTAGTCCTCCACTTGGAGGACGGGGAGTTTGGCGACCCAGGCATCGCCCACGCGCTCGGATCGCACATCCCGCCACGAGCGGGCAAAGCTCACCGGGCTTTTCTGAGCGTAGTAGCACTCCACCGATCGGATCCGCTCGAGGGACGCCGGTTTCACGACGAGCTCCGGCACCCCTTGGGAATCCAAGCGAAGCTCCACTCCCGGTTGCTCGGGCCAGAAGTGATCGCGTCCGAGCACGTGTTTTTCCAGCCAGAGCCGGGTGTCTTGTCCCACCTTTTCGGTGTTGTGATGGCCGCGCGCCTGGACGGCAAACGCCCAGGGCGTGCCCTTGGGAAAATGTTTGAAGCTTTCGAGGCCGCGCTCATGTCCGCCGTGGTGATCGTTGGAGCCGTTGAGGAAGAGGGTGGCGGCGGTCAGATGGGGGACGTGGGCTTCGGGGGCGAGGGAGTCGAGAAAGAGCTGTTCTCCGGCACTCCTGGGGGGGACGTGGGCTCCCGGATGGTACATCCAGACCTGTTTGTCCCGGTAGTAGACCGTGTAACCGATTCCGAAGTAGGCAGCGACGGCCTTGATGCGGGGATCCGTACCCAGGTTCCACATGAGGGTGCCTCCGTAGGAGTAACCGATGGCCCCCATGCGCGTGCGGTCCACCTCTGGCTGGCTTTCGAGGTAACTGAGGGCGCGCCGTTGAATGGCGTACCAGAGGTAGTCCGAACTCTGACGGGGGTCGGTGATATCCTTGCCCCCGGGCAAGGTCGTGATCACGCGCTCGCCGGATTTGGCATCCATGTTGCCGTGGGCGAGGCGTTGAGGGTAGCGGGTGAAGTGCGGGCGTTCGCCGGTTTTTCCGCAGTAATCGTGGGCGAGCACGGCCCAGCCCTCCTTGACGTAGGAGGGGTCGATGGCGGGGGCCCCCATCCAACCGTGGACGTTGAGAAGGGCGGGGGCCTTTTGGGCGCCCGCCTTCACGCTGTACTCGCAGTAGACGCGGACTTCCTCTCCCAGAACATAGGCGCTGATGTAGGCCTTGCGTTTGAGGATGCCGTCCTTGGTTTCCTGCTGGACGATCTCTTCCTTGAAGTCGCCCTGGTGGGGATCGAATTCGCGCCAAAGCTCTTGAGGCGAGGGATTGGCGGCGAAATGCGACAGGGGGATGCAGCCCAGTGCGAGGGCGAGCAGGCGGGTGAGAAGCGGGGATTTCACGGTGGGTTTTGGAGGAGGATCCGGGTTAAGCGAAGAGCTCCTTGAGCGGGCCGGAGCTGTCGCCGTGGCGTTCCACGGGCACGCCGGAGCCCTGCAGCAGGGAGAGCCACGCGTTGCACAGGGGGGTGTCCTTGGAAACGACCAGGTGCTGCCCGAGTTGGATCCCGGCGCCGCCTCCGGCGATGAGGGTGGGGCAATTGGTGAGGGTGTGGACGTGGCTCAGATTGCTGCCGAAGACGACGGTGGTGTGATCAAACAGGCGGCTGCCATCGGGCTGCGGCACGCTCTTGAGTTTGTCCAGAAGGTGGGCGAGCAGCTCGGTGTGGGCGGCGTCGCGCTTTTGGGAAGCCTCCATGCGTTCGCCGGGGCTGTAGTGGCTCATGTCGTGCGCGGCCACCTTCACGCCGAGGCTGGTGAGCAGCGAGGCGATGGGAAGGCGGAAGGTGAGCACGCGGGTGCTGTCGGTTTGGAGCGCCGCGACCATGAGGTCGTACATGAGCCGGATTTCGTCGGTCCCGGAGCGGTTGTCCGGGGGTTGTGCGAGCGGCGCGGTGGGTTTGGGGGCCGACTGCCATGTTTCGTCCTTGGCGAGGCGCTGCTCGATTTCCCGAATGCCCTGAAAATACTCGTCGAGCTTTTCGACATCGTTTTTTGCCAGTCCGCGTTGAAGGTCCTGCGCCTCCGTCAGGACGGCGTCGAGCAGGCTGCGTTTCTGCGCCATTCGAAGCCGGAGTTGATCGAGGGGGAGTTGCTCCGGGGAAAAGAGTCGGTGGAAGAGGGCGAGTGGGGAATTGAGGCCGGCGATGGGTTTGCCCCGGTTATCCCAGGCGAGGGAGAGTCCGGTGCCATGGCCGGGGCCGGAGAGATCCTTGTCACTCCCGTTGAGCTGAAGTGAGGCGAAGCGGGTTTCCTTTCCAAAGGCTGCGGCGGCCACCTGATCGGCGGAGATGGTGTTTCGGAAAGAGGCGCCTCCTTCATGCGAATTCGCCCCGGTGAGCCAGAAGGTGCTCCCGCCGTGGGCGTCCTCGGAGTAGCGGTTGGAGAGCCCCTGGATCACGGTGAAATCCGCCTTGTGCCGGGCAAGCGGCGCAAGGCCGGGAGGCAGCACATAGTCGGAGCCGGTTTGTTTGACGTCGGGGTACCAGGTTTCCTTGGTCACCCCGTAGCCCATGCCGAGGAAGATCAAACGCTTGGGCGGGGTGGCGGGAGCGGCGGCTGCGGCGAATCGGCGGAACCCGAAGGATTCCAAAAACGGGAGGGCGATGAGGGCGGTGCTGGAGCGGAGAAATTGGCGGCGCGTGTTCATAGGAGGGGAGTCGGGTGGGGCGTGGCGGTTACTTCGATTGGAATTCTTTGCTGCCCACGAGGGCGTGGACGAAATGGCGGATCTGGAACCCCTGGGCGCGCGACTGGGCGACCATGTGCTCGATGAGGGGTTCGTCGGTGAAACCGGCGGAGTGGCCCAGGGCGTATTCGAGCAGCGCGGTGCTGAAGCCGCGGGCGAATGCCTCGGTGCGCGCGAAGATCAGTTCGCGCAATTCGTGGTAGTCCTGAAAAGCCGGGCCATTGTGGAACGCGCCGGCGGGCTCGATCTGCCAGGTTTTCCGGCCAAGCCCCGCGCGCTCGTAGGAGTCCTCGGTGCGCCATTGGCCGGCGGCATCGAAGTTCTCGAGTCCGAATCCGATGGGATCGATTCGGCGATGGCAGCTGGCGCACTGGGGTTGTTCCTGGTGCAAGGTTAAGCGTTCGCGGGTCGTGATCAGCTTGTCTTGGAGCCGGGTGAGTTGGGGGACGTTGGCCGGGGCGGGAGCCGGCGGGTCGTTGAGCAATTTACGCAGCACCCAGGCGCCGCGTTCGACGGGGTTGGTGTGCTCGCCATTGCTTCCCATGGCGAGGATGGCTGCCATTCCCAGCAACCCGCCGCGGGGAGATCCGTCGGGGAGTTTGACCGGCCGGAACCCGTCGCCGCTCACCCCTTCGATTCCGTAGTAGTTCGCGAGGAGACTATCCACGACCACGGAGTCCGCCCTGAGCAACTCGCCGATGCTCCGGTTTTCGCGCAGGAGATAAGCGAAGGTTTCAAAGACCTCGGTTCGCGCCGCCTCCTTGGCGCTCACATCAAAAAACGGATAGCGGTTGCCATTGAAGCGGAAGAAATCCAAACGCTCCATCCGCAGCCACTGGTGAAGAAAGGGCCGGATCCACCCCTGGGCTCTCGGATCCGCGAGCAGGCGGTCGGTCTGTTTTTGGAGCTCTTGTGGATCAAGGAGGGTTCCGCTTGCGGCTGCGGCACGCAGTTCGGCGTCCGGGGGGGCGCCCCACAGGAAGTAACTAAGCCGGATCGCCAGTTCCTCTGCGCCCAGGTTTCCCGGGCGTTCCGCTTTGGCCACGGCGGGGAGGATGCCCGCCGCCTGGGGCTCGTTGAGATAGAGAAAGCGGGGAGAAGCGAGGGTAAGGGCGAGGGTTTCCTTGAGGGCCGTGCGATGATTTCCCGTGTGCTGGCGATGGTCCGCGTAAATGGCCTGCAGTCGGTCGAGGAACGCGGCGGAGGGATGCTTTCCTCGGAAGGCTTCGACGCAGAAAGCGTCCAAGGCTTTCCGCAAATCCTCGGGCGCGACCACGGTCTTGGCGTCCCCTAGGACGGAGGCGATCGCTTGCATGCCCGGGGCCGCCGGCTTCGCGGGCAGCCGTTCGGCTTCCACATAGTCGAGCCAGATCGCGAAATCGGGTCCCACGCCGGTCTCCTGTTGGCCGATTCCGAAACGCTTCGGAGGATTGGCGTCGGCGTCGTGGGTGCCGCGTTCCCTCACAAAGAAGCTGCGCGACCCGCTGGGATGGAGGGTGATTGGGATCTCGATGATCTGGGGAGACTCGAGCGTCCCGGTGACGGCGTGCCGGCTGTCGTGATTGAAGGGGTTTCCGGCGCCGGTTCCGAATTCCAGAAAGCGGCGCCGCGCATCGACCTTGTCGGAGGCTGCGACGCGGAGGCGCACAACGTAGTCGCCGGCCGGCCATCCATCGAGGTTGAAGGAGAAGTAGGGTCTCACGAAGACGTCCCCGATCGTGAGCCAGGTTCCCGTGCGGTTTTCGGGCATGGAGAGAAACCACGCTTGGTAGGGCACTTGGGCCCATTGTCCCTGCCCGACATGGAGCGCGTGGAAGGCGTCGGTGAACCCGTACTTCGCAGGGGAGGGAGCGCCCGGGACTTTGTCCCAGCGGTGGTAGGTCGCCTCGTGGACGTCCTTGAGTTCCTTGCGGAGCGCCTCCACCGCCGCGCGGTTTTCGGGCCGTGCGGCAGCGGCGTCCACCGCCTGTTTCCAGAGCATGAAATTCCGGCGGCCCTCCGTGCGTTCCTTCACGGATTTGGCGACGGCCTCCAACACGCCGGTTTCAGCCTCGATGCGCTTTGTTTTGACGGTGCCAGCGTGGTCGTGTCGTTCGAAGGCCTCCGCTACGGCCGCCCGGCCCAGCTCGAGGTACTGGTCAAACTGGTCGCCAGACATCAAGAGGCTGCTTCCGGCGGTGTCGAAATGGTTGGCACCGGTGTCGCTTGGCAGTTCATCCACGGCCGGCCGCATTCCGAAGAGCGCTTCGAGGGTGTTGGCGTATTCCCGGCGATTGAGGCGGCGCATCGTGACGACGCCGCGCGAGTCGTTGAGATTGCGCTGGGCCACGACGAGGGTTTTGGCGAGGTCGTCCAGAAAGTCGGCCTTGGCCTCCTTGGAGGGCTGTTTTTCGTCTTCGGGGGGCATCTCGCCGGCGTTCAGGGAGGCGAGGACCTTCTTCCAGCGTTCGGCCGTCCTGGCATCGGCGAGTTCGAGCGAAAGGTCGTCGATGCGGAACTTGCCCTTCTGTTTGTCTGCGTTGTGGCAGGCGTGGCAGTGGTCCTTGAGGAGGGCGAGGTGCTTGGAATCGAGGACGGCTTTCGTGGCATTTTCCGCAGGAAGCGCGAGGAGGTTGCACTCGGGAGAAACCAGCGCGACCGAAAGGAGCGCGAGGAGGTGGGATGGGAGGATTCGCATGGGATCTGGGTCAGGGAGGGGAGCGAGGGGAAGGCGCGCACGCTTCTAAGAGCAGCTTTGATGCGCGAGGGCCCCTTTGGCGTTGGAGGACGAGAGCCATTACCCGTGCCGGGCCAAAGGTTACACGGGCGGGAAGATTTTTTGAAAAAAGCGGAGCGTCTCGCTCCCGATGCAATCGCAAGGCGCTGTGGGAGCCGTTCTAAGGCCGGGTTTTCTCGTAGATCTCCCGGATTTCCTCCGCGCCGAGCGGGGTGTTCCAGATGGTGAGATCGTCGATTTTTCCGAGGAACGAGCGCAGGGGTTGGTTGTCGCTTTTGAGGGGAGCCCCCCAATTTCCAATGTCGGCGTCTCCGATCTGGACGGATTGGCTGGCGATGGTTTTTTCCGAGGCGACCTCGATGCCATTGAAGTAGTGGCGGGCGATAGCCCGCGTGTTGTCGTAGACGGTGGCCACAAAACTCCAGACGCCCATTTGGCGGGAGGTAAAGAGGAGGGGCGAGCCGTAGCCGCTGGAGCGGGGGGGACCTGAGGGAGGTTGGACGCTCAGGCCCAGACGCAGTTGACCGTCGAGTGCGATTTGCCAGTGGGGAAACCCGGGGCGATAGCCGTCGGTGAGCAGGAGGCCCATGGGGCGACGGACGGGGGCGTCCACCCGAATCCACGCGCTGAGCGTGAGGGCTTCGAAGGTTCCCGGGATGTGCACGCGAACGCGGTCCCCGGGACGCTTGAACTCGAGGGCGCCCTTGTCCGCCCAGCGGCCGTTCGAAAATTCGCAGCCGATGATGCTTCCGTGGAGGGCCCTTGGTCCCGAGTCCCGCAGGAGATGTCCCCGGGTTTCAAAGTCGTAGCGGGCCACGATCCGAGGGTCGCGGGAGAGTTCCCGGCTCCACTGGGTCCACGCTTCGTAGCGCTTTTTTTGGAGTTCCTCGGCTTGGCCGCGGACCGCTTCGAACGAGGCGAAATGCTCGGCCTCAAGCGACTGGGAAGGAAGGGTTTGGCTGGCGGTCCATGCGAAATGCTCCC
>JBEBAG010000361.1:0-5246 GCA_041159065.1 Verrucomicrobiota bacterium | reverse complement strand
GGCGCGGGTGGGGAGGATCCCGGGGGCGAGCAGAGCGGCGAGGAAGGGGAGCAAGAGCCCGGAGAGGCGGGGGGGAGCCGGGGAGGCGGTGCGGGAGCCGGGGGCGCGGAGCCAAAACCCAACCGCGGACTGGAAGCGGGAGATCTTCATCGGAGTAGGGTTTGGCCGAGAGAATAAGATGGACGCGGGGGGTACGTAAAGGGACAAAGCGGGGGAGGGGGGGCGGAGGGTTTGGGGGGATTGTGATGGGAAACCATTCTTCCGGCTTGTTCTGGACGTCTGATTCGTTCACCAAAAGCGCCCATTCCCTATGAGTTCTCAAAATTCGTTCCCCAAACTGCACAACGCAATGTGGCCCGGCTTGGTCGGTAAGGAGCCCGGCACCGACCATCCTCCGATCAGCTTGGAGCGCATGCTGGATTTGACGGCCAACGCCTCCGTGAACGGGGTGAAGTTCGATGGCGTCGATCTTTTCCTGTTCCATCCGCACACGGATCCGGATGCGGGGGAAGACAGTCTGAAGCGGATGGCCGATTTGATCGCGTCCCGCGGCTTGGCGGTGGGTTCGCTTGTGGCGCCGGTGTGGCCCGGGACGGTGGGGGATTCCTCGATGGGGAGCGCCGATCAGCGCGCGCGTTTTGTGCTGGCGGTGAAGAAGGCGTGCCGGATTGCGCGGATTTTCAACGAACACGGGGTGCGTCGTTACGGGGTGATCCGGATTGACTCGGCGGATTCTCCGTCGCACTGGGCGGCGGATCCGGTGGGGAACAACAAGAAGATCGCGGAAACCTTCCGGGAGGCGGGGGTGGTTGCGGCGGCGCACGGGGAGCGTCTGGCGGCGGAAGGGGAGATTTGCTGGGCGGGGATGCATTCGTGGAAGAACATGCTGGCGCTGCTGGAGGAAGTGGGGATGCCGGGAACGATTGGGTTCCAGGCGGATCTGGCCCACACGTACCTCTACCTGATGGGGTACAACGCGCCCGAGCACGGCCTGCTGAAGGAAGGGTATTCGGCGGCGGAATTTGACGCGGCCTACACGCAGATGACGGACGCGCTGCGTCCGTGGACGATTGATTTCCACGTGGCGCAGAACGACGGGTCGGTGCACGGGACGGGATCGCACGACAAGACGGGACGTCACTGTCCGGCGGATGATCCGAATGGGAAGCTGGATATTGCGAAGTGCTCGGGGTACTGGCTGCAGGGGGCTGCCAAGCGCGGGATGCAGCATGTGTGCTGGGACGGGTGCATGTTCCCGAATGCGACGCTGGAGAAGCCGGAGACGTGGAACACGATTCTCGGGGCGATGATCCAGGTGCGCGAGGCGCATGGATGGAATGCGTAAACGACTTGGAATGGGTCTTTTTTGAACTGAAAATCCGCTGAAGTTATGTCGAAAAAAACACTGAATGTCGGGATTGTGGGCTACGGATTCATGGGGCGTACCCATGCCAATGCCTTTCGCAAGGTGAGCAATTTCTTTGATCTGCCCATGACGCCTGTGCTGAAGGCGGCGTGCGGACGCGACGAGGCCAAGTTGAAGGCCTACTGCGACCGGTGGGGGTGGGAGAGCGCCGAGACGGACTGGCGCAAGCTCATTGATCGCAAGGACATCGACGTGATCGATATCTGCACTCCGAACGATTCCCACGCGGAAATCGCGATCGCAGCCGCCCGGGCCGGCAAGATGGTGCTGTGTGAAAAGCCCCTCTCGATGGACGGCCCGCAGGGCGAGGAGATGGTGCGCGAGATTGAGAAGGCCGGTGTGGCGAACATGGTCTGGTACAACTACCGTCGCGTTCCCGCGGTGACCTTTGCCAAGCAGCTCATCGACGAAGGGCGTCTGGGCCGGATTTTCCACTACCGCGCCAAGTTCCTGCAGGACTGGACGATCAGCGCCGATCTGCCGCAGGGCGGGGCGGGCCTGTGGCGTCTGGACGCGGCGGCGGCGGGGTCCGGAGTGACGGGCGACTTGCTGGCGCACTGCATCGACACGGCGCTGTGGCTGAACGGGACGATCGGCTCGGTGAGCGCGATGACCGAGACCTTCATCAAACAGCGTAAGCACACGGGCACGGGCGCGGTGCAGGAGGTGAAGATCGACGACGCGTGTGCGTTCCTCGCCCGTTTCGACAACGGGTCGCTCGCCACCTTTGAATCCACGCGGTACGCGCGGGGACACAAGGCCCTCTACACGTTGGAAATCAACGGGGAGAACGCTTCGATCGCGTGGGATCTGCATGATCTGCACCGGTTGCAGTTCTTCGATTACCGCGACCAGGGTTCTTTGCGCGGGTGGCGTTCGATTCACGTCACCGACGGCGATCATCCCTACATGAGCAAGTGGTGGGTGCCCGGCCTCCAGATTGGCTATGAGCACACCTTCGTGCATCAGGTGGCCGACTTCATCGAAGGGGCGGCTTCCGGCAAGTTTGCGTCCCCCACGTTCCGGGATGCGCTTGAAACCCAGTATGTGTGTGACGCCGTGCTGGCTTCCGCGAAGAGCGGCCAGTGGCAGAACGTGAAGCACGCCTAGGAAGGTGGAGCTGAGCCCCGGTGAGGCGGAAGCGATTCCGTTCCTTCCCGGGTGGTTTTGAGCAAGGCGGGCGGCAGGTTTTCGGACCTGCCGTCCGCTTCGTTTTTGGGGGTGGGGGATGGGGATGCGGTGGGGGTTAGTGGAAGTCGTGGGAGGGCGCGGCGGGGAGGTGGGGTTGGGGAAGGGCGCGGATGCGGATGGCGCGGAGGTGGGTGACGCCCTCGTGTTGTTGGACGGAGCCCTCGATTTGGAGGAAGGGTTCTTGGGCGATGCAGAGGCGGTGGTGTTCGTAGAGGCGGGGGGCGATGACGACGTTGGAGATGCCGGTTTCATCCTCGAGGCTGAGGAAGACAAACCCCTTGGCGGTGCCGGGGCGTTGGCGGCAGATGACCATGCCGGCGGTGTGCAGGCGGGTGCCATGGCGGGCGGAGCGGATTTCGGCGGCTGTCCATGCGTCGGGGAGGTGGGGGCGCAGGAGTTTCATGGGATGAGGGCCGGTGGTGACGCCGGTGGAGGAGAAGTCCGCGCGGAGTCTTTCGGCGGAGGTCATGGGGAGGAGGGGGGCAGGGGAGGCGGGCGGTGCGGTGCGGGAGAAGAGGTCGTCTTGGATGGGGAGGGCGACCTGCCAGAGGGCGTCGCGGCGGTGGGCGGCGAGGCCGTTGAGGGCGCCTGCGGAGGCGAGGGCGCGGAGGGTTTCGCCCGGGAGGGGAACGCGGAGCCGGAAGTCGTGGAGGGAGGCAAAGGGGGAGCGGGCGCGTTCGGCGAGGAGGTGTTGGGCGTGGGGTTCGCGGAGTGCGGAGATTTGGGAGAGGCCGAGGCGGACGGAGCGGTCGTCTTCGACGGTGCAGAGCCAGGAGGAGTGGAGGATGGAGACGGGGCGGATGAGGAGGCCGCGGGCCTTGGCGTCGGCGAGGAGGGTGGCGCTGGAGTAGAAGCCCATGGGCTGGTTGTTGAGGAGCGCGGCGAGGAATTCCGGGGCGCGATGGACCTTGAGCCATGCGCTGGCGTAGGCGATCAGGGCGAAGCTGATGGCATGGGATTCGGGGAATCCGTAGAGCGCAAAGGAGCGCATGGATTGGAGGACGTGTTCGATGAGGGCCTCGGTGTGGTGGCGTTCGCGCATGCGGGTGCGGAGGCGTTCGCAGACGTTTTCCATGCGTTCGCGGGAACGGTTGTCGCTGAGGGCGCGTCGGAGTTCCTCGGCTTCGGGGGCGGAGAAGCCGGCGATGCCCATGGCGATGCGCAGGAGTTGTTCCTGGAAAAGGGGCACGCCGAGGGTTCTGCGGAGGACGGGTTCGAGGTCCGGGTGGAGGTAGGTGACGGGTTCTTTGCCGGAGCGTCTTGCGAGGTAGGGGTGGACCATGTCGCCTTGGATGGGGCCTGGGCGGATGAGGGCGACCTCGATGACGACATCGTAGAAGCAGCGGGGCTTCATGCGGGGCAGGGTGGCCATTTGGGCGCGGCTTTCGATTTGGAAGACGCCGATGGTGTCGGCGGACTGCATGAGAGCGAAGGTGGCGGGGTCGTCCTTGGGGAGGGCGGCGAGGTCGACGGGGCGCTGGCGTTCGGCGCAGAGTTCGAGGGTGTCCTGGAGTGCGGCCATCATGCCGAGGCCGAGGAGGTCGACCTTGATGATCCCCTGTTCTTCGCAGTCGTACTTGTCCCACTGGGCGACGACGCGTCCGGGCATGGAGGCGGGTTCGAGCGGGACGATGGAGGAGAGTTTGCCTTTGGCAAGGATCATGCCTCCGGAGTGTTGGGCCAGGTGGCGAGGCAGGGTGCGCAGGGCTTGGTAGAGGCGCAGCGCGGCGGGGGCCCTGGGGTGGGAGGCGGGGAGGCCGGCCTTTTCGAGTTGGGTTTCGAGGGCGAGGGTGTGGGGGAAATCCCCGCTGGCGAAGAGGGCGGAAAATCGGCCTAGGAGGGAGGGCGGCAGGTGCAGGGCCTTGGCGATCTCGCGCATGGCGCTGCGTCCGCGGAAGGTGGTGACGTTGGCGGTCATGGCGGCGCCTTCGGGACCGTGGCGTTGGTAGACATACTGGATGACGCTTTCGCGGCGGGGTCCGCTGGGCAGGTCGAGGTCGATGTCGGGCCAGGAGGTGCGTCCCTCGGAGAGGAAGCGTTCAAAGAGCAGTTCGCAGGCGATGGGATCGCAGGCGGTGATGCCCAGGGAGTAGCAGACGGCGGAGTTGGCGGCGGAGCCCCGGCCCTGGACGAGGACGTTCTGCGCGGTGCAGAAGTTGACGAGATCCCAGACGATGAGGAAGTAGCCGGAGAAGCCCAGCTGCGCGATGAGGGAGAGTTCGCGCTCCAGTTGGGCGGTGACGCGCCGGCTGAGATGGGAGTAGCGGGCGCGGGCTCCGGCCAGCGTGACGGTGCGCAGGAACGAGTCCATGGATTCGCCCGGAGGCACGGGATATTCGGGAAAGGCGTAGCCCAGTTCCTGCAGGGAGAAGGGGAGGGATTCGGCGAGGCGGACGGTGTTTTCGACGGCCTCGGGGCAGTGGGCGAAGAGGCGGCGCATTTGGGCGGCCGGGCGGAGGTGACACTCGGCATTGGGGGCGAGGAGGCGGCCTGCGGCGTCGAGATGGGTGTGGTGGCGGATGCAGGTGAAGACATCGAGGACCTCGCGGGCCTCGGGCAAGGCGTAGAGGACGCCGCCGGTGGCGAGCGGGCGGAGGCGGCTTTGGGCGGCCATTTCCAAAAGGCGGGA
>JBEBAG010000360.1:0-12357 GCA_041159065.1 Verrucomicrobiota bacterium | reverse complement strand
GGTCAGCGCGGAGAGGCGTTCGCTATGGATGGTCTCTTCCGTCGAACGCCGGCTCTCGGTGATGTCTCGCAGAATGACGGCGTAGCCGACGGCCTCCTTCTCAAACTCGGAAGTGCCCCGCCGTAGGCCCGGTTTCTCGAGCGCCAGCGGTTCCACGTAGAAGTTGAGGTACCGGTGTTGGGGGTAAAAGACCTCCATGTCGCGCGAGACCACTTTTCCGGCCGTCATCAGGGCCTGCCAGTCGACTCCCCGCAGACACTCGCCCAAGGGGCGTCCCATGCAGTCTTCACGAGTGAGGCCCAGGATTTCGCAGGCGGCCCGGTTGAGATAACTGACGCCGCCTTGCAGGTCGGTCACGACCACCCCCTCGTGAATGGCGTTGAAGATGGTTTCGAGGAAGCCCTTCTCGTCCGCCAAACGGAGCAGGTAGGACTCCACATCTTCAGGGCGCACGCGCCCGATGCGTTCGATGAGCTTATCCAGAAACCCGGAATTCATCCCGCCACGTTAGCGGGAATGAGACGGGTTGGGGAGGTCGTTACCTGCTCTAGAACGCCTCCCCCTTTGAGAAACCTCTGGAGGGCTTGCCGGGGTCTACTCCAGAAGGCCGCGCAGGTAGGCCGAGGGACGATAGTCCTCGATCAGAACGAGGGTTTCTCCCCCCCGTTCGAGGCGCGCCTCGGGCACTCGGATTTCGGGGGTCTTGGTAGAGCTGAATAGGATGTCGTCGTGGGTCGCGTTGAGGCGGTTGGCGAAAAGTTCGGGGGTGAGTTTCCCTCCCAAATGGTCGCTGCGGCCCGTCGCAACGTGGAGGGTCCCGAGAATTTTTTCGTCCTGGATGTCGCGTCCGCTCGGGGGGAGTTCCTGCGTTCCAAAGCCCAGTTCGCCCAAAACGCCGGTGACGGGGTCGGAGGTGAGCTTCCGGTTGTGAGCCTCCACGGTTTTGGCGGAGCCTCGCAGGAGGGTGGCCTCCACGATGCGCCCGTCCTGGACGCGCATCAGGGCGAGCGTGCCATCCTCGTAGCGCATGGGGAAGGAGCCCTCCGCTCCGGTGGGTACGAAATAAACCTCTCCTGCGGGGAGATTTGCGACATCCGGGCCGCCCCGGCAGAGACCGTGGCTCTTCTGTGCCTCCTGGGCGTCGAGTTGGAGGCGGAGGGTGGCGTGTTCGCCGAGCACCTCGAAGTCGATTTCCACGGAGTCGGCGCGCGTCATTCCGAGCCGGAGCTTCTCCGCTTGAGCGCTCACCTCGTCATAGTCGACCGCGAGTCCGGTGCGCAGGATGATCTCGTTCATTCCGTGCATCGTGGCGCCTCGGAATCCGAACTGTTTGGCGAAGGCGGTCAGCGGCGCGGTGGCTGAGAAGGTGGAGATACACAGGATCAGGTCGTACTGGGTGTACACGGCGTCACGGAGGGACACGGTCTTGCCTTGGGCGTCCACGGCCGTTTCGGGGAGATCGAGATTGCTGCCCCCGGTGATTTCGTAGGCGAACATTTCGCCGCCACGGAGCTGGAGTTGGTCGAGGACGCCTTGGCGGAGTCCTTGGAAGAACACATCGTGCGCGTGCCGCTGGATGGTGTGTTGGGGGTTGCGGAGGAAGGCGAATCCGCCCATGGCAGCCGGATCCGGGAGGTCGATGAGGATGCAGACGCGCTCGCCGCCCTTGGGAGCGAAGACCGTCTTCAGGAGCTTGGCGAGGTGGAAGGGCGGGAAACTCCGGTTGCTGTAGTCGTTGCGCAGGGAGGTTGGGCGTTCGATGGGTTCGGCGAGCATGTGCATAAAATTTAGACGGTCTCGGTTTGCGCGGAAAGGCGCGGCTTCATGGGATCGGGAGGCGGAAGTGCTGGAGGAGGGCTTTCCGGCGAAAATCAAAGATCCGGTCCAGCTCCGGTTGGACGAAGTAGCGCAGGAGCAGGGAGGAGCCCGGCATCCATTCGAAGGGAATGGCGTACTCGACCTCATCCGTGACGCGGGTGCCGCCCGGGATGGCTTCGAAACGGTGGGTGTGTCGCCACAGGGCGTAGGGCCCGCGCAGTTGTTCGTCCACGAAACGGTGGGGCGGCTCCCAGGCGGTGATCTCGGTACGCCAGCGCAGCGGGAATCCGTGGAGTCGAATCTGGTAGTCGATGAGCGCGCCTTGGCGCATTTCGATCGGCAGGGCAGACAGGATCTGGAATCCCACCCAAGGCGGGGTGATGGCTTCGAGGTTCTCCGCGTTTGCGAAGAAGGGGAACACCTCTTCGAGCGGGAGGGGAATTTCTTGCTCCCGATGCAGGCGATGGGGGGGCTTCATGCGCGTATCCAAGGGGCGTCTGGAATCTGGGCTGGGCTGCGTCGCAAATTGTCCAAGCATCCGCAGAAATGCTGCAGATTCGTGCAGGACTGCGCTCCGATCTCCCGCAGTTCGGCCGCGTAGGCACTCGCTGCGCGGCCTCCCGCGATGAGGTGAACGCTTTTCGGCATCAGTTTTCCAATCTCCCGGATTTCTGATGCCACGTTGGGATCGTCGTTGGGGTACACGATGCTCAAGGCGAGTACTTTCGCTTTGAATTGCACCACGGCGCCGACCAGCTCCGCCGCGGGAAGGCTCGGGCCGAGATAGGCCGTTTCCCATCCAATGTTGGCCGCGCAGGCCGCGGTCAGGAGGGCCCCCAATTCGTGGTACTGTCCCGAGGGAGTGGAGATCACGATGCGGGGCGCATTGGGATTGATCCCGTACTGCCGGGTCAAATTGCCGAGGAACACCTTGATGGTCGAGGTGAAGAGGTGCTCATGAGCGGTGGTCATCAGGCCCTCGCGCCAGTGTTCGCCCACCTGCTCGGCCGTCGGGGCGATCACCAGCTGCAGCAGCCCGTTCCAGCCCAGCGCGACTTGTCCCTGGTCCAGAATGTCGTAGATCGTGCGCGTTTTGAAGTCCTTGAGCGCGTTCAGAATCTTCTCTTGGAACCCCGCCGCCATGGTGATGGCTTTGTGGGCGCGCCGGGGCCGCTCAGAGCCCTCGGGAGGGGTGGCGAGCAGCTCGCGCAGCGCGTCGTTGGAAAGGGACGCCACGGTGCTGATGGCTCGCCCAGTACGGACCACCGAGGCGAGCAGGCTGATGCGCTCGATGTCCGACTCCGTATAGACGCGGTGGCCGCCCTCGGAGCGATTCGGATCGAGGATCTGGTAGCGGCGTTCCCATGCCCGGATCACGTGAGCGGTGAGCCCGGTTCGCTGGGCGACATGGCGGATGGAGACGCTGGAGCGCATGGTGGAGACGGATTCAGGGGTGTGGTCAGAACCGAAGCGCGGAGGCGCAGGACCGGCCACGCTCAGAACACTAAACTTGAACACGAAGTGAGACAATAGGGAATTGTCTTGGTTTCTGTCTTGACTGCTTGAGGGGTCTGTCTAGAAATTGCGAGCGTGATTCCGGGGGAGCGCGAGGGTAGACTTGTGTTGCTAAATACTGTGGTGCAGTGCTTTGTGATTTGATGTATGCTTTCCAAAAAATTCTGGACGCCAAATATAGACGGCAGGGGCCGTGTGGTGCGTGGGCTCGTGTCTTGTATTGCTTTTGGGGCGGCGTATCGCTTGCGGGAAGTGCCTTGGGCGGCCCTGCTCCTCGGGATCTCCGGGGCCTTCACCCTTTTCGAGGCCCTGCGCGGGTGGTGTGTCGCCCGAGCGTGCGGCTTGAAGACCCCCATGTGACAGCGAGCCGCCAACCAACTCCCTTCCTTCCGAACCAAGCCCTTTCCGCATCACTGAAACCCCTCTCTCGCCATGCCTTTCCGTCACAAGTTGAGATCTGCTAAAGAAGTCGTCGTTGTGGGGGCTGGCCCCGGGGGATTGGCGGTGTCCATTTTGCTCGCTGCGGCCGGCATGCGTGTCACGGTTCTGGAAAAAATGGACACGGTTGGGGGGCGGACCTCTTCGCTGGAAGCGGACGGCTTTCGATTCGATTTGGGGCCGACCTTTTTCCTCTACCCGAGGGTGTTGGATGAGATTCTGCAGGTGGCCGGAACGAGCCTGCGACAGGAGGTGGAGATGATTCGCCTTGATCCCCAGTATCGCGTGATGTTCGGGGCTGGAGGGCAGATTGATGCCACGCCCAAGGTGGCCGAGATGGAGCGACAGATTGCGGCGCTTTGTCCTGCGGATGCGTCCGGTTTCTCGCGCTTTTTGCGGGATAACCGGGAGAAGTTTGGGGGGGTGCGGAGCTGCTTGGAGCGTCCGTTTTTGGGATGGAAGAGTTTGCTGGCGAAGGAGGTGCTGAGCAGCGCGCCGTATATTCGGCCATGGGAGTCCGTGGAGGGCTATCTGCGCCGCTTCTTCACGGATGAACGCGTCAGGCTCGCGTTCAGCTTTCAGAGTAAGTACCTGGGAATGTCCCCGTTCCGTTGTCCGAGCCTCTTCAGTATCCTCAGCTATCTGGAGTATGACTACGGGGTGTGGCACCCCGTGGGCGGGTGCGGGGAGGTGAGCGCTGCGATGGCCCGTGTCGCTCGCAGACTGGGCGTGGACATCCGTTTGAGTGAACCGGTGGAGGAACTGATCTTCGACGGACGCCGTGTGGTCGGAGCGCGGACGCTGAGGGGGCGGTATCGGGCCGATGCGGTCGTGACGAATGCGGACTTCGGCCATGCCATGCAAAAGCTGGTTCCGGACGCGATGCGTAGCCGCTGGAGCGATAAGCAGCTCGCGAAGAAGCAGTTTTCTTGCTCGACCATGATGCTCTACCTCGGGGTGGAGGGCAGCTACGAGCACATGCCCCATCACACCATCCACATTTCCAAGGGGTACCGGCGCAATTTGGAGGAGATTGAGGATCTCAAGGTGCTCCCCACGGATCCCTCCTTCTACGTGCAGAACGCCTGCGTGAGCGATCCGTCGCTCGCCCGCCCGGGTACTAGTACGATTTATCTGTTGGTTCCAGTGCCCCACCAGACCCCCCACATCCACTGGCCCACGGCGTTCCCGGCCTTCCGGAGGCAGGTCCTGAAGGCGGCAGAGATGGCTGGATTTGAGGGGCTTGAAAGTCGGATCCGGTTCGAAAAAGTGGTCACTCCGGACGACTGGGAGCACACCTATTCCGTGCATCGGGGGGCCACCTTCAACCTTGCCCACACCTTGACGCAGATGCTCCACCTGCGGCCGCGCAACCGGTTCGAGGACGTGGACGGAATGTACTTGGTCGGCGGGGGTACGCACCCCGGTAGCGGGCTCCCCGTGATTTATGAGGGCGCCCGGATCACGGCGCAGCTGTTGTGCGAGGACTTGGGAATGTCTCTCCCCGTGCCGTTTGCCCAGACGTCCGAGCATCGCGAATCCCTCTCCCACTGGGAGGCGCTCGCAGCGAAGGTCGCCACTCCGGCCCCCGGGGTCTGATTCCGCTCGGGCCGCGCCGTCGCTAGCAACGCATCTCTCATGTCGCTCTTCCCGCCAACGGAGCATTTGCAGCCCCCCCCCGAGGGGTCCGTTGATCGGTCGGGATGGGCTTCTCGGTCCAGCGGATGGCTGTCTCAACGGGTCGCCCGGTCGCGTGCGGCGCAGCGGGCGTGGGGAATGGATTCGGTGCGCTCGCGCGTGCGGTGGGTGGGGAGGTTGCGGCGGGGGATCGTGCGGCATGCGGCGGAGCTTGCCGCCCTGGGCAGCTTTCCGGGGCATCCTCCGGAGGAGGTGCTGCTGGCGGAGGTGCTTCCCTTGCTCGAGGCGTGCCGGTTCCTTGAGCGGGAGGCGGAAATCACGTTGCGTCCACGGCGCGCGGGGGGCCTTGGGGGAGCTTGGTGGATGGGAAGACTGGGGCTTGAGGTGCGCAGAGAACCCTTCGGCTTGGTGGCGGTGATCTCGCCCTCGAATTATCCTCTTTTCCTCGGGGCCGTGCACGGACTGCAGGCGCTGGTGGCGGGAAATTCCGTCCTATGGAAGCCCGCGCCGGGGTGCGAGCGGGTGGCCCTTCGCTTGGTGCAGTTGGCCCGCGATGCCGGTCTGGATTGCGACCTTCTGGAGGTCCTTGAGGAGACGGGAACGACGGGTGCGGAACTGATTGGTGAGGAGGTGGATAAGGTGGTATTCACCGGGAGTTCCGCGACGGGCAGGCGGGTGCTGGGCGCCCTCGCGAATCGCGCCATTCCCGCAGTCGTTGAGCTTTCCGGCAATGACGCGGTGCTGGTTCGGTCCGATGCCGATGTCGAACTCGCCGCCCGTGCGCTGGCTTTCGGACTTCGATTCAATCGTAGCCGAACCTGTATCGCTCCCCGACGCGTGTTCGTGCATGCCCGGGTGCGGTCCGAGTTGGAGGAGCGGCTCCGAGCGCTTCTCTCCGGCTCTCCGGCCCTCGAGTGCGCGCTCTCGACCGCGGAACAGGACTGCTTGGGGCAGCGAGTCGAGGAGGCTTTGCGGGCTGGGGCGACTTCGATTTTTGGGGGATGCGACGCCTCGGGCGTATGGCGGTTTCCCTGTGTTTTGGGGAACGTGGCTCCTTCGATGCGGCTGATGCGCGAGGAGATGATGGCGCCGGTCCTTTCGATGAGGCAGGTGGAGTCCGACGCGGAGGCGCTCGAGGCTCTCTCTGCCAGTCCGTATGCGCTGGGGGCCTCGATTTTTACGCGCGACGAGGAGCGCGGACGTCTGCTGGCGGCATCCGTTTGCGCGGGGGTGGTGACTCTCAATGATTTGATCGTGCCGACGGCCGATCCGCGGGTTCCCTTTGGGGGGCGGAAGGCGAGTGGTTTCGGGGTGACTCGAGGACGTGAGGGGCTTCTCGAGATGACGCAGACCAAGTCCGTGATCTGGCGCAACGCAAAAAGCGCAAGGCACCTGAGTGGTGAGCCCGCATCGAGGGAGGTGGCCTTGGCGCTGGTTCGTCTGACGCACTCCGATTCCTGGATGGAGCGGTTCCGGGCCCTGTGGGAGCTGATTCGTCTGACGTCCGCACGGGGGCCGCGAGGACACGGGGCGGAGGTGGCAGCAAAGTCCAAACAAACTCACATATGAAAACAGAAACCCATCCAGTGATTGTGATTGGCGGCGGCTTGGGAGGCCTCGCCTCAGCCTGCACGCTCGCGGCGCGCGGTTACCGCGTGCAACTTTTCGAGAGCAACCTTTGGATGGGGGGCAAGGCGGCCGTCCATGAGTCTGCGGGCTACCGGTTCGACATGGGCCCCACCATCCTCACGATGCCCTCGGTGCTGCGGCGTATTTTCTCCGAGGCGGGCCGGGTTCTGGAGGACGAGCTTTCGCTGGTTCGCTTGGATCCCCAGTGGCGGAGCTTTTTCACCGATGGCTGCACGCTGGATCTTGTGGCCAATGGGGCCGACATGCAGAAGCGCCTCGATGCCTTCGCTCCAGGCACCCAAAGCGGGACGGGCTACGGACGTTTTCTGGAATTGGCCCGTCGTCAGTCGGCGGTTTCCGAGCGAATGTTCTTCTGGAAACCCGTCGGGCGGATGTTGGACATCTTCCGGCCCGGGGATCTGCTGGGCACGGGGCTTTTGAGCGATCTGCTCACCGTTCGCATGGGGCAGACGGTTTCGGAGTTGTTGCGTTCCTACGTGCCCGATGCGCGGGTGGCCCAGATGCTCGACCATTTTACGCAGTACGTCGGTTCCTCTCCCGAGCTTTCGCCGGCGGTGCTGTGCGGGATCGCGCACATGCAGTCCGGGGAGGGCGTGTGGTACCCGATGGGGGGAACGGCGGCGGTGCCTGCGGCTTTGCGGCGCCTGGCGTTGAGTTTGGGCGTGGAGATTTGTCCCGGAATCACCGTGAAGCGGATTGTCGTGGAGCAGGGGCGGGCGGTGGGCGTGGAACTGGTCAATGGGGGGCGGGTGCAAGCCTCGGCGGTGGTTTCGAACCGGGATAGCGTGAGGACCTATCGGGAACTGATCGGGGGAGAGTACGCGCGTCGCTTCCGGCGCCGTCGCTCTTTCGAGCCGGCGTGCTCCGGCGTGGTGATGTACCTCGGATTGAAGAGGAAATACGACCACCTCCTGCATCATAACTTCGTATTCAGCGAGGATCCGCACCAGGAGTTCCAAGCCATCTACCGAAAAGGGGTGCCGGCGGAGGATCCCACCTGCTACGTCTGCGCGCCTTCGGTGACGGAACCCGGGGTGGCGCCGGAGGGAGGCGAGGCGTTGTATGTTCTGGCGCACACCCCCTATCGCCGCCCGGGTCAGGATTGGACGAAGATCTGGCCCGAATATCGCGAGAAGGTTCTGCGCAAGCTCGAGACCACGGGAGGCATGCCCGACATTCGGGAGCGCATTGTCACCGAGCGCGCTCTGACCCCTCTCGATATCGAAGAACGCTACCAGGTCCTCAACGGGGCCATCTATGGACTCGCCAGCCACGGGCGTTTCACCGGCACGATTAAGCCAAGCAACCGCTGCCCCGATATCGCGGGACTCTATCTCGCGGGCGGCTCCGCCCACCCTGGACCGGGAATGCCCATGGCCCTAATGAGCGGATGGATCGCGGCCGATGCCCTGGACGAGGACCGCGTGGCCTCCCCAGTCCGTTCGCATGCGCTTGCATCCTGACCACGGGGGGCATGAGAGCGCTTCGCCCCGCCTCGGTTCCGCGCGTGCACGGGATGTGGCTGTCCGGGTTCCGGCTCGTCGTCCGACACATGCTCCGAAGGCATTTTCGGTGCATCCGGATGCGCGGGGGGCGGGTGCTGGACTCCCTTGATGCCCGCGCGCCGGTCCTCGTGTATCTCAACCATGCCTCCTGGTGGGATCCGATGCTTGCGGTGTTTTTGGGGGAACGGCTTCTGGCTGCCCGCGTGCACCACGGCGTGTTCGAGGCGGCGCAGTTGGAGCGGTACCGGTTTTTCAAGAAGCTGGGCGCCATTGGCGTGGAGAAGGAATCGGGTGCGGGCGCGAGAGCCCTGCTCCGTCAGGGCGGGGGGATTCTTTCGGATCCGCGGAGCGTCCTGTGGATTACGCCGCAGGGCCGGTTTGCGGATGTGCGGGAGAGGCCGGTGAAGTTGGAGCGCGGCGTGTCGATGCTCTGCCGGGCTTATGCGGGTTCGGGGGAGTCCCCGGGCCATCCGCTGCAAGTGGTTCCGTTGGCGATGGAGTACTTCCACGGCGAGGAGCGTTTGCCCGAGGTGGCGGTGCAATGGGGGGAGCGGGTCGTGCTTCCTTCGAGTGCGGACGGGAGCGTCGACTGGAATGGATTGCATGGGCGCTTGGAGGGGGCCTTGGAGTCGGCTCAGGACGCCTTGGCCCGCGCGGTTGTGGCGCGTGACTTCGGAGGCTTTGAGGCGCTGCTTGCGGGGCGGGGGGGCGTGTTCGCGCCCTATGACTGGTGGCGGAGCCTCCGCAGTCGCGTGGCGGGAACTCCCTGTGAACTCAACCACCGGGGGAACTTGTGAAGGGCTGGTGGATGATGCCGAGCGTGGTTTGCGCGCTCATTCCCGCAGCGCTCGTTTGGCGGAATCTCCGGTTGTACCGACCGCTTCCCCCGGCACTTGGCCCCGTCGCTTCGCGTGTCTCGGTCCTGATTCCCGCTCGGAACGAGGAAGGCCACATTGGGGATGCCGTGGCATCGGTGCTGGAGACGGGTTATCCGAATCTGGAGGTGTGCGTCTGGGATGATGCTTCGGAGGATCGGACCGGGGAGATTGTGGAATCGCTGTGCGCCCGCGATTCAAGGGTGAGACTCCTGCGGGGTGCGGGGGTTCCCTCGGGCTGGGCGGGGAAGCCTCACGCGTGCATGCGTCTTGCGGAGGCTGCCACCGGGGAGATTCTGGTGTTCATGGACGCGGACGTGCGTCTGAAGGGGCCGGGTACCCTCGAGCGTTTGGTTTCCGCATTTGAGCGCACCCGGGTGGATCTGTGGAGCGGCGTTCCGAGGCAGCGAATGCACTCGCTCTGGGAATGGCTGATCATCCCTCAGATCCATTTTGTGCTGCTGGGCTTCCTGCCCATCGACGGGATGCGGGCTGGTACGGATGTCCGGTTTGCGGCGGGGTGCGGACAACTGATGGCGTTTCGGAGGGAATCGTATTTTCGGATGGGCGGGCATGGCGCGGCGCGGGCGAGTTTTCACGAAGGGATCCAGCTTTCGAGGGCGGTGCGGCGATCCGGGGGAATCACGGATCTTTTTGATGCAACGGACTTCGCGATCTGCCGCATGTATGCCGGAGGAGGTGCCGTTTGGCGGGGGTTTGCAAAGAACGCGCACGAGGGCCTTGGTGCGCCGGGGGTGTTGGTTCCGATGAGTGCGTTGCTTCTGCTGGGACAGGTGCTGCCCGCATGGGTTCTGGCCTGCGGGTGGGGAACTTCCCTGGCGCAGTGGCTGGCGTTTTTCGCACTGGGGTTGGGGCTGGCGAGCCGATACGGGATTGCACGCCGCTTTGCCCAGCCTGCGATCACCGTTTGGTTGCATCCGGTGGGGGTGATGTCGCTCCTGCTCAACCAATGGTATGGGGTGCTGAGGCATCGCCTCGGTTCACCGGTGGGGTGGCGGGGGCGGACGCTGCCTGTGATTCTCGCCTGCTTGCTCTTGGGCGGATGGGAGCGGGCCGGGGCGCAGGAGCCCGTTGTCCCCGCAAAATCGGCGGAGACGCGCTGTCCGGACCTTTGTCTGGAGGACCAGTTCAGGGCGCTCCGTGAGATCCGGTTCCCGCGGAAAAAACCGGTGCTGCTGGTGACCGCGAGACGCTCAGGCACCTCCCTGATTGCCGACTGGGTGGAGCCGGTGCAGCGGGCCTTTGAAGGCCGGCTTGAAATTTATGGGGTGGCCGCGGTCGAGGGGGTCCCGGATCCGATCAAACCCGTGGTTCGAAGTATGATTGGGAGATCGGTATCCTGGCCTGTCCTGATGGACTGGACCGGGAATTTCACCCGGCATCTGATCAAGCCGGGAAGCGAACTGGAGGTGGTGCTGGTGCGTCCGGAGGGGCAGATCGCCCTCGTGCTCTCGGGCCGCAGCACTCCGGAGGCGGCCACGGCTCTGGCCGCGGGCATCCAAGCCCTGCTGGCAAAGCGCTCCTCCCCGGGAAACTGAGCCGCAGACTCTCGAGGGTCCATCGCCCAGGGGAACCCCATGGGGGATGATTCAGGCAAGGCAGTGGGGGTGGCTTTTTTTTGACATCGTGGCCAAACCGGAGGGGAAGGTGGCCGCGCGTGCCGCTCTGCATCAGGGCCGCGGGGCCGTGGTTCAAAAAAAGATTCGGTCTTTTGGCGCGCAGGAAAACGCAGGTTTGCGCGATGCCAACGGTCAAAATTTTCGGCCATGATCCCCCATGACTTCGCGGGCGACGGAGGCGCAGAGGTCGCAGAAGAGGCTTTCGGCGATGGTGAGGCGATGCTTTTTGAGATGCAGCGCGACCCAGGTCCGGGTCAGCCTCCGGCGTCCGAGGGGAATGGAGCAGAGGGCTCCGGATTCCACCTCCTCCCGCGCGGTCCACTCGGGGAGAATTCCAATCCCTATCCCCAAGCGAACAAACTGTTTAATCGCCTCCTCGCTCCCCGTCTCGACACGGGGGGTGATGGTCAGCCTGTCCTGGGCAAAGTGGTCTGCAATGAGGCGGCGCGATTCGCTGAAGCGGTCTGGAGCAATGATCGCCTCGGATTCCACATCCCGCGCCCTTCCGCGATGGGTCCAGGGATGCGCAGGCGGCACCAGAAAACGCAGTTCATCCCGAGCCAACACGATCTCCTTCAGGTGTTTCAAAGAATCGGGTCTCGGGCACACGGCGAGATCGACCTGGCCCTCGGCGAGTCTTCGAACGGCCTCCGGAGCATCGCAGGGGTCCATGGTAATCTGGAGCTTGGGAAAGCTCTCCACAAACTCGCGAAGCACGTTTGGGAGCAGGTAATGGCAGGCGGTCTGGGTTGCCGCAATCCGCAGATGTTCCTGTACACGAGATGGTTCGGCTCGGACCCGCTCCCGGATCGTCTGCATTTTGGAGAGGAGTTCATCCGCGTCCCGGAGCACCTCTGCTCCAATCTCGGTAAGGCGCATCGGTCCCGAGCCCCTTTCCAGAAGGCAGCATCCCAAATCGTCCTCAAGCGCCTTTAGGGAATGGCTCAGTGCGGAGGAGGTGACTCCGAGTTCCTGGGCGGCACGTCCGAGGTGGAGGTGTTTGGCCACGGCGCAGAAGGCGGCGAGTTGCAGGGAGGAGAGGACGAATTTCACGGCATCACCTGACCTGAGATAATTCGAACGGTAAAGTGAGGAATGCTCAACATAGGGGTTTTGGCGGGAACATCCCCTCCGCGGCACATCCGTTGCTAAAGGGGTGCGCCGTGAAACGCGGCTCAACCAAAGTCACCCCCAGAGCACGTGTGAGATCCCTGTCGGGCGAAGGTCCCTTCAAGGTCGGCTTCGTGCCCACGATTGACTGTGCCCCGCTGGTCGTGG
>JBEBAG010000359.1:0-2528 GCA_041159065.1 Verrucomicrobiota bacterium | reverse complement strand
TAGGCGAGGAGGAGGGACTGGCCGATGACGCTGGCCCAGAAGGTCGTTTTGAGCAGGAGGCGGGCGAGTGCGGGGTGATCCGAGGGGGACTGGTAGAGGGCGGAGACGCCGGGGAGCAGGGGGGAGGCGAGGGCGTTGAGCAGTCCGCTGAGGACTTGGGTGAGGGCCAGGGCGAGGGCGTAGGGGTTGACGGCCGAAAGTTCGAAGCGGCCGACCAGCACGGTGTCGAGGGAGTGGATGAGGAGGGCTCCGATGGACCAGAGGGAGAAATGGCCGCAGTAGGCGAGAAGTTGGCGCAGGTGGCCCCAGTCGGGGAGTTGGCGGAGGGCTGGGGCGTACGCGCCGTGGGTGCGTAGGAGGACGGTGTAGGCGAGGGGCACGAGGAGGAAGCCGGCGAGGGCGTAGGCGAGCGCGAGGGAGGGCAGGCTCCAGTGCAGGGAGGCTCCCCAGGCAACGATGGCCAAGGTGGCGGCGCGGGAGAGCACCTGGGGGCCGACGTAGGAGGCGTTTTGTTGATGGCCGGTGAAGACGCCCAAGGGGAGGAGGGCCAGGATCTGGAGCGCGGCGGAACCCCCGATGCAGAGGATGCTAAGCGAAAAAGCGGAGGACAGATCCGGAGCGATACGGGGGTAGAGGGTGGGGTAAAAGCGGGAGATGAGAAAGACGCAGCCCAGGGCGAGGGCGGCCCCCAAAAGCGCGAGGCAAAAGCCTGCACTGACGGTGCGCTGGCGTTCCCAAAGCGAGTCCGGTCCTTCCTTTTCCGAGAGAAACTTGGCGGTGGCGAGGTGGACGCCGGATCCGAAAAGGCCGAGGTAGGCGACGACGGGCAGGATGAGATTCCAGAGGGCGTACTGCGACTCGGGGAGGAAGCGGGCGAGGATGGGGGGGAGTCCGAAGTTCACCAGCGCCGCACTGGCTCCAGCGAGAACGTTCATCCCCGAATTGAGAAGCCAGCGGGATTGGAAAACAGCCATGGGAAAACGGGTCGGGAAAAGGGATAGCAGGGATTGGTTGGTTGGGGAGCGCGATCGGCGGAGGGGAGCGTGGGGGGAGCGGGGAGCGATTCGGAAGGAGATCGGGTTTGCCGGGGAGCGAAGAGAGCGGGGTTTCCTTTGGGCGAGCCGTGCATTAACTTCCGAACTCGATGCCATTGGACAAAGCGGCTTGCACCACCATCAGTTGGAGTCACTGGAAGTATGCCCTGGCCTTGGGGACCAGTTTTCTGCGTCAGCATCCTGAGAGTGGTTTTCACATTTTGGTGGTGGATGGGCCCGTGGAGGGGGTGGAGGTGCCTGCGGGAATGGAGGTGCATTGGGGCGAGGACGTGGCGGGGCCGGGCTTTGCGTCGTGGTGCATGCGCTACGACGCCATGGAGTTGATCACGAGCCTCAAGGCGCCCTTTTTGCGCAGGCTGCTCGAACGGTACCCCAAGGTGATCCATTTGGATTCCGATGTGCGGGTGTACCACCGGTTGGATACGGTCTGGGATCGCTTGGAGACGGCGTCGGTGGTGGTGACTCCGCACCTGGTGAGTCCCCTGCCGGATCACGAGGAACCGGGGGAGGGCACGTTTCTTCTGGCGGCGGATCATAACAGTGGATTCATCGGATTTCGGCGCTCGGAAGCGGGGATCGCGGCGTTGGAGTGGCTGGCGGTGCGCTGTCGGGAGAATTGCTACGAGGAGCCCTCGGCGGGGCTGTGCACGGACCAGAAGTGGTACAATCTTTTGCCTGCGCTTTTCCCGGAGGTGCACGTGGAGCGTTCGGTGGGGTTGAATGTGGCGTACTGGAATTTGCACGAGCGGGTGCTGAGTTTTTCCGGGGGGAGGTGGTGGGTGAATGGGAAGGAGCCCTTAGTCTTCTTTCATTTCAGCGGGTGCCAGAATCGCGATCGGTTCACGAAGCATCCGAGCCGGTTTGATTTTGGGAATCGGCCGGAGATGCGGGCCTTGGTGGCGGGGTATTTTGAGGCGATTGAGGCGCAGGCCGGTGCGGGGAAGGGACGGGGTCCGAAGGGGTATCGGTTTGGTTTTTTTTCCAATGGCGAGCCCATTTCGGGGTTAATCCGCCGGCTTTACTCGGTGTCGCCCGAGGGCCTTGCGGGGGGGGACCCCTTTGACGCGCGGGGACCGTTTTACCGTTTCTGCGAGGAGCGCGGTTTGCTGGGGCCGGAGCCTGCGGCGCTGGGCTTGAACCGCTGGAACACGCGCCACGAGGACTGGCGTTTGCGGTTGATTCGGGTGGTTTTCCGGGGGGTGTTGCGGATGGTGGGGGCGGCTCGGTACGGGCAATGGCTGGGCCATCTGCAGTGGATCACCTCGGTGCGCAACCAGGCGGGGCTGTTTTTTGGGGATTCGGGGGGATTGCCTGAGCGTTCTGGCGAGGGAAAGCTGACGCAAAGTCCGGGGTCTGGCCGGGTTGAGTCCCGCGCGGGAGCGTAGTTTAGTCCTTGGCGCTCATGGAATCCGATCCTCCAGCCTCTGCCGCCGTCTCTGTGCTTGGGCACCCCGGGTATGCGGGACGGCGGGT